>JAILRH010000176.1 GCA_024698345.1 Lachnospiraceae bacterium | reverse complement strand
GGTAACCGACCTACAGCAGTTCTTTTTGTGCTGTCAAGGGTGGCGTCAGTACACCACAACCTATATATTTACATTTTCAAGGTTCACTTTTGAGCCTTTTTTCTTTAACTCATTTTTTCATATGTCACTTGACACTATCTATTATCTTCCTTTGGATCTATAATCATCTTCGTTTCCAATATAATGTCACTTCAAGACACCCACACTACTATACCATAATAAAACTTCCATTTGCAATTATATATTACTATCTTAATATTGTTAAGATTATTATCAAAATGCGATAGCCTTCTTACTTTTATTTTTAATTATTTAATGTTATTTTATTATAGTGTAAAAAGAAAAATTTAAATATCTGTTTCACAATATAACAATAATCTCGCTTTTCAATTTTATCAGACAACACAATTTCAAAAGTTTTCTCAACTTTATCATTTACAATCAGATAATACCGTCCAACATAATCGCCTTTATTCATTGGTGCTTTCTCCCATAGGCAATTAATCTTTTTGTATCATTCCACTTAAAAGTCTTATTTGGAGGCCACCCGCTTCCAAGAACCACACTTATCAATCTGTGTCCATTATTATCTACCGCTCCCACGAAACAATATCCTGCCTTTCCCGTAAAACCGGTCTTAATTCCAATTGATTCACTCTCCATCCCAAGAAAACCGTTTTTGTTATTAACAATAATACATCGTTTTCCCGTCATTTCATTAAAACTGTGTGTTTTTTTATTTACTATTTCCAAAAATCTTTTTTCCCTTATTGCATATGCTCCAATTAGTGCCATATCATACGCTGTGGAATAATGATTATCCGCATCAAGACCGTTTGGTGTAACAAAATTAGTATTGTAGGCTCCTAACGCAACAGCCTTTTCATTCATAAGAACCGCAAAGTTTTCCACCGAACCCGAAATATGTTCTGCAATAGCTACCGCAACATCATTGTAGGACTCAAGCATCATCGCATACAACAAATCATTCATTTTATATTTTTCACCGGCTTTAGTTCTCATATTTACTTTTGGCATTGCAGCAGCTCTCGATGACACCTCGACAATATCATCGGGGCTTGAATTTTCAAGTGCTATAATACATGTCATTATCTTTGTTGTACTGGCAATACTTCTCTTCTCATCGGGATTTTTTCCAAATAAAACCCTTCCATTTTCTCCATCAATCAGAACCGCTGACTGTGCATGAATATCCCACGGCTCTTCTTCCCGTTCCTTGCACTGCACCTCAATATTGCCGACAGGCAACGAGAATACTGTAGCTGCTGTAATTATTGAAATTATTATAGTTGCTGTGATTGTTCTAATCAATTGTGATATTAGCTTTTTTATAAAACCACCTCCCCTAACAACTTTAAAAGCAGTTGAAAAACGGGGGAGTTTCCCACTTTTCAACTGCTCCTTAATCATTTGATCTGATAGCAACTTCCTGCTCAGCTTCTATCTTAAATTCTTCAATTTTGTCTAAATCAATATCAGGAAGATTATCAGATGAATCAACACCAAATCTTCTCAAAAACTCTTCTGTGGTTCCAAACAGAATAGGTCTTCCCGGGACATCCAGTCTTCCTACTTCCTCAATCAAATCATACTCAACAAGTTTGTTAACTGCGTGATCACACTTCACGCCCCTGATTCGCTCTATTTCACCTTTTGTAATAGGCTGTTTATATGCAACAATTGACAATGTTTCCATAAGCACTTCTGTTAGGATCTGACGCTTTGGCTGTTTTGCGATTTTGATAAGAATGTCATACATCTCAGGTTTTGTGCAAAGCTGATACGCATTCTCAAGTTCTATTATCCTTATTCCTCTGTCTTCATTATCCAACTTTTCTTTTAATCCGTTTACTATTTTAACAACATCTTTCTTTTTTATATCAAGCGCAACCGCTATCTTATCTATTTCCACTGATTCACCCATAGTAAACAAAATAGCTTCTATTGCCGCTTCATAATTAATTTTTCCCACGACTATCTCCTCTTCACATCTATCGAGATATTATTTATGCTGATATGTATATATCATCAAATGTTCTCTCCTGACGCACTGTGATAACACCATTTTTAATCAGTTCTAAAACTGCCAGGAAAGTAACAATAACATTCATCTTTGATTTTTGTGTTTCGAGCATCTGCTTAAAACTGCAGTTTCGTCTCTCTCTTGTATAATGCTTTACATAATCAATCTTGTCTGTAAGGCTGACTTCTTCCATCTCAATCTTTCCAAACTTACTTCTTATCGGGTCAATCTTGTCAACCTGTCTTTTGAGTACCATCTGGAATACTTCGTTGAGTTTCTTTAAATCCATTCCTTCCAAAATCTCATCCAGATTAACCGGAGGTCTGTACTTAAGAACTTCATCAGGAATTGTTGGCTCCTTATACAATGATTTGCCCGCATATAACTGTCGGTCTCTAAGTTCAATTGCCGCATATTTGTACATCTTATATTCTATAAGTTTTGCAACAAGTTCCTCTCTTGGATCTATCTCCTCGCCTTCTTCATTTACCTCTTTTGGAAGAAGCATCTTGCACTTGATATCAACAAGGGTTGCTGCCATAACAAGAAATTCACTGACAAGATTCAGATCATCTTTGTCCATTGCATCAACATATTCCATATATTGTTTTGTAATCTCAACTATTGGAATATCATATATATCAACTTTGTTTTTATCTATAAGATGAAGCAAAAGATCCAAGGGACCTTCAAATACTTCAAGCTTTACAGCTAAATCCATCTCAGACTTCCTTTCTGACAAAATAAATGATTTTTTCCGACTTTTCAATTTTACATAAAAAAACTGTTTTTTTCAATGGTTTATTACATCATTGCCACAATATATTGTATTATTTTGAAAAAAACATACACAAAATGTGCTTTTTTTACATTTTCACAGGATATCAAATCCACTTCACCAATTTGTTTATTTCCAATATAATACTCAATCCGCCCCACTTTTTGCCCTTTGTCTGTGCTGTGAATAATTGTTTCCATCCAGATTGAGGAGTACTTTAGAATATCCGGATATTTCACAACAAGTTCCCTGCTCATTACCGCCACATCTCTTGCGCAGGAATAATGATTATCTGAATCTGTAAGTCCGGTGCAATCCTCAAAATGGGTGTCATTCATTCCTATTTTTATTGAGCGTTTATTCATCAACTCAACAAATTTCTGTTCCGACCCGGCTATATGTTCAGCCATTGCAACAGCTGCATCATTTCCGGAAGCTATTACAATACACTTTATCATTGTCTCAACAGTCTGTTTTTCTCCTTCTTCAAGAAACACCTGTGATCCACCCATACTTTTTGCATAAGAATTGGTTGTAACCAAATCTTCCTTGCTTATTTTTCCATTTGCAAGAGCATCATAAATCAAAATCAAAGTCATTATTTTGTGACACATTATTGTGCAACATATTATTCTGCGTCATGTCATTTTTAATCGCGCCACTTTGAACCACTCGATTTTGATTCATTTCCGAATGATTATACCCACTCCCACAAATCTGAAATGGATTAAAAACCACCAACAATACAGTCAGCCACATCACGACACATTTTTTAACCATAAAAAACTCTCACTACTCTTTTATTATATTGTAGTGAGAGTCATTTATATTTATTCCTTTTTCTTTTTGTGTTTCTTTGTTACTTCTTCAGTTTCGCCACTTGATTCCTCAACTGCCGAGGTTTCTTCATGCATTTTATCATCAGAATCTTCCTCATTGTTCTCATCCTCATAAACAATTGAATCCGTCACAATCAAGACATGACTGTCTGAATTCTGCTGTTTTACAAGGAAGGAATCACCGATTTCCAACTCCGGATAATAAACAATCAGTGTACTTGGGTCCACAAACTCAGTTTCAAGTTTCTTATCATTAACAAAGACACGACTATACTGAGTAAAATTACTTCCATAAATATATATCTTTCCATCCTCAGCCAAAGTCGGATTTATAGATCTGAAGATAACTTTTTTCAGACCGAACTGGATATCTGTACCCTTGTACGGATTTTCTCCCTCATAAATGAGATTGTCGCCATAAAGCATATCATACTCCAGATTTTTAAGTCCTTCCAAATACTCATCCTGATCTTCGTCAAGTCTGTGTTTCTGTGTATATTTATTAATATCACCTGCATCCATATTAAACTGACTCAATATCTTAGACTGCATTTGGAACGCCTCAATATCTTCATTCTCAAATCCCGCGTCAAAATTACTCCAGATAATATATTCTTCCTTAAAAACATCTCCATCAACAAGTTCTTCTTCCGTGATACCAAGGCTTGGAAGGTGATCTCCATACAACACGAGTACAGTATCTTCTTTCAAAGTACTTAATTCACCGGTAAGTTCTTTCAGAAATGCATCCATCTCATTAATCTGACTCACATAATATTCAAATGAATTTTTTCTTGCCACATCATCAATGCCTTCGACTTTGATTGGAAAATCTCCCTCATGAGAAGGATAACTTCCATGTCCCTGAACAGAAATGGTGTAAATATAATCCTGCTGTTTCTTGCTGGATTTGAGCGCCTGCATGATATACTGGGTAAGATACTTATCTTTTGCCCATCCCATAGGTGTTCTCTCTTCAACATTCATAGTTTCTACCGAAGTAAATGTGTCATATCCGAGATTACTGAAAACAAGATTTCTACTATAAAAAGTTGCTGTATTATTGTGTATAGCATGACATTTATATCCGTAATTTTTCAGATTATAACATATGCTTTCACATGTTTTCTCCTTGAGAACTGTCTTGAATGGATATTCTCCCGGACCAAAATCATCAAGATTCATACCTGTCATAACCTCAAACTCAGTATTAACAGTTCCTGCTCCAACAATTGGAACATCCATATATCCATGAGGAAATTTTTCTTTTAATTCTGTATAATAAGGCAATGGATTCTCTGAAAACTTAAGATTTTTCATATTGTTTACATCAAAGAAAGATTCTAACTGAAGGAAGATAAGGTTAGGTGTTTTTTTTATTTCTTCTTCCTTTGTATGCTCTTTAGTCTCATCCTTTATACTTTTTATCTTCTCGTCAGAATAATCCTGAGGCTTATCAATCCCTGTATTTATCAGACTATTTACAAAGCAATAAACAAAACCAAATTCCCTATAACTGTCAGCAAGATTACCAAACTTTGTGGCCAAAAGATCAGCACTTATTCCAAGATTAATGGATCCTAGGGCAATTGCATACACAAGAGCAATAATTCCCGCTGTCTTAACAATATTTATCTTATGGTCAATCTTAGGAATTTTCTTCCATATATATACAAGCCCCACAACTGCACCGATAGCAAGCACTATAATGAGAACTATCATTGGCGGACTTACATATTTATTCATAATTGAAATTGCACTGTCTATCAGCATAAGATCAACAGCTGTAAACGGAGTAACTCTGTATGAAAGCAATACACTGTTTGCCACGCCAAATATAATCCATATGATAGAAATAACTGCCATACCGAAAATACGTCTTCTAATCAACAATGTTACAGATAATGTCATAAGAACAATCATCGCATTACAGAGAAGAACATATGGTGATGAAATCAGATAGTATATTCCCTTTGCAAAAGAATGTCTTGCAAGCATCTCAATTATCAACGTAACAATAATGGCATCAAACAAATACATATACACAATCTGTTTATTATATGTTTTTTTAAATATGTCCTTGTATTGTTTAAAATTATCCCGAACAGTATTTTTTATATTGAAAAATAATTCTTTTATCTTTTTATTCTTAAACATTGTTTATTCCTCGATTAATTTCTTAATTGCCTCAACTGCAACCTGAATAGAACTGTCCGTATCAAGGCAATCCTCTTCTTCATACCCCAGTGCTTTTCTTTCCTGATTCCAAACAACATTGAAAACAGCACCACATCTGACCCCAAGTCTGGCTGCAACAGTAAATAAAGCTGCCGACTCCATCTCACTTGCAAGAACTCCCAATCGCTTCCATGCCTCCCATTTGTTGAGAAGGTCATAAGAAACCGGCATCACTTCAGGGCTGTGCTGTCCGTAAAAAGAATCTTTGCACTGAACCACTCCGCAATGATAATTCTTACCAAGTTCTCTGCATGCATCCACAAGTGCTCTTGTCACTTCAAAATCAGATACCGCAGGATACTCAATAGGCGCATATTCCCTACTTGTTCCTTCATGCCTTATGGCAGCATTTGCAATGACACTGTCACCGGATTTAACTTTGAGATTAATGCCTCCGCATGTACCTATTCTAATGAAGGTGTGAACTCCTAACTTAGCAAGTTCTTCCATTGCAATGGCCGCTGAAGGACCTCCTATTCCTGTTGACGTAACAGAAACTTTCTTTCCTTCTATGGTACCTGTATATGTTGTAAACTCTCTGTTCGATGTCACAAAATGCGCATCTTCAAAATACTCTGCTATTTTTTTGCACCTTCCGGGATCTCCCGGCAATATGCAATACTCTCCCACATCACCTTTTTTCATATTGATGTGATACATAACTTCCATATCATTTACAGTCTTCATATAACCTCTTTTCCGTTTGGCGAAACAACTCCAAAATAACTGCCAATAGTAGTTCCTATATCTGCAAATGTGTCCCTTACATGGGCATTTGCTGTTGCAAGATTCTTGCCATACATCAGAACAGGTATATACTCTCTGGTATGATCAGTTCCTTTATAAGTAGGATCGCAACCGTGATCAGCATTAATAACAAGTAAATCGTCCTCAGTCATCAATTCCATAATCTCTACAAGCCTTTTATCAAAATCAACAAGTCCCTGGGCATAACCTTCTAAATCTCTTCTGTGACCCCATTTCGAATCAAACTCTACAAGATTTGTAAAAATCAGGCATTCTTCCTTTTTATTCTTCATATATTCTATTGTTTTGTCAACACCATCCATATTGTCTTTAGTATGAACAGCTTCACTTATTCCCACGCCGGCAAAAATATCTTCAATCTTGCCAACTGCATATACCGGAATATTGTTCTTATTCAAATTAACAAGCAGATTATTCCCGTCAGGCTTCAGGGAAAAATCTCTTCTGTCGGAAGTTCTGTAAAACTGACCTTCCTCTCCTGCGAAAGGTCTTGCAATAACCCTTGCAACAGCATTTTCATCCCTCAAAATCTTTCTTGCTTTCTCACACATATCATACAGTTTTTCAATTGGATATATATCAGTATGACATGCAATTTGAAAAACACTGTCCGCAGATGTGTAGACAATCGGTTTTCCTGTTTTTATATGTTCATTTCCAAGCTCATCCAGAATAACCGTGCCGGATGCAACTTTATTTCCAAGTACCCCTGGCAAGTCACATTCTTTTATAAACTCATCAATTACTTCTTTTGGAAAACCATCCTTGAACGTCGGAAAAGGTCTTTGCGTTATTATTCCTGTCATCTCCCAATGACCGATAGTAGTATCTTTTCCTGCAGATTTTTCTGAACACTTAAAATAGACTCCACGGGTCTTGTCACATGAATTGATGCTTTTGTTTACTCCATCAATCATACCAAGCCCTAATGATTCCAGATTTGGCAGTGAAAAATCTTCCTTTTCTTTCTTGGTTTCATAAATATGTCCAAGAGTATCAGCTCCGGCATCATCAAATCTTTCCGCATCCGGCGCACATCCGATTCCGACACTGTCCAAAATTATCCATATAACTCTTTTTGCCATAATATAATCACCTCTCTGTTTCTCAAAAACAAATATGCAAATTTCCCTGTTCATTATAAATAGATTATACTGCAAAAATATCAATATTTAAAATATAACATAATTGTTTCTTTGTAAAGTCGTGAATTTATTAATATTTTCTTAAAATTCTTTTTTATACATTTGTTAAATGTAATATCTTATCACTGTCTTTTTTATCTAACATTTTATCACTGTCTTTTTTACCTAACATTTTATCACTGTCTTTTTTTATTGAAGATTTTGATAAATATGTTATACTTTACTATTGTAAATTGTTTTATAATTAATATCGGAGGAAAAATATGAGCTTTGAATTTTACAGAAAGCTTCCAACCCCTCAGGAAATCAAGAATATGTATCCTGTTCCGGAAGCTATTGCAATGAAAAAAGAAGAAAACGACAAGGAAATCAGAAAAGTATTTACAGGTGAATCTGACAAATTTATTCTCATTATCGGACCATGTTCAGCAGATAATGAGGAAGCCCTTTTAGATTATACTAACCGACTCAAAGATATTCAGGAGAAGGTAAAAGATAAGATTATCATCATTCCAAGAGTATATACCAACAAACCAAGAACAACCGGAAAAGGATATAAAGGTATGCTCCACCAGCCTGATCCTGAAAAAGCTCCTGATTTACTTCAGGGCCTTATCACAATAAGACATCTATTTCTTAAAATAATGGAAAACACAGGATTTCCAATTGCAGATGAGATGCTCTATCCCGAAAATCACAGATATTTTTCAGATATTTTATCTTACGTGGCAGTTGGTGCCCGCTCGGTTGAAGATCAGCAGCACAGACTTACAACTTCCGGAATAGACATTCCTGTTGGTATGAAGAATCCTACTAGTGGAGATTTATCAATCATGCTCAATTCCATTGAGGCTGCTCAGGCAGGTCACTCATTTCTTTACAGAGGTTGGGATGTTGAAACAAGCGGTAATGATATAGCTCATGCTATTCTTCGTGGTGCCGTTAACCAGTACGGACAGTGTATTCCAAACTATCACTACGAAGATTTAATCCACTTATATGACATGTATATCAAAAAAGGATTTGCAAATCCTGCAGTTGTAGTTGATACAAATCACTCAAACTCAAACAAGCAGTATTTAGAGCAGATCCGAATTGCAAAAGAGATTATGCACAACCGCAAACACTCTCCTGAATTAAAATCATTTGTAAAAGGTCTTATGGTAGAAAGTTATATCGAAGACGGTGCCCAGAAAGTTGGCGAGGGTATTTACGGTAAGTCAATTACTGATCCTTGCCTCGGTTGGGACAAGACTGTTGAATTAATCAACATAGTATACGGATATCTGTAGAATATCAAAATATTAAATAACAACAAAAATTTCACGCTATTTTAAAATGATAGCGTGGATTTTTTTGTTTTATGTATTTGCATTGATAAATATGTATTAAAAATATAATAAAAATAAGAAACCCGGTACTTGGGAATCAGAAAATCTTTTTCTCAAATATCGGGTCCTTTATCATTTCTTTTTTATGTATCACGGTGTGTTCATCACGCACACCTCTTTCGTTTCACTTAGTTATACTTTTTATAATATTTATTTGCTTACATATTTACGTATAGTTATGATCAAACTTACTTAAGCTTTTGGATGCGCTTTTGCATATACTTCTCTCAAGCGTTTATTCTCTTTGGACAAATATATCTGTGTAGTTGATATATCTGAATGTCCAAGCATCTCCTGAACCGCCTTCAATTCTGCTCCATTTTCTACAAGATGTGAAGCAAATGAATGTCTGAGCGTATGCGGAGTTATCTCAGCCTTAATTCCGGCTTTCTTTCCATAGTTCTTAATCATCTTCCAAACACCCTGTCTGCTCATCTCCTGACCGGAAATATTAGGAAACAGAATTGTGTTCTTTGATAAATCTCCAACAATACTGTTGCGACCATTTTTCAAATAATTAATTAATGCATTTTTTGCCTCATTACCAAAAGGAATAACTCTGTCTTTGTTTCTCTCATGGCAAATAATACACTCATTTTCAAAGCTTATATCTGAAACTTTTAAATTAATAATCTCCGACACTCTGATTCCTGTAGCATATAACAGCTCAAGCATTGCCTTATCTCTCAGTTCCTTAGGAGTATTCTTATTTGGGCACCCGAGCAACAATTCAATCTCCTGGATTGAAAGAACTTTCGGTTCTTTCTTTTCAATCTTTGGAGCCTTTAAGTCATTTGCCACATTAAACTTTGAATATCTGAATTCATTGGTAAATGAAAAGAATGCTTTCATGGATGCTATAGTTCTTGAAATGGTAGTGTCTGCTCTTCCTTTTTCTTTGAGGTAGGAAATATACCCTGTCAAATCCTCAACCGTAACATCATCAACTTCTTTCCACTGCAAATACTCAAATAACTTTGTGAGGTCTCTCTTATATGAAACTTCAGTGTTGGCAGAAGTATTTTTAGTGTTATGCATTTGTACAATAAATTCTTCAATTATCTGTTGCATACTGTAAACCTTTTCCGTAGTTTTTTCTCAATTTTTTCTTTTAATTATCCGTTCTTCGACAAATCTTAAAAATGAATAATCACACCATTCATACTCATTTTTCTACTGATAAATAACATTATATATGTTAACATAAATAAAATCAAATCTATTTTTTGCCCATAATCACGCCAAAAATCGGGGATTTTTCGGGTTTTACACCACATCTCGTTTTGTCTTTCATCTTCACTACAACATATTGTTATTTTTTTCTCAAAAAATTTGTAAAAAAAATATTACATTCCCCCACAAAATTGTAAAAATAAGTGAATATAAAAGCAATATCATTGTGATTTTTGATAAAATCACTATTTCTCTCACCACTTTTGTTTCTTTTATGTAGTCCTTTATAAAAGGATTCAATTTATCAAAAATGATAATTCCCAATATGTTAACAAAATATCTTGGCATATATATTATCACCAGAAAAATGATTTGTTTAAGCTCTCCTCCGGAATTCAATATGTTAACAAATACAATTTGCATTATAGTCACAGAATATGAAATCCAAAGAAATTCAATCACCCTATTTCTTTTAAATAGCAATGTAACAAATACAAAACTTACTTTCTTTATCGCAAAAACAAATAGGTTAATCATAAACAATAGTACCCCAACCACCTTTATGTCAATCATCTTTTCTGACAATTCTATATCAAATAAAAAAAACTTTACTCCGACTATATTAATCAAAACCGTAAAAACAGCAATTGATAATAAAGCCGAGTAAAGTTTAAAATCAAACTTATTTAATAATCTGACAACTTTAAAACCCATTCATAACACGCCATAAAAATATTAATACATTTTATTCATATATGGTACTTTTATGTCAAAGCAATTCATTTTCTATTTATGCAGAAATTTTATATATTCCCATTATGCAAATCATATATTGCTTCTATTTATTCACGCAATACTTCACATAATATGCCATTATTGAAGCTGCCGTCTTTGAGTCCTGAATCTCATTATTGAGAATCATATCCACTAAGTCCTTAACCTTATATCGTTTTACATTTATAAACTCATCAGGGTCAAGGTTCTGTTTTGTGGTAACAAGATTTCTTGCAACGTAAATATCAATAGTTTCCTGGGAATATGCAGCAACGGGAACTATTGTCTGCAAAAATTCTATATCATCAGATTTATACCCTGTCTCCTCCTCAAGCTCGCGTGCAGCACAAGTTTTTGTATCTTCGTTTATGCCGTCTCGTCCCCCTGCAGGAATCTCTAAAGTAAATCTGTCAATTGAGTTTCTCCACTGTTTGACCAATATGACAGAGCCATCATCCAGCACAGGAATAACTGCCGCCGCACCCTTGTGACCTATGAAATCCCATTCAACATTCTTGCCTTCAGGCGTCGTTATATAATCCTTGTAAATGTCGATAATCTTTCCCTTATACTTTAATTCTCTGTCGTATCTTACGAATTCTTCCATGCTAAACCGCCTATTTGTATATATAATCAGTGTAGTGTTTAATAAATACACTTATTGCTAAACTTTAAACTACCATCAGTTAGCAGCAGAAACTAATCAATATGCTCACTCTTCTTGTAGCATGCCTCTGTAGCTTTGATAAGTGCACTTCTAAAACCTGCTTCTTCAAGTTCCTTAACAGCTTGAATAGTTGTTCCGGCTGGTGAACAAACCATATCCTTTAACACTCCAGGATGTCTCTTAGTCTCAAGAACCATCTTCGCTGAACCGAGAACTGTCTGTGCAACGAATTCATATGCATCATTTCTTGACATTCCACACATTACACATCCATCTGCCAATGCCTCAATAAACATGTATACATAAGCAGGCGAAGAACCACTGGCACATGTAACTGCACTCATATTCTTTTCGCTGACTATCTTCATCTTACCTATAGCTTCAAATATATTTCTGATATTATCCTGTTCTTCTACGGAAAAATCATTCTTGTCATAGCAGACGCCAGTCATACCTTCACCAACCAAAGCAGGGGTATTAGGCATTGCTCTTACAACTCTGATATCAGAACCTAATTTTTCTTTTATATTTGCAATTGTAATACCAGGTGCGATTGAAATAATAACATGCGAAGGTGTTACAACATCAATGATATCTTCCAATACAATATCAAAAAACTGTGGTTTAACCGCAAGAACAACATATTTTGTTCTGTGTACACATTCCGCATTGGAAGCAACAGATTCAACACCGGTTTCGTTTGATACTGTTTCCATTCTCTTTGCATCAGCATCAGAGAAAACAATCTCAGAAGGAACAAAAGACTTCAAAGTTCCTTTTAACATTGCATACCCCATATTACCCATTCCAATAAAACCAAGTTTACTCATAATTTTCCTCCTACAAAAACGGGAATCTAATTCCTTTTTTATCAATTCAATCTGTGCATTCCTTTGAAATTTCTGTATATTCGGAATCACAAACCAATAAAAAGTATATCACAATATAAAAGGCAGTTGCAAGAAATTCTCACAACTGCCATATTATTTTATGCACATCGCTTATCGCGCAATTCTACTTAGCATAATCAATTACTCTGGATTCCCTAATAACATTAACCTTGATCTGTCCAGGATACTCTAACTCATCTTCAATTTGTTTTGAGATATCTCTAGCCAATAATACCATATCATCATCAGTAATCTGTTCAGGTACTACCATAATACGAACCTCTCTACCCGCCTGAATAGCAAAAGATTTGTCAACTCCCTTATAAGAGTTTGTAATGTCTTCTAATTCTTTCAATCTGTTTGTATATGTTTCTAATGTTTCTCTTCTGGCACCAGGTCTGGCTGCCGAAATAGCATCCGCTGCCTGTACTATACATGCAATCAATGACTGAGGCTCAACATCACCGTGATGAGCTTCTACAGCGTTGATAATAAGAGCTGACTCTTTATATTTTCTACAAAGATCAACACCAAGCTGAATATGTGAACCTTCCATCTCACGGTCAACCGCCTTACCTATATCATGAAGCAAACCTGCTCTCTTTGCCATTCTGACATCAAGTCCAAGTTCTGATGCAAGCAATCCTGATAAAAGTGAAACTTCAATTGAATGCTTAAGTGCATTCTGACCATAACTTGTTCTGAACTTCATCTTACCTAAAAGCTTAACAAGTTCAGGATGTAAACCATGTACTCCAACTTCAAGAGTTGCAGCCTCACCTTCTTCTTTGATCATAGTATCGACTTCTTTCTGAGCCTTTTCTACCATCTCTTCAATTCTTGCCGGATGGATTCTTCCATCTACAACAAGCTTCTCAAGCGCAATTCTTGCAACCTCTCTTCTGATTGGATCAAATCCTGATAAAATTACTGCTTCAGGTGTATCATCTATAATCAAATCAATACCTGTAAGTGTCTCGAGAGTTCTAATATTTCTACCCTCACGACCGATAATTCTACCTTTCATTTCATCATTTGGAAGGTTAACAACTGAAATAGTTGTCTCTGCAACATGATCAGCAGAACACTTCTGAATAGCTGTAACAACTAAGTCCTTAGCCTTCTTGTCTGCCTCTTCTTTTGCTCTTGTCTCTAATTCCTTGATAAGTTTGGCTGTTTCATGTTTAACATCTTCTTCAACAGATTGTAATAAATATTCTTTTGCCTGTTCGGAGGTCAATCCAGAGATTCTTTCTAATTCCTGTATACGTTGAGCATTTAACTGATCAACTTCTGCTTTTAACTTAGTAAGTTCATCTTCGCGTTTGTGAAGAGCGGCTTCCTTCTTTTCATACTGTTCAGCCTTCTTCTCAACAGCTTCTTCCTTACTAAGAACACGTTTCTCATATTTCTGTAACTCTGTTCTTCGCTCTCTTGTTTCTTTCTCAAGTTCATTCTTAGCCTTAAGGTTTTCTTCCTTAGCTTCTAAGAGTGCTTCTTTCTTCTTGGTCTCAGCAGTCTTTAAAGCATTGTCAATAATCTCTCTTGCCTTATCCTCCGCGCTACCAATCTTCTTTTCTGATACATTTTTTTTATAAAAAGATGTAATAAGTGAAGAAACAAGTGCTACCACGACGAACTCAATTACACAAATTATAATAACCGTAACTGTATTCACAGGAGCACCTCCTTATTCTATTTTCATTGTGCAAAACAACATTTTTATTCTATCGCGTATATGTAGTTATGTCAAGCAAAGTGCATGATAAATATACAAATAATCAATGAATTTTTTGTGATATTTTGTCAAATTACACAATTAACGCAAAAAAAATGTGACAACATTGCTAATTCTATACATTTAACTATACATTTGACTAATCATCTATGAATCACATATTATATGCTATACTAACTGAATAATTAGTCTATACAGTAATTATTCTTCGCTCTGTTCAAAGCTCTGTTGATACAATCATATCCATATCCTTTTCTCATAAGCATGGCATATAACTTTCTCTTACCTGATATGTCATTGATATCATACTTTCTGATTCCACGCTCCATCAATCTGTCTATGGAAGCATCTTCATCTATCTCACATTCTGATAAAACTGACTCAATCATAGACTTTTCGATACCTTTCTTATATAAATCGCACTTCAACTGAGAAACACTCTTTCTAGAAGAATATGTCTGCACATAACTACATGCATAACTATAATCATCTACAAAAGAATATTCCTCTAAGAAACTAATAACATAGTCAATAACACTCTTTGGATAACAATCCTTCTCAAGCTTATCAGTAATTTGTTTCTTTGTCTTAATCACATCACTAATCAGATACAAAGCCCGTTCCTTTGCTCTCTTCTTTAAGACTTCATCAACAATTTGATTAAGTATCTCTTCAGATATGTATTCATCTGTGAAAATCTTATATTTAGATATTTCTCCCTTATATAAAGCAAAAGTAAAACCGGAATCCAGTTTTACTCTTACTTTCATCTTATTGTAAGGGGATACTTCCGTAACCCTGTACATTACTCACCATCTTTCTCATTTGCCTGTTCTTCTGCAACCACTTCATCTTCCGGCTTCTTGCAATAGAACTCTCTCACCTTTGCATCAATCTCTTCCATAACCATAGGATTCTCAGCAAGCCAAGCCTTAGCATTCTCACGTCCCTGTCCAATCTTGTCGCCATTGTAAGCATACCAAGCTCCCGACTTATTAACTATTCCTGCATTTGCTGCAAGATCTAATATATCACCTTCCTTGGAAATTCCCTTACCAAAGATAATATCAAACTCTGCCTCCTTAAATGGTGGTGAAATCTTATTCTTAACTACTTTCACTCTAGCTCTGTTACCAATAACCTCTCCACCCTGCTTGAGTGTCTCAACACGTCTGACATCAAGTCTGACAGAAGCATAGAACTTCAAAGCTCTACCACCTGTAGTAACTTCAGGATTTCCAAACATAACTCCGACCTTCTCACGTAACTGGTTGATAAATACAACAGTACAATTAGTCTTATTGACAACAGGTGTAAGTTTTCTAAGAGCCTGTGACATGAGTCTTGCATGTAATCCCACATGAGAATCTCCCATCTCTCCATCAATCTCAGCCTTTGGGACTAATGCTGCAACAGAGTCAATAACAATAAGATCAACAGCTCCCGATCTAACCATAGTCTCTGCAATCTCTAGTGCCTGCTCACCAAAGTCCGGCTGTGAAATATATAAATTATCAATATCCACTCCGATGTTCTTGGCATATACAGGGTCAAGAGCATGCTCGGCATCAATGAAACCTGCCACGCCTCCGCGTTTTTGAACTTCTGCTATCATATGAAGGGCAACTGTAGTCTTACCTGAAGACTCAGGACCATAAACCTCAACAACTCTTCCCTTTGGAATACCTCCAAGACCAAGTGCAATATCCAAACTGAGGGACCCAGTAGGAATAGTCTCAACATTTAAATTAGCTGCCTTGTCTCCTAACCTCATAATAGAACCCTTTCCATGGGCTTTTTCAATCTGTGTAATGGCCGCATCTAATGCTTTTAATTTATCTTCTTTGTTCATATCATTCTCCTTTCGAACTTATGTTCGTACATTTATCTTAATACAGTTTTGTTTATCTGTCAACGACTTTGTTCATACTCTTATTAATCCCCAGCAGTTATTATCATCCCTTCTTTCAAACTATATCACTTTTTGCTTTATTACGCAACATATTATCTATATAAAGTTTTTTTTATTCTCGCACTTCCTCCTTATGTTTCTTTTTACACTCATAATTATACCAAAGCATATGGGACAAATTTGGTACTCAATCAAACTTTTTTTACTCGAAAAATATTTGAAAAATATACGAAAAATATAGAAAAAAATATTCAGTCTAAAATTTCATAGTGAACTTAAAAAGGAGCTGTTGCACAGCTCCTAAATCATTCTTCAATATTTAATTGTAACAATTATACATTTCAAGAAACTCTTATAATTCAATCCTCGCGGAGCGTATATCAGATGTGAGATTGTACTCCCACTGATACTATTTTGTTACTCACAACTTAGCACATATGTGCTTGAAGTGGGAGTCATCTCGCATCTGATATAATTACAAAAACAGATTTGCTATTATCATGCCTAAAACCCATAATGCAATTGCAATATTTTGCATAGACATATCGATTCTAAAAAGTGGTTCTTTTCTGATCCTGAGACATTTAATTAAATAATCTTCTGACTCTTTGTATCCTCTTACTCTTTCAAATAATCTAATTGCTTTTTCAATATCAGCGTTACTTCTTGAACCATTGCATAACATTACAGCTTTATTGTAATCTTTTTCTCTTCTGTCAACAGCCTTGTTATATTCATTTATAACTTTCTCGTCAGCAGTTTTAATTTTTTCTCCGATCACCTTTGCCACCTCAGAGTTTTTACTCATATAATCTTCATTTGCCTGTTCTATTTTTGCCTCAAGTTTCTTCTCTATTTCGCTAAGTATCATATCAACTCTTTTCTGAAGTGAAGGTGTTCCGTATTCTTTTGCCTTCATCCACAAGGATTCATTCATAAGTTCGCCAATAGCCCGTTCTTTTAGTTCCACACGTGAGGCTACAGTCGACTCGATTGAAGTACTCTTGTAATAATCATACTTTTTGATTATCAAGTTAGCCGGAAGATATCTTAAAACCTCATATTTTTCAACCATTTTATTTATATGATCTTTATAGAAATCAACAACTACTGTGTATGGTTCATCGTATTTTTCCACAAATACATCAACCATGTTCTTTGGGCTGTTTGCATGATATTTTGCCATCCACGCGCCATAGTATGCATCTCCGCACTTTTCATCAATCCTTAATGCATCTGAAAAAAACAATGATGCATTTTCCCAATCTCTCCTATCCAGAGCATCCTTTCCGGCTATTAATACTCCAATTAATTCATTATCATTGCTCACATTATTGTTTTTTTCATTAAGCATAGCATCATTTTCCTTTCTTTCTCATTTGCTACCATTTGCACGCTCTCTTCATCTGGTATGTTAGCATATATTTAGTGCAAAATATATATTTTCAAATGAGATTTAGAACACTTTAATTTGCAAATATATATACAAATTCCATTAACAACAGTATATTATTGTTATAATTTATTCCACACTTGATACCCCTGCCTTCTAGCCGAATCATATACCGGACGCATATTGCTCTCTAGAATATGCATGAACTTATCCTTGTCATTTCCTTTCTTGTACAGTTCCTGTGCCGCCCAAATTGAATGGATATTGTCCTTGTAACACTTCTCATATAACTTATACATCTTCTCACTATCGTGTATTTCCTGATACATGATGAACTGGTTGTTTGCAAAATCAACAAAAAACTTGTCCCATATAGGCAACTGATTGTTCTTTTTTGAATTAAGGCCGGAATCCATCGGCATCAGATTCCAAAGTTCATCATTCATTACAAATGACCATGGAATGAAATGATCCACATCATATTTATTGTCATCCACAGGTTTCTTTGTAAATACATCCATAATCTGACGTTTTTCAAGAATCGCATCCCAAAGATTATGTACGCGCGTTAGCTTTCTTGACATATTCTCCAAAGGTTGAAGCTTGTAGACAATACTTGGAACTTCAGGATTGTTATTCTGAAGCCACTTTACTTTCTCATACTGAATCCATCCAAGTATCTGAACAGTATTATCCTGAATGACCTCTTTCCATATCGGATTGACTATAACTTTTCTGTTCAGTCCACTTTCCTTCCCAAGGGTATACGGAAGCAGTTTGTGCTTATTTACCTTCTCTATGTATGCGATAAGTCTCTCCGTACTGTTCCAATTTGCTTTTTCAGTTTCACCGATAAAAAATCCCGACAACGCACGATACGGAACCATCTTTGTGAGCTGTACTCTGTACTGTTTAAGTTCTGACTCATGTTCCTTTATAGCTTTCTTGATTTCAATCTTAGACGCATTAGTTTCCAGTCCGCTTGTCTCCTTAAGTAAGACTACTGCATTTTCCAATCCGTCCCTAAATCTTCCTTCAACCATTCCACTGAGGTGAATGTGAAACTCCACAACGGAATACCAGGCATTTGCAATCATCTCATCAATCACATCTCCAAAAGTCATCTCAGTTATATCTTCCGAGATAAGCTTAACTAACGCCTCTAACCAGTAAAATTTGTAACAGAAAGAAGGGCTGTTCAACATAGATGAAAAGCCCTCTAAATCCAAGTTGTTAGAATATATATTTTGATTAATTTCCAAATTCAAATATTTGTCAGTTTCGTATCTTTGCATACGTTATTCCAACTTTCCATAATTAATTTTTCTCAGCAACAATATTTATCCATTTTACATCACAATCTCGTCTTACATCAACAGACTCCCAAACTTTCTTAATCGCCAGTCCGCTTACTCTTGAAAAAACTTCTACCACACTTTCTTCATTGAGATCAAGGAAGAATCTTCCATCTCTTTCTCCCTCAAACTCCCCATACTTGAAGGAAGCGTAGAACACTCCTCCAGGAATAAGTGCATCTCTTACTTTAGCAATAATGTCCGGCAACTTTACCTTATCACAGTGAAGCAGTGATGCACATGCCCAGACTCCATCAAACTCTTCAGAATAATCAATTTCATCAAAAGTCTTGCATATAACATCAATCCCAAGTTTTTGCTTTGCCAATAAAGCTAGTGTTGTTGAAGCATCAACCGACACCACTTCATATCCTCTGTCTATAAAGTTTTTAGAATCCCTTCCGGCACCGCATCCCAAATCCAAAATTCTTCCATGAGGAGGAATTAACTCCAAACAATACTTATACAGATACTCAGTCTATGCACCTACTGTAGATTCAAAGAATTCTTCTGCATTGTCTTCATAGTAGTCATGTGTAGTACTCATAAACGTCACCTCGTGCTGTTTTATTTCAAGAACGCCTCAGTGTTCTTTCTGCGAAATGCGCATCAGCCAAAAGATAACTTATAAAGTAAGTTATCGAATCGATATCAGTTGTCTCAATCATCATCAAAATCATTATTATCGGAATAATCATCATCAAATTCATGTGACATAAAATCAAGCTGCATTGATCTTTCATCAAAATCCAACTTTCCGTCCCTGTCCAGATCAAACATATCATCAAATCCGTTTTTCACTTCGTCATCCCAAGGTCCCATAAGCGTTTCCTCCTTTATTATTCACTTGTCACTTCCGTTCACTTTAATACAATTATTATACCATATAAGTTCTATAAAAAACTCTTTTTTCAATCACGTTTTCTTAAGATATAAAAGTTTCTACAAGGTCATTCCAAAAATCAGTCTCAATAATAGTTTTACGGATATAACAAAAGCTAATGCAAGTAAGAATATTGCAAAATAAATTAAATCCATGTGGTCGTCTATATTATCGCCAATAATATATAAAAAAGAGTCAATCCATGCCCTTTTTCTTTTTTTTATGCATTTTTTTATGTATTCTTCTGAATCTTTGTATTCTCCACATTTTTTAAACGTAAGTATTAATTGATCATAATCAGATTTTTTTCTGGCATATTTAAATTCCAATACTGCCTTTTTATAATCAAGAAATCTTTCTTCAATAGCCTCATTACTTCTTTCAATAATTACCTTATCTGCGTCCAAAACTTTTTGTCCAATTGCATTGACGATTTCAGAAATACAACGGATATAATCATCTTCTGCTTCATCTGCTCTTTCAGTTAACGTTCTTTCTATTTCTTCTATTATGTAATCAACTTTATCGTGTAGTTCTTTTGTTCCATACTCCCTTGCCTTTACCCACAATTTTTCTTCTGCTATTTCTTTCATAGCTTGTTCTTTCATAACTGCACAAGATTCTGCTGTAGAATAAAAAAGTGAATCAGAGCAAAAATCATATTGAATCATAATATCTTCATCAGTCAAATATCCCGGAATCTGATATTCCTTGACCATCTCATTAATATGATCCCTGTAATACTCAACAGCTACAGGACTAGGATTACTGTATTTATCAACAAATACCTTAATCATGCTCTTTACACTGTTAGCATGATTATTTGCCAACCACGCGCCATAATATGCGTCTCCGCATTTATCATCAACGGTAATCGCTTTTGAAAAAAGTAAAGATGCCGTCTCCCAATCCTTTTCATCAAGTGCCTTCTTACCCCTTAACAACAATTCCATTATATCTTCACTAATGCCATTAATATCGTTCATCATAGTTCGTTCTCCATTTTTAATGTATTCTGATATTATGATATCACAAAATACTTATCACAATATACATATTCAAGTGCGGAATAGAGATTTTTATATTGCAAAAAACCTCTATAAGAATTATCATATTATGACTTTCCTATAGAGGTTTTTAGTAAGTGTATTATTAATAATATTTTTTTGCTAATAATTTACATTATTATATTTTTAACTATGCATTAGTTTCCTGCAATGCTTCTTCTGTCTTAGCAATCAATTCATCATCGCTGATAACTGTAATTCTTCCGCCATCATACTCAGAGCGAACCCAGCTATATACTTTTTCAACAACCGGTGATTTCTTATCAAGTTCATCTCTTCCCTTTGATTTGAGATACTGGTTGATGCAATATGCCACACCCGCCATTCCTGAAGTACTTGTTATCGATACTTTAGGTGGTCTGTCAAGAATTGTCTCTGTATCAAAAATATTGTAAATCTCATGATTTTTGAGCATTCCGTCGGCATGAATCCCCGCTCTTGTAAGGTTAAAGTTAGCACCAACAAACGGAGTCATAGCTGGAAGATTATATCCTGTTTCGTTCTGGATGTAATCAGCAATCTCTGTGATTACCTTTGTGTTCATTCCGTTAAAATGTCCACGAAGTGAAGCATATTCAAATACCATTGCTTCAAGTGGAACATTTCCTGTTCTCTCACCAATTCCAAGGAGCGAACAGTTTACTGCGCCTGCTCCGTACATCCATGCTGTTGTGGCATTGACTACACCTTTGTAGAAATCATTGTGACCATGCCACTCTAACATTTCTGATGGAACATCAGCATAATGCTGCAGTCCGTAGATAATGCCCGATACGCTTCTTGGAAGTGCTGCGCCTGCATAAGGAACACCAAATCCCATAGTGTCACATGCTCTTATCTTGATAGGCACTCCGCTTTCTCTTGACATATCCATAAGTTTATATGCAAATGGAACTACAAAACCGTAAAAATCTGCTCTTGTAATATCTTCGAAATGACATCTTGGTCTGAGTCCTGACTCGATACACTCAGATACTATACCAAGGTATTTATCAAGTGCCTGCTGTCTGTTGAGCCCCATCTTGTGGAATATATGATAATCAGAGCAGCTTACAAGTATACCTGTCTCATTTACTCCGATTGATTTAACAAGATCAAAATCTTTTTTTGAAGCTCTGATCCACGTTGTAATCTCAGGAAACTTGTATCCAAGCTCCATACATTTCTCGAGAGCTTTTCTGTCTTTTTCTGAATACACGAAAAACTCTGTCTGACGAATCATTCCATTCTCTCCGCCAAGTTCATGCAACAACTTATAGATATGTACCATCTGCTCTGTTGTGTATGGTGCTCTTGATTGCTGACCATCTCTAAATGAGGTGTCAGTGATAAATATATCCTCCGGCATGTTTTCCGGAACCCTTCTGTAATTGAATGCTATCTTAGGTGTCTCTGTATAGGGAAACATCTCTCTGAATAATTCAGGCTCCTCAACATTCTGAAGTTGGTATATATATGGATCTTGTTCCAATTTAAAAGTCTTGTTGCTTAACTTAATGTCCTTCAAAAAGGGCCACCTCCATTCACACAAAAATCTTTATTGATTCAAGGCTCTCACAAAATCAGATTAATCTGATTTGCTTTTCTCTATCAATAAATAATCTTATTTGCTTTTCTCTATCAATAAAAAAATCTGATTTGCTTTACGCTTCAATAAGTTTTTCGATAGCTGCAATCTTAGTACAAAGTGCTAACACTTTACTTGCCTCAAGTAATTCTTTTGGTGAAGGATATGAAGGTGCGATTCTGATGTTGCTGTCTTTTGGATCTTTTCCGTATGGGAATGGTGCTCCTGCTCCTGTAAGAACCATTCCGGCATCCTTACACATAGCAACTACTTTCTTCGCACATCCCTCCATAACATCGAGAGATACAAAGTATCCTCCAAGTGGTTTTGTCCATTCTGCAATACCTGTTCCTGCAAGTTCACTTTCGAGTGTTGTGAGAACTGCGTCAAATTTCGGTCTTAAAAGTTCTGCATGCTTCATCATATGGGCATTCATTCCATCAAGGTCTTTGAAGAACTTAACATGTCTGAGCTGATTAATCTTATCGTGACCGATAGTCTGAACTGTCATCTGTTTCTTTACAAAATCAAGGTTTGCTGTTGATGCAGACATTGCAGCAATTCCTGAACCAGGGAATGAAACCTTAGATGTTGATGCGAACTGGAATACCATATCCTCGTTTCCGTTCTTCTTGCACTCTTCAAAAATATCTAAAAGTTCATCCTTTTTATCTTCATATAAATGATGGATAACATAAGCATTATCCCAGTAAATTCTGAAATCTTTTGCAGCCGGCTTTAAAGCAGCAAGTCTCTTTACTGTCTCTGCAGAATATGTTACGCCTGATGGATTAGAGTACTTTGGAATAGACCACATACCCTTAACTGACTCGTCATTATTTACATACTGCTCAACCAAATCCATGTCAGGTCCATCTTCTGTAAGCGGAATATTGATCATCTCAATACCAAAGAATTCTGTAATCTTGAAATGTCTGTCATATCCTGGTACAGGACAAAGGAATTTTACTTTGTCGAGCTTACACCATGGAGTACTGCCCATAACTCCATGTGTAAATGAACGTGAGATAGTATCATACATAATATTTAAACTTGAATTGCCATAAACAATAACATTTTCAGTTGGAACGCCCATAACCTCACTCATAAGTCTTCTTGCTTCCATAATTCCACAAAGTTCTCCGTAGTTTCTGCAATCAAGACCTGTTTCTGACTTAAGCTCATCCTCTGAAGTCAATGCGTCCATGATACCTGCTGAGATAGCAAGCTGATCAGGACCCGGCTTTCCTCTTGACATATCAAGATTAAGACCTGCTTCCTTAATCTTTGCATACTCTGCTTTTAATTCAACAAGCATATCCTTTAAGGCTTCTTTTTCCATTTCACAATACTTTGACATAATTTCCTCCTTAAATATGTTTGCAAATTGCTGAAATCTTATAGCAATTCTTCAAAAATTGTTATTTCCATGCTATTTTTTAGCGTAGCATTTAGAATAATATAATAATAATAAGTTTTTATCAATAGATTTTTAATATTATTAAATAAAATACGGTAAAAACTTAATTTAATTAAGTTGCTTATGATTATACAGAATAACTCAATTCTTAATTTAAGCCTTCTTCAATTAAACATTCTTTATTTAACTTCATCCTTTAGTACATTTCCGTTCTTTGCCACATAATCAATCATTGAAAATACAGTAAAGAACAATGAAAGCCATACTAATAGAATCTCTGCGTATTTAAATAATGTAAAATCAAGGTCGATGATAAGAAAGATTATCATAAACATCTGACACACTGTCTTAACCTTTCCCCACCAGCCTGCAGCAAGGACCAATCCCTGATCTGCTGCTATAGTTCTGAATCCGCTTATGAAATATTCCCTGCTAATTATGATAATAACTATCCATCCCGGTATCTTTCCGGCAACCGGCAAAATTCCAGTCACATCACAAAGACAAATCATAGCTGCCCCTACAAGCAATTTATCTGCAAGTGGATCCATAAACTTCCCGAAATTTGAAACAAGATTATTTTTTCTGGCAAGATATCCATCAAAAAAATCTGTAATACTCGCCACAATAAAAATACCCACTGCCACAAATTTGGACATTTCTCCAAATGGCAAAGCTAACATTACTATTACAAAAAACGGTATTAAAATAACTCTGAACACTGTCAGCTTATTAGGCAAATTCATATCCATTATTCATCACCTGCAATGCTTTCGCATTTTCCTTTCATTATAGTTATATAGATTTTATTATGTTATCAGCCTGCAATAAAAGAGTTATAACGCTACACTAACTCTCCAACAAGATCATACTCGAGAGCTCCTGTAATTCTTGTTTTTACAAAATCACCAGTCATGAGTTGTTCATCAGTCATAACAAACACATTGCTGTCGACTCCCGGAATATCCATGTAGGTTCTTGCCATGTATGCGTTCTCAGCCGGAATTTTTCCTTCGATAATTGCAAGAAATTCTTTTCCAATCAGTTCATTTACCTTATCAGCAACAATTTCCGACTGTAATTCCATAATCTCATATTTTCTGTCTTCTTTTATCTGTTCATCAACATGATCTGGGAAAGACGCTGCCGGCGTATTTTCCTCCTGAGAATAAGTGAAAACTCCCAGTCTGTCAAATTCCATCTCGTCAACAAACCTCATTACTTCTTCATGATCCTCAGCAGTTTCGCCCGGGAATCCCGAAATCAAAGTTGTCCTTATTATTATTCCCGGAACCTTCTCTCTGAGTTTCATAACAACTTTTCTCAAGTCACTGTTAGTTGTTCTTCTTCCCATCCTCTTTAAGATTCTGTCACTTGCATGCTGAATTGGAATATCAATATATTTACATATTTTATTTTCCCTCGCCATCACCTCAAGAAGTTCATCGTATATTTCTTCCGGATAACAATAGAGAACTCTAATCCATACAAGACCATCAATCTTACACAACTCTTCAAGCAGCTTGTGAAGAGTCTTCTCTCCGTAGATATCCGTTCCATACATTGTTGTTTCCTGAGCCACAAGAATCAGTTCCTTAACTCCGCTATCTGCTAGTTTCTTTGCTTCTTTTAGAAGATTCTCCATAGGAACACTTCTGAAATTACCTCTCACCTTTGGAATAATACAATAAGAACAGTGTTTATCACAGCCTTCCGCAATCTTCAAATAACTGAAATGACCTCCTGTTGAAACTATTCTCGGAGCATCAGCTGCAGACAAAACGTCAATATCCATAAGATAATCTTTTTTGTCGTTGAACTGTTCAACAGCATCAACTATTTTTTCAATTGCCGTTGTTCCGACAATCACATCGACTTCAGGTATATCACTTCTGATTTCTTTTGCATATCTTTGTGCAAGGCATCCACAGGCAATCAGCGTTTTACATTTGCCGTCTTCCTTTCGGCCTCCCATTTCAATGAGAGTATTGATGCTCTCTTCTTTTGCATCACCTATAAAGCAGCATGTATTTACAACAATTATCTCTGCTTCGTATTCATCATCTGTAAATTCATAACCTTTTTCTCTCAATATGCCAAGCATGTGCTCAGAATCCACAAGATTCTTATCACAGCCAAGTGACACAAATAAAATCTTCATCTAAAAATCCTTTCCCTCCAAGTGAAAATAACAAAACAATAAAAGGGGCGTCTAAGACAACCCCTCTAATTCACTAATTATTCTTCATCGTCCTCATCGCCGATTATCTTAAGTTCACCCTGGTATAACTCTTCAACTGCTGTTGACAAAGGCTTCTTATCATTGCCTCTAACCATTGGTTCATCTCCTGCAATAATCTGACGTGCTCTTTTTGATGTAGCCATAACGATTGAGTATCTGCTCTGTACTACCGGCTGTTCTCCCTCTTCAACATCGCTGTTAACTACTGCCATTAAATCTGTATATGATGGATGTAACATATCTTTAAACTCCTTTCGAAAATGCCTTAATATCTTCTTTTATTTTTTTTATAAAGCTCTCATCAAGCTTATTATTAAAGTTGTCATCGATAATGTCTTTGATGTCTTTTGCACAATCCTCAACAACACCGTTAACAACATAATAATCATAATAATCCATGAACTCAGTCTCTTCAGCAGCTCTTAATAGTCTCTGTCTTATTACCTCTGTAGATTCAGAGCCCCTGCCTACAAGTCTGTCTTTGAGTGCTTCAGCACTTGGTGGTAAAACAAAAATAAGCTTTGCGTCCGGGGCTTCTTCTTTTACCTTTAAAGTGCCCTGAACTTCGATTTCCAAAATTACATTCTTTCCTTCTTCGATACTTTTCTCAACAAAATCTTTAGGTGTTCCATATAAGTTTCCTACAAATTCTGCATATTCCAAAAACTTATCATCCTCAATCATCTGCTTAAATTCTTCACGTGTCTTATAAAAGTAGTGAACACCTTCTTTTTCACCCGGTCTTGGGTCCCTTGTTGTTGCTGAAACTGAAACAACGCAATCGTCATATTTTTCAATAATCTTCTTAACCACTGTTCCTTTTCCAACTCCGGAAAATCCTGAAATAATCACTAACTGACCTTCACTCATGATCTGCCTCCTAATATCATTTATCAAAAGAATATAATTGTGATTACGTAATATAATTAAATATCTGAATCCAATTGCGATTCTGAAATATTATTCTATATTCTGAATCTGTTCTCTGACCTTCTCGATGTCTGTCTTTAACTTAATTGCTCTATTAGAGATTTCCACATCTGTTGTCTTTGATAAAGTTGTGTTAGCCTCTCTATTCATCTCCTGGGCAATAAAGTCAAGCTTTCTACCCACTGCACCACCGGCACTAAGAGAATCTCTCATAGCCTTCACATGACTTTCAAGTCTTACAATCTCTTCATCTATACATATCTTATCGGCAAAAATAATAACTTCCTGTGCAATTCTCGACTCATCAATCTGAGTGTTGTCAAGAAGTTCTTCTATCTTTGAAGTGATCTTTTCGCGGTATTCCTGAATAATCTGAGGCGATCTCTCTTTTAAGAAATCAACAATCTCAAGAATCTCATTCAGTTTACCAAGCAAATCCTGTTTGAGATGTTCTCCTTCCTTATTACGGGTTTCAACCATCTTCTCACAAGCACCCTGAATTGCCGTAAGCAACAATTCCGTCAGAGTCTCTTCGTCCTCATTCTGCTCTTCCATAATAATAACTTCAGGACTTCTTGCAATAACGTTGCTGTCGAGCTTGAGTTCAACATCAAACTCTGTTCCGATAGTCTTATACAATTCATAATATTCTTTTGCAAGAGCTTTGTTATATTTGAGACTGACATCTCCTTCTGTGAGATTCTCATATGAAACAAAGATATCAACCTTTCCTCTCTCGAGATACTGCTTTACTTTGTTTCTTATGTCACTCTCTATAAAATTAAACTTCTTTGGCATCTTGATGTTCAGTTCAAGGTATCTGTGGTTGACTGATTTCATCTCCACAGTAACCTTTTTGCCATCTTTTGACACTTCACATCTGCCAAAACCTGTCATACTGTTTATCATTAATTCACCCCTGGTATTTAATAAAATGCTATATTCGTTTGAGTTGCTAAAAACCAATGACAACTTGTATTCGTAATCAGCTTATGAACACAAATTATCAATTTATTATAATTCATTTATAAAGCACCGTCAAGATAGCAAAATTTCTATTTGACGACAAGACGAATTTGACTAATTGATAGTAACAGGATAATTGACTAATGATATAATAAATAATACAATTCTATTGTTATTTATATTAATTATTGCTATTAACTATTCAATTAACATAGCTATACACTTTATTATTATAAAAAACAGAAAGGATATATCATTATGGCATTTGACGGAATTACTGTCAGCAGTTTAATAAGCGAATTTAATAAAACATTAGACGAAGGTCGTATATATAAAATAGCTCAGACCGAACCGGATGAGCTCATGATTACATTTAAGGCAAACAAATCACAATATAAGATGTTATTATCTGTAAATGCATCTCTTCCACTTGTCTATTTCACAGAATCATCCAAACCAAGTCCTCTGACTGCACCTAATTTTTGTATGCTTTTGAGAAAGCATATCAACAGCGGTCGCATTGTTTCTATTACGCAGCCGGGACTTGAGAGAATTATAGATTTTGAATTACAGCATTTAGATGAGATGGGCGATGTCTGTATTAAGCACCTTATTATAGAACTTATGGGTAAACACAGTAATATCATTTTCTGTGATGACAAGAATATGATAGTGGACAGTATTAAACATATTTCCTCTGTGATGAGTTCAGTCAGACAGGTTCTTCCCGGTAGAGAATATTTTATTCCGGATACAATGAATAAAGAAAACCCACTGACTGTTGACAGGACTGCTTTTGATACAGTTGTATATTCTAAGGCATGCAATTTATCCAAAGCCATCTACTCTTCACTTACAGGTATCAGTCCTGTTGTTGCCGAAGAGATTTGTTACAGAGCCAATGTTGACTCCTCACTTCCTGCCACTGTTATCGATGACGGTGCCAAGGATTTAATCTGGAGCAATTTTGCAAAGATTATTGCCATTGTTAAGTCAGGAGAGTTCTCTCCTGTTATTTACGAAAAGGATGGCTCATATGTTGAGTTCAATGCTTTTCCTCTACTTTGTTACGCAGACTGCAACGAAATTTCCTTTGACAGTATGAGTGAGTTGCTTGAATCTTTTTATAAGAAGAAAAACGAGTCTACTCGTATCAAGCAGAAGTCCTTTGATTTAAGACGTATCGTCAACACTGCTCTTGAGAAGGACAATAAAAAATATGCCCTTCAGCTCAAGCAATTGAAGGACACAGAAAAAAAGGACAAATATAAAGTTTACGGAGAACTGCTTACAACTTACGGTTATTCTGTTGAAGCAGGTTCTAAAGAATGTGAATGTGAAAACTTTTACACCGGTGAGACGGTTAAAATCCCTTTGGATCCAACTCTCACTCCTATAGAAAATGCAAAGAAGTATTTTGATAAATATGCCAAACTCAAAAGAACAGGAGACGCTCTCTCATCTATTGTTCTAGAGACAAAAGCATCAATCGATTATCTTGAAACAATTAGCGTTTCTCTGGATATTGCACAAAATGAAACAGACCTCAAGGAAATCAAAAACGAATTAGTACAGACCGGTTACATCAAGAAACGTTCAACTAACAAGAAAGAACGTTTTAAGAGTAAACCTCTTCACTTCATTTCAACCGGAGGCTACCACATGTATGTGGGCAAAAACAATATCCAAAACGAAGAACTCACATTTAAGGTAGCAAATGGAGGCGACTGGTGGTTCCACTCAAAGGCATTCCCCGGCTCACACGTCATTGTTAAAACTAATGGCGATGAGCTTCCGGATATCGTATTTGAAGAAGCAGCCCGCCTTGCCGCTCACTTCTCAAAAGGAAGCGGTCAGGAAAAAGTTGAAATTGATTACACCATGAGAAAGAACGTCAAAAAAGTCGCCGGTGCCATGCCTGGTTTTGTAATATATCATACCAATTATTCAATGGCAATTTCACCTGATATATCAGGAATTGAAGAAGTTAAATAAAATAAAACAAAATAAATAAAACAAAATAAATAAAACAAGATAATTCTATAAAAAAGCAGTCTATTTGTTTGTGATTATTAATAAACCACTCACAAAACGGCTGCTTCTTTTTCTTTTTCTTTTTCTTTATCTTTATTCTTTATCATTTTTGTATCTTTTAATATGTTTTATCTTCCCGTCTACTTTATGCATATAATTATCCTGTCTCCACCTTTTTACCTCCAATGCATCCGATGGAATTTCTTTTTCTAGCCAATACACTTCATATGGTGTGTCAGGTCTGTCTTTACAGAATGGACAATCACAATCTTCTCCTCCACATTTTGGTTCAAGCCATATATTACAACTAATACACGCCCTCGCATCATGTCTGTAAATATGAATCAAGTCATTTCCTCCACAAACAGGACAGATTCCATCATACTTCATTCCTATCTTATTCCATATCCGGTTATTTCTTCTTGCTTTCAAATTATTTTTTCTATTTTTCATAATCGTGCACCTGAAAATATTCTATCAACTGCCTCATCGTAAGCTTTCAAACTCTGAGCTTTTCTAACCATTTTAAGACACTTGTGAGGATTTTCGAAAATCCCCGACATATAAATCCACACTTCTCTCATTTTGAACAAAATATGTGTATCACCATTTATAACCTCGCAATATTTATGGTAGTAGTCATCGTGAAACTTTCTGATTCTGTCATAATCTATATCACAACCATACACAATCTGCTCCGGAAGCATTGGATTTCTGATTATTCCTCTTCCAATCATCACAGCCTTAACGCTGAAATTACTAATGATATTACTGTAATCATAAACGCTGTTGATATCACCATTGTAACAAATCGGAACATTTATGCTATCAAATGTATATTCAAATTGTTCCATGTCCGGAATTCCTTTATACATCTGCTTTCCGGTTCTTGGATGAATTATTATTTCCTCAAAAGGAAACTGATTAAACACTTTCAAAATATCCTCAAACTCAAGTGGAGATTCAAATCCTATTCTGGTTTTTACAGACACTTTAACTCCAAGTTTCTCTGCACCATCAAACACTTCATCAAAAAATCTTTTCATATGGATCGGATCTTTTAAGAATCCTGCACCTCTGTTCTTATTAACAACTGTGCCGGAGGGACATCCTGCATTAAAATTAATCTCATTGTATCCCATGTCTTTTAACTGAGTAGCCGCTTTCAAAAAATGAGTTGCATTATTTGTCAGAATCTGCGGCACCAGATACATATTATCAATATAATTATTTTCCGGAATTATATCTCTAATTTCCTTGCCGGCGAGCCTCTTGTTATCACTTGGCACAATGAAAGGCGCAAAGTATTTATCGATGCATTTTCCAAAATTCTCTTCGTATGCGTTTCTGTAAATATATCCTGTGATGCCCTCAAGGGGAGCCATATAAATCTTCATTCTTACCTCTCAACAATTATCTTTTCTTAAATAAATTATTCATTTTTTTGAGAACGGTTTATTATTCAACAAATAATAATTTCATTACATCTTCTAGATTATAATCTTGGTTAATTCTATTTTCAAGTACAGAAGTCTCTCTTTTACGATAATTATATATTTTTAGTAACTATTTGAAAAACCTCCCATATAATGCTATACTTTTTTTGTGTGTAAACATTCAGCTTATCAACTATTATTTTGAATGATTTTACGCTCACAATAATAAAAAAAGGAAGTACATACATATGAAATTATGGGGCGGACGTTTCACCAAAGAAACAAACCAGTTAGTGCATAATTTTAATGCATCATTATCATTTGATCAGAAATTTTATAAACAGGATATCAGAGGAAGTATTGCTCACGTTACTATGCTTGCAAAACAGAACATTATCACTGATGCTGACAAAGAGGCAATAATAGGTGGCCTCAATAGTATTCTTGCTGATATCGAAAACGGAACTTTAGAGTTTACAAATGAACATGAAGATATTCACAGTTTTGTTGAAGCTCATCTTATCGACAGAATCGGTGAACCGGGAAAGAAACTTCATACCGGAAGAAGCCGTAACGATCAGGTTGCTCTTGATATGAAACTTTACGTAAGAGATGAAGTTGTTGAGTTAAATGACCTTCTCAAAACTCTTCTTGAGTCTCTCATCAAGGTTATGGAAGAAAACACAGAGACATATATGCCGGGCTTCACACATTTGCAGAAAGCTCAGCCTGTTACTTTAGCTCATCACTTCGGCGCTTATTTTGAGATGTTTAAAAGAGACAAAAGCCGTCTTACAGATATTTACAACAGAATGAACTACTCTCCTATCGGATCAGGTGCTTTAGCAGGTACAACATATCCATTAGACAGAGAGTACACAGCTTCTCTTCTCGATTTTGCAGGAGCTACTCTCAATAGTATGGATTCAGTATCAGACAGAGACTACATTATCGAGCTCATGTCTGCACTTTCTACAATCATGATGCATCTTAGCAGATTCTGCGAAGAGATTATTATATGGAATTCAAATGAGTACAGATTCGTCAACATTGACGATTCTTACAGCACAGGTTCAAGTATCATGCCACAGAAAAAGAATCCTGATATTGCTGAACTTGTACGCGGAAAGACAGGTCGTGTGTACGGTGCACTCACTTCTATTCTCACAACTATGAAGGGACTTCCACTTGCATACAACAAAGACATGCAGGAAGATAAAGAATTTACATTTGACGCTATCGACACAACTAAAGGCTGTATTGCATTATTCACAGGAATGATCGATACAATGACATTCAACAAAGAAAATATGGAATCAAGTGCAAAGAACGGATTCACAAACGCAACAGACGCTGCTGATTATCTTGTTAATCACGGAGTTGCATTTAGAGATGCACACGGTATTGTTGGCCAGCTCGTTCTGTTCTGCGAGAGCAAAGGTATCTCTCTTGACGATATGACACTTGATGAATTCAAAGCCATCAGCCCTGTATTTGAAGAGGACATTTACGAGGCAATCAGCTTAAAGACATGTGTAGAAAAGAGACTCACACTTGGCGGTCCCGGAAAAGAAATGATGGACAAAGTTATTGCTATTAATAAAGAATACCTTTCAAATAATTAAAAAGTAAATTTGAGTGATCCGTTCTAAAGGATAGTTTGAGGATAACACCGGAATGACTGCATATAACAAAAAATCGCAGGGTTGCATATCTTTTCAATATGCAACTCTGCGATTTTTAATTATTTGATATTTTGTCATATAAGATTAAGTAGTAACTTTGATTATACGCCTATATCAATTCCTTCATTTTTTCAAGTGTTAAAGCTTTTATTACTACGGTCTTGTCTTTTACTAATGAATCTTCACGCATCTTTTCTATTATTTCATAATAGTCAGTTTCTGCAATAACCTTGTTCAATGTTGTACTTATTAGTATCATTTTCCATTCATTCACAATTTTTCCGTCAACTTTATATTCTCTTCTTGGATCAATTGGAAGAATGGTTTCTGTTGATTCAGTTAACGCAAAAGCACCGAAAACACTTCCATCACCTTTTGAATAGAAATGTGGATTACTCATAATGCCTTATCCGTATTTCCACTCTGTTTTTTATTTGTAATTCTATCAAGCAATCCCATTTTTCACCTCACTGTAATGTACTAAATCATAAGGATAGTATTTCTCATCCTTTAATATAGTGTCATCTATACCTAATAATTTTACTATAGCACCAGCCTCAAAACTCCAATATCCACAATATGTAAAATCACTTCTATTATGGGAATTCGCGTTTTCTCTACGTGCGTTATACCATCCTTTATTTAGTATTTGTTTCAAATCCGAGGGTTTTCTTGATTTTTCAATGAAATCTTTAAACTTCTCAAAATCTTTTTTAAATAACAAATTTATATTATTATCATATTTTTCATCCACATAAGTACACATCAAAAATTCAAGTAACCAATCCTCTTTTTTATTCCCTTTAAGGAGATTGTGAACCATTTTTATATTCTTCTTTTCTGTTTCAAGGCATATCCCTATCGAGAGCATTCTTAATATCTGATTGTAATTATCTGGTGCAAATACATATATCCACTTATCAAAAATCTCCTCATACATTTCTTTTATTTCCAAAATGCTGTCGCCACGTGAATATCTC
>JAILRH010000141.1 GCA_024698345.1 Lachnospiraceae bacterium | reverse complement strand
CTGTTGGTACCGGAGCAGCTTTAGGTGCTGATAAGATCTCAGATCATGTTGAAGGTGGAGATGATATCAGAGCAGTTGTAGGTCTTGAGAAAGATCTGGCAGTAGGAACGGCTTCAAGGATTAAAAAGACTAAAGATGTTGTGTCAAGGATTCGCAAGAGACCGGAAATTAATCAGAAACAATTGTCAAATATGGCAGGAAGAAAGATTAAGAAAAAAGGTAAACAGATGGCAAAAAAGACTGCCAAGAAGTCTACTAAAAAGGTCGCCAAGAAAACAACGAAGAGGATTGCAAAAGATACAACGAAGGAAGCAACAAAGATTGCAACTAAAGTCGGAGTAAAAGCAGGTACGACTATTGGTGGAACTGCTGGAGGTCCATATGGCATAGCAATCGGTTACGCTGCAGGAGAAGTGGCAGGGCAAGTTATTGATTACAAATTTTATCAGGCGGAGAAGAGAATCAGGATTCTTAAATACTTGGGAGACAGGCTGAATGAACCCGATAAGCAAAAGGATAATTTATTCAAATTGGTAAAGGATTTGATAGTTCATAAAGTCGTCTTTGTTGCAAGAAAGGTTGTTGCTTTGCTTTTGCCGATGGTATTACCAGTTGTTTTGATTATTGTTACTGCCGGAGCATTAACCGGTGCAGTTGTAGCGGTGGCTTATAACTCACCGATTGCATTTTTGTTACCACCGTTGGAAGGTGACGAAACAGTCAGGAGCGTTACAGCATCTTATATGATGAATTTTAAATCTGAGATTAATAAGTTGGCTAACGAACACAAAGATGCCGATATAGGAGAAATTGTTTATGTCGATTATGAGGGCGCAGGACAGCCGGATAACTACATGGATATTATGGTCGTCTATATGGTCAAATACGGTTACGGAAACACTGCTATTGAAATGAATGATGAGAACAAAAAGAATCTTAAAGCGGTATTTGATGATATGTGTAAATATACTACGGAGATTGTTACGAAGACCAAGGGTAAAGGTAAGAAGAAAAAGACCACAAAGACTCTTAAGGTTAAGGTGACGCTGAAGACCTACACAGAAATGGCAGATGAGTATAACTTTACCGATGATCAAAGGGAAATGCTTGCAAACATTATGACAATGGTTAAAGCAACTCAAACAAACCCCATGGGCGGAAGTGTTGGTACTGATTCGAGAAGTGAATTGTCTGAAAAAGAAATTAAGAAGATTACCGACAAGATTTCAGACCAGCAGGCAAAGAATGTTTGTACATTTGCATTAACAAAAGTTGGTTATCCTTACAGTCAGCCGAAGCGAGATTCCGGAGACTATTTTGATTGCAGTTCTTTGGCATTTTATTCTTGGAAGAATGGTGGAGTAAGTATGATTTATGACGATTCCAATGTGGCAGCTGCGGAAGCACAATATTGTTCAAAGTATGGAACTGTTGTTTCTGAATCAGAGATAAAACCTGGTGATTTGATTTTTTATTCCTTCCAGCATAACGACCGATACAAAAATATCAGTCATGTAGCTATTTATGTCGGTGATGGAAAAATCGTCGAAGCAGGCAGTGAAAGCACAGGTGTTATTTACAGAGATTATTACAATAGCGGATTAGTTATGATTGGGCGACCGGTCAAAAAATAGAAGGGACGTGATTAGATGAGATACGAAATAGAGGTTAAAGAAGAACTTTCAAGAATTGTCAGAGTTAAGGCAGACAATCTTGCAGATGCGATTGGCAAGGTTGAGGAGATGTACAAGTCGTGTGCAATAGTCCTTGATGAAGATGATTTTAAGGGAGTCAGTATTGAACCGTACGATAATTTGAAACTAACAAAAATACGATAGGAGGATAGTGAAAATGAATATCAAAATTAAAGTACATAGAACGAATAAAGAAGACTGGAGCGTTAAAGCTTACGTATCAATTGTATTTGATGAAAAGTTTAAAGTAACAGGCATCAGCATCAGAGAAAACAGTAGAGGAAATCTGTTTGTGTCGATGCCAAGTTACAGAACTAATGAGGTGAAGAGTGACGGCACTCAGGCATATAAACAATTCTGCCATCCGGTGACAAAGGAGTTTAATAAAGAACTGTCGGAAGGCATTTTGAAGGCTTACAGAGAAGGATTTGATGAGATGGAAATGCAATCCGGAACGGATGATTTGTCGTTTTACATTAAGACATATCCGATGGGCGACAAGTACGGAAATGTTGAGGCATTGGTAACGGTAATCTTTAACATGAAGTTTGCGGTAAATGCAATAAAGATTGTGAATGGAAAGAATGGAAAGTTTGTTGCAATGCCATCACAGTTGAAAAGCAATTCCAGCGCGGAGAATGAGTACGTGGACTTGTGTTATCCGGTGACAAGGGAATTCAGGGGCTTGTTGTATGAGAATATATTCAAGGCTTTGGATTATGAGAAAACCGAAAAAGTCAGCGGAAGGAATTATAAAGATATTGCTAAATTAGTTGAGGAGACAGCAGAGAAAGTAAGTCTGCCGTTTAAGTAAGGAAGGAGGTACGAGGAGATATGACAAATGGTGATTATATTAGAGGATTAATAATTAGAAAAATAAACAATCTTTCATATGAAGGTCTTTTAAATTACGTATTTGATGTTGAGGATGTTGAGGGAGATTATCCGATTTTAACAATGTCCCAGGATGCTTTCGAGAAAGAAGTATATCCGAATATGTCTGAGAAAGAGTTAGAAGAATTGTTATCAAGTGGCAAGTATTTCGATGAAATGCATAAATGGCTTAAAAGAGAAATGAAATAATATTGAGTGTTTGTGTAGAGAGCTACAAAAAGGTGGCTCTCTATTTACTTTTAAAAAGATTA
>JAILRH010000090.1 GCA_024698345.1 Lachnospiraceae bacterium | reverse complement strand
CTTTATTGGTGTACTCTGATTTGACTATTCAGTACAAGATACTATGACTATTCTACACTTTTAGCTCGTTTGATAGAGGTAATAAAATAAACTAAAGCCTGAAAAATAAAGACTTTTAGGCTTGACATTATAGGAAGGAATAGAGCAAAGGAAATAGGCAATTATCTTAGAAATCTAAGGCATCCTTTGTTTGGATTAAATCCTGAAATAATCGAAAAAGAAGGAGAAGGCTATGTAGACTATCTAGTATATCCTCCTATTGTTACGGCTACAACGAGTTTGTCAGGAAAAGAACTAGCTTATTCATTAAATTTTCCTAAAAAATCAATTTCAGGCTTTCCAGTATTAGAATGTGCAGAGTTTGGAAGGAATGTTGTAAGTTATGAAAAGGATGATACAGAAGAAAAGGTAGATGTGGGAAATATATTCCATATGAAACATTCGGAAAATAACAGAGTATTACTTTCGAAAAAGTCATTTGCATCTCATACCTTTGTAACAGGTAGTACCGGTTCAGGAAAGAGTAATACAATATACAAAATATTAGAAGAAGTATATGAAAAAGGAATAAAATTCTTAGTTGTCGAACCTGCAAAGGGAGAATATAAGGCGGTTTTTGGCAACAGAGAGGATGTTAATGTTTATGGAACCAATCCGATTATATCAAAAATATTAAGGATAAATCCGTTTAGTTTCCCAGATGAAATACATATCTTGGAACACTTGGATCGTTTGGTAGAAATATTTAATGTATGTTGGCCTATGTATGCTGCTATGCCTGCAGTGTTAAAAAATGCAGTAGAAAAATCTTACTTAGAATGTGGTTGGAATCTTATAACATCAGAAAATGAATATGATGAAAAGATATACCCTACATTTAATGATGTTGCAATAAATCTTAAAACGTCAGATTATTACTTCTAAGTTAGAATCAAAAATTAAATGTGATTTTGTTGAGTACTTATCAAAGGAGAAAGAAGAAGGAATTGATGCGTTACGCGTATTGGTATATGATTTCCTAGCAGCGAAAGATGCTATTGATGCAGCTAATAATTGTAATAAAATATCGGAATGGGTTGATACAGTTGTAAATAAATTAAAACCTTCTATAAAGCAATATTCTTCGAAGCAAATAGATTTGGCAATGGCGTTGATTTTATATGAACAGTCAGAGAGAGATGCTTCATACAAAGATATATTCTGTAGCTTTACAGAAATATATCAGAGAGATGGAGGTGTATATTAATGGAAAATTTTGGTAATACATTGAAGGAAGTAGCGATTAATGAAATTAAAGAAGTGGCTGCAAAAACAGGAGAGGCTTTTAAAGAAATAAAGCCTGCTATAGAAAAAACATTAGATGAAATAGCGGATAGTTGGGATAATTTATTTGATGAATTGAGCAAAGATACTTCTGAGTTTTATACCAGCTACAAAGAACGATTAGATCAAACTCCAAAAGAGGGAGAAAGAGGTGAATGGATTGGAGAAAGAGGCGAAGGCAAGTTTATACCCGATTTAGATTTGTCAAGAAACGAAGAATTAGCAGAAAAAATGAAAGAATGTAATATTGACGGTATTGAATATAAAAATTGTGAACCTGATTTTTCTGAATGCGCAGAGGCTACAGTTAAAATTGATAATATGACTGAAAATCGTTATGATTATCGTGATGAAAATGGTGATATGCAAGATGGAAATTTTACCCAGGCAGATAAGAAGTTAGCAGAACAATTTAATACTGAGAATAGAGATGGGAAAGATAATTGGACAGAGAAGGATGTAGAAAAATATCGGAAAGAAAATAAATTAACATGGCATGAAAGATGCGATACAGAAGCTATGGATTTGGTACCAACAGAAATACATAGTTTTTTTGATCATTCAGGTGGAGTTGCAGAATGTAAAGCAAGAGATTCAGTAGGAGGCGAATTTGATGAATAAGGTGAATATAAAAATATGGGGTAGAAAATTTAAATTGCTAGTTAATTATAAGATAGTTGAAAAGGATACAATGACGAAAATGCAGCAGGAATCATTGGATTTATTTATGAAAAATACCAATTTGATTAATGAGGTAAAAAAGAATGTAGATGAGTATGTTATTAACCATGTGGCTAGCAATATTAGCGAGGTAGATAATATTTTTAAATATGTAAAGCCAAAATGCGTATACATTCCTAATGAAAAAAATGTATTTGCTATAATGTGCAATTATAAATTTGATATGGAGCATGGAATGGCAATAGTATTTGAAAATGGAAAGTTTAAAGAGATAGGTGCAGAAGATATAGTTCTTTAATATTGTATATATTGAAATTATGTAGATATTTGATAGAATAAATATATAGTTATAAGGTGTATCCTGCACAAAGTTAATGGGCAGGGTGGTAAGTCTCAAGGGGAGCTTAAGTAGAGAAGTCATTTTAGTCAGATGGGGTGGAACTGTAAAAGTTCACCATGTTGAAGAGGTAGAGAATTAGGATATAAAAAAGAAAAAGAATAAATAGGGACAGCTCTATTTTGAGTAAAGAAAATTAAATAAGAAAAAGCAAATATATTGGTAGTATATTACTAAAGTGCGAGGGTCAGACTTGATGGTCTGACCCTCATTTACCGGAGCAACTTTAAAATGCCGTTATTTCACATTTTAAGCTCGTCGACGGAAATTCCCAGTTTTTCAGCACCAGTTTCCGGAGAAATGATACCATCTTTGATCATTTCCATAATGATTTCTTTTTTGCCAATTTCGAGGCCGCGCTTTTCACCAATCTCGAGGCCGCGCTTTTCACCAATCTCGATACACTCTTTTTTTACCATCTCGATATATTCTTCTTCATTAAATTCAGTAAGTACCATGTCCGTCACCTCACTTCTGTGTGCAAGAAGAAGATCACTGAGAACACCTTCCTCGATACACTGC
>JAILRH010000089.1 GCA_024698345.1 Lachnospiraceae bacterium | reverse complement strand
GCAGTGTATCGAGGAAGGTGTTCTCAGTGATCTTCTTCTTGCACACAGAAGTGAGGTGACGGACATGGTACTTACTGAATTTAATGAAGAAGAATATATCGAGATGGTAAAAAAAGAGTGTATCGAGATTGGTGAAAAGCGTGGCCTCGAGATTGGTGAAAAGCGCGGCCTCGAGATTGGTGAAAAGCGCGGCCTCGAAATTGGCAAAAAAGAAATCATTTTGGAAATGATCAAAGATGGTATCATTTCTCCGGAAACTGGTGCTGAAAAACTGGGGATTTCCGTCGACGAGCTTGAAATGTGAGTCCTATATTTCCGCCGGTTTTACTTCTATCAATGATATTTCACTCATAATGATTCCTACATATTCAGAAAGAGTATAACGGAAAGAGACTGAAGCCCTCAGGCAGTCAGTCTCTTTTGCTGATTCGTTATTTGATGCACTCGTTATAGTAATTCTCTAATCCTCTTCTTATATTCCAAGAACTCTTCTGTCAGAGTAAAATCAGATGTTCTTGGTTTTTTCTCATCAACAATTATTTCTTCAACAATTGTTGCCGGGCTTCCTTTCATTATATAGATTCTGTCCGAAAGCAGAATTGCTTCATCCATGTCGTGTGTTATGAACAGTGTTGAAAGTTTGATATCTTTCATCATATCGAGATACCACTGCTGCATTGAGGCACGCGTTATGGTATCCAAAGCACTGAACGGTTCATCAAGAAGTGCCACTTCTTTGTTACACAGATAAGTTCTAAGAAGTGCGACACGCTGTCTCATCCCTCCTGACAATTCTGAAGGATACTGATTCTGTGTCCCATCAAGACCAAAATGTTTAAATTCTTTTCCGGCTGTCTCCAAAGCTGTTTTCTTTGGTACACGCTCAAGCAAAAGAGGAAGTGCCGCATTTTCTATTACTGTTTTATGAGGAAGCAACAAATCTTTTTGAAGCATATAACTCAGATAGCCATTCTTTCCTGTTATATCCGTTCCCGGCACAACTGCTTCTGTTTTATCTGTTTCTTCTGTTTTATCTGTTTCTTCTGTATCCGTTTCTGTTCCTTTTTTTTCTGTTCCGGATTCATCTGCCGCAGATTCAACCGTTCCGTCTTCAATTGCTCCCGCTTCATCATTCCGAGAATACAACATTACATTTCCCGAATCCGGGGGAGTGAGACCTGAAAGTATGTTAAACAATGTTGTTTTTCCAACTCCACTCACACCCAGAATGCTTACAAGTTCTCCCTTACCTAACCTAATGCTGATATCCTTAATGACCTGCTTGTCACCATAGGATTTTGAAATATTATTTACAGTTAAGATTGTTTTCATATCAATGCCTTTCCAAAGTTAAAACACAAACTTTCCAATCTTTAGCACTCGCCATGCGCGCCAAGACCAATTCACATGGCTAATTATTCCGGAAGGTATTCATTTGTGAAACCATAGCCTGCCGGGATTTCATCTGACAATTCATTGTCAGACAACCATTTATAAAATGCATCCCATCTTGCCTGATCAATATATCCCCACTGTGCAACTTCTGACTTATACTCAGGTGATAACCACTCCTGGCTTTCCTTAACAAGATCTATACTAAGCTCCGGAACCTGCTTAACAAGAATTTCTGCTGCAGCGTCAGGATCTTTTATTGCAAATTCATAACCCTTCTTAGTTGCACGAAGAAATGCTTTTGCAACTTCAGGATTTTTTTCAAGCCAGTTTGTATTAGAAACAATCACAGGACTGTAAAAATCAAATGCAGGATTTATGTCCTTAAAAAATATTGTGTTAGTATCAAGTCCTGCCTGCTTTGTGGAAATTCCTGCCCATGCATAATATACCCAGATAGCATCAATGTCCTGCTGAAGAGCAGCTGCCTCATTCTCCACATATTCAGGAATAAGGTTGACTTTTGAAAAATCTCCGCCATCTGATTCAACTATATTCTGCATCATTGCTTTCTCAACCGGAAGATCCCATGTTGCATAATTCTTGCCCTCTAAATCCTTTGGAGAATTGATATTGTCCTCCTTAAGAGAAATAATGCCGGATGTATTGTGCTGTATCATTGCTGCAACAGCTGTTACTGGAATCTTTTCATCGGATGAAAATACCGGCGCAAGGTAATCCTGTAAATCCACACCAAACTCTGCCTGTCCACTTGCAACCATTGTTGTTGCTCCATCCTCAGGCGGCTGAACTATATTTACTTTAAGACCTTCTTCTTCATAATATCCTTCATTTAACGCAACATAAAAACCTGTGTGGTTTGTATTAGGTGTCCAATCAAGAACAAGTGTAATCTCTTTGAGTTTACCGCTTTTATTATTACTTTTACTGCCACCTGCTCCTCCGCATCCAACAAGGGATACAGTCATTGCTGCTGTCATTAATGTCGCTACCAAAAACTTAATCTTTCTCATTGTTTAATTCTCCTAAATCGTTATTTAATATCTATAGTTTAGTTTTTCTTCATTTTAGTTTTTCTGTGATTCATTTTTTCTGTGCCCATGGCATAGCTTTCTTTTGAAGTACATTCACAAGTGCCATAAGTATCAGACTGATTGCTGATACAAAGAATATAACCGCAAACATTTTGTCATAAGCCAGGGATTTCTTGACACGTGTCATATAGACACCAAGACCCGAGAAACCGCCAAGCCACTCGGAAATTACGGCACCTACTACAGAATAAGCAACCGCTATTCTCACCCCTGAAAAAAATTCAGGCAGTGCTGCGGGTAATTTCACATACTTAAATATCTGCCATCTTGTGGCTTTCATGGAGTTCATCAACTTAATCATGTCTTCATCAACAGATTGAAGTCCGTCAAGCAATCCAACCGCCATCGGAAAAAATGACACCAACACAACAAGTATAATCTTCGGTGTCATCCCATAGGAAAACCATAAAATAAGCAACGGTGCTATTGCTACCGCCGGTATAGTCTGGCTTATCACCAAAATTGGGTAAAGACCTTTCTTAACAATTGGAAATGTATCCATCAAAACCGCGCAAACAAAACCCAAAAGTATTCCGAAGAAAAGACCCAATACAGCTTCCAATAAAGTCACCTTTGCATGATCCATCAACAGCGAGAAATCTGCGACGAAAGCTTTCACCACATTAATCGGGGAAGGCAACATATATCCCGGCACCCATTCCAACGCGCAGGCAGTCTGCCATATGATAAGCAATAACATTATCACAACAACCGGCACTATATTAATTTTCTTATTCATCATTTCACCCATGTATTCTTTTTACTAATTAATTTCGAAACGCATAGCCGGTTTTAATCATTTATGTGATGCTTTGAAGTCTTCTTTTCAATAGTAAGAATATCACCTTCCGGTTTATAACCGATCTTAACATAGCTCATAACACTTGGCGCTCCTGCCTTAACCGCTATATACTGGCACTGCTTAACTATCTCCATAAGTTCTTCATAATCACCTTCCATAGCAGTCTCGCATGGTCCTACATAATAAGTAACACCTGTACTTTTGATATAGTCGATTACCTCATCGACAACTCTTACTACCTCTTCATCTCCCTGAACTGCAGGCAAAACCTGAATTGCTACATTTGCATTCATTTCGTATCCTCCTTAAAATTAAAACATAATATTTTGTTTCCTGATATGAAACGAAGTTCTCAATTATGCAAAAAAACTCACTTCTTTACGAAGTGAGTTACTAAAATCTACAAGTATATAATCATAACATACCGCATATCTCATACATAATCTGTCAACTCCCTCCGCCGGCATTATCCGGATCAGGTAAAAGGATTGATGGCGGGTCTATGTCATCTCTCAGCCTAATTCCTTAAGCACTCCTGTTATAACAGTGGTCATTATAGATTTTTTATTTTCATTTGTCAATACACTAGCATTGATTCTATAATGTCTGCCGTCTCGCCTACCAAGTCATTGCAGTTCTTCCCTTGCAGACGTCTACTCTTAATTAAGTTTGCACATTTATCATCACCGTTTTGTTCAAGAAAACGATTATCAAATTCTTCCACAGCTTCGGGCTTTATCATCTCTATCAGTTTTCTGCCTGCCAAATATCCTCCACATTTTCCGCCTTCCGATCTTGGTGCAGGAGCAATCTTTGCGGCTTCCTCCTCTGATATACCTAACTTATCTGCAAATGCCCTAAAAAGGCTGACTGAACAATTGTTTCCATTTCCATGATTTGCTCTAGCAATTTCTTCGTATCCCATTATTATCACCTTCCTCTTTGACTATACATACTCCTTCGCCAATTTACCTAATTCCCTCTCAAATCAAATTCACTGCAAAATCCCTCTAACCCTTCAAGTGATTTTGAATACACATCGGTACACGAATACACGATATAATAACCATCATCTCCGACATCGGATTTCAAATCAATTTCGACATGTTCCCAATGATTTATAGTTTTGGAATTCTGAGGAAACAGGTCGATCTCACTCTCATCGTCTGAAAAAGTTTCGTAATACTCTTCCAATTCTGACATTTCCAAATCACTCTTGATGAGCATCATTCCGACATACTGCATTCCGTTTCCATTACCGGAAAGTTTTCCCGCTTTTGATTTATATTCCAAGCACTGTGTATTCTTAGGCAGTGGTATCTCTTTTAACCTTTTCATTTCTTTTCTTGCAATGTTATCATTGACCACCGGAATAGTAATTATCAATCCTACAATTGCAACTACTATGATTATTAGAAAACAATTTACTATTCTTTTAACTGACTTCACTATTCAATCCTCCACCAATGTCTGTCGTTCTGTTACTCCTCACATTCTGAGAAATCTGTGTCCATTGCAATCTGCAATTCATAATCAGGGAAGGCTTTCTGTACACTTTCCTCGATATTCTGGCACACCTGTCTGCGGCATTCTGCGTCGAAACTGATTACCACATCAAAACGAATTTTTTTCTTCTCTTTGCTGAAGTAGAATCCATGAATTTGATTAACGTGTTCAATCGGCAACACAATATCAAACACTTTCTTCTTCACAGCTATAGCTTCCTCGTCTTTAGTATTTATTGAGTATACGCCAATGGCTGTCAGTGTGACATGATGCTCACTGAACACCTTCATCATTATTTCTCTCAACAACTCATCCAATTTATCTGCAGAATAAGTATCCGGAACTTCGATATGAATTGAGCCATTCCATGTATCCGGACCGTAATTGTGTAAAACCAGGTCATACACGCCTGCCACATCGCTAAAGCTCATGACAGTCTTCTTGATTTCCTTCGCCAGCTCAATATCATTCTGCTCGCCAAGTAATTTAGAAATTGTCTCTTTTAACATCTCAATACCTGACTTGATAATTACTACGGAAATAATAGCACCAAGCCATGCTTCCAAAGAGATTTTAAAAATCATAAATATTATTGCTGCAACTAATGTGGAAGCAGAAATCACAGAATCCAATGTTGCATCTTCGCCAGAGTTTATTAATGAATTTGAATTAACTTTTTCACCTACGCTCTTAACGTATCTGCCCAAAACAATTTTCACTAAAACCGCTACAGCAATTATTATCAGCGATACAGTGCCATACTCCGGCACTTCCGGGTTAATAATCTTTTTCACAGATTCAACCAATGAAGTGATACCTGCGTACAAAACAATGACAGCTATTACCATGGCACTCAAATATTCAATACGTCCGTAACCAAAGGGGTGCTTCTTGTCCGGTTCCTTTGCTGCTAACTTCGCACCGATTATTGTGATTAACGAACTTCCGGCGTCGGAAATATTATTTACAGCATCAAGAACGATGGCAATGGAATTGGTCAGCAAGCCAATAACCGCCTTAAATGCCGCCAACAAAACATTGGCAATAATTCCAATAATACTTGTTCTGATAATAATGGTCTCTCGTGATTCAATTTTCTTATCCATTTCGTACTCCTCCTATGTTAAACCTTGAAGTCATTTTGTTGCATTGTTAGCCCGCTTGCCAGGATTGAAGTAAGTGCCGCAAATACTGCTGATGCAAATGCAAACAAAAACCACATTTTCTCATCTCTTTTTTTTCAAAATAATCTTTGTCATATCAACTCACCACTAAAATGCTGTATCTCATGCTGTATAATCTGTGCAGTGAAATCCTTGTATTTGCCATGCTGCTGCTTGAAGTTTTGATCTAAGTAATCGACTTCTATTTCTTTATAACGAGTGCACGGTCTCACACCATCAAGGGACAGACAACTTTCCTCAGTCTCATACTTTCCACTCTTCTTGGTAATCACCGGATTTACCATAGGAAAGACAAATGGACCTACAGCCACTACTATTATCTGTTTCTTCACACCTATCATGTTCGCAGCCATACCAACGCATCGGTCCATATTTGCTTTTAATGTGTCCATCAAATCCACTATCACCTGCTTATCAGCCTCCGTCGCCGGTTCAGATTTCTGTTGCAGGAAAAAGGGATCTCTAACAATTTTCTTTACCATCTTTCTATATTCCTCTCATCTTTTGTATTCTCTAATAATTTCATTTCTATACAAATTCGGCTATCAATAAGATTAAGGACGATGGAATCACAATTATTTTTGCTATAAGTTCCATCAAATCCATTTTGTCTTTACTCTCTTTATAAGCATTCCACGTTTTTTTCAAAGTTGTAATATTACTTATAAACACAATACTCCAAACTATAACTTTTAACCCATGATACATATATCTCTTCCCCTTCTTCGTTTTATTAATTATACTATTAACGCTCCAAATATACCACCCTACAACAATCCAGCAAAAGTCCCTTGACATCACAAATAGTTTTTGTATAATATCTTCATACAAACTGTTTGTGACCATATTATTAATTATTGAAAGGGATTCTATGATTCAGAAGAAACATAAAGATAAGTTATTTAATTACATATTTGGAAGAGAAGAACGCAAAGATTATCTTCTCTCATTGTACAATGCTCTTAACGACAAGGATTATACCAATCCTGATGATTTGACCATCACCACAATTGAAGATGCCATTTACTTAGGATATAAAAATGACGTTTTAGAGTATTCTTATTTTATTGATAAGATATACCGCAACAAAAAAATATATGATACAATCGATATAGCAGTAGACAAGGCTGTAACGCAGTGTATCGAGGAAGGTGTTCTCAGCGATCTTCTTCGTGCACACAGAAGTGAGGTGACGGACATGGTACTTACTGAATTTAATGAAGAAGAATATATCGAGATGGTAAAAAAAGAGTGTATCGAGATTGGTGAAAAGCGCGGCAAAAAAGAAATCATTATGGAAATGATCAAAGATGGTACCATTTCTCCTGAAACAGGCGCTGAAAAACTTGGTATTTCCATCGACGAGCTTGACATATGACTGTAAATTATTTTGTGTAAACTAAATATGTAAGTATATATATCCTCTTGGATTGATGTTGGAACAAATATTAATCCAAGAGGATATTTTATTGCAAAATATTATTTAAATTATCCACTTAGTTATTCTTTTGTAATTAATGTTATCTCGATATTCAATCATAGAACCTCGATTAATTGGTCTATATTCTTTTTCATCAGTCGCTCCATCATCTTCCCAATTACAATACTTACATACACAATACCCCGTCCCTTCATCTTTGTTATACAATTCCGTTAATGTCTTATAACCACAACATGGACATCTATATAAATCTTCAACTTGCCCAGTGACTGTAATATTATTATCAACTATTAAACTTAACATATCTGACAAATATTCATTTGTTATACCACAAATAATATCACTTCCTGTGTTTTCATAATCAACTTTGATATCCTCAGTATTCTCACCAATACATTTTCTAATAACATCCAAAATATCTGCCACTTTTTCTCTAGTTAATTCCATAGTCCAATCTCCTTAATCTTCCTCTTTGTATTCGGACAATCCATCCGTTATTTGCATTTGACCCCCTTGGTGCGCTTGGATTAGCAGTGTGTACTTTAACTTCAATTATACATTACATATCCACTTTTCAACACTATTCATTTTTTATGCGACCCTCATGCTCTCAACCACCACTCTCATCATCCAGTACATCTCCCCCGGACTCATATCTTTACTCATTACAATACCACCGTGTTTTCTCCATTTTCCAGCGTTACAATTTATCCCGTTATCGAACTTAATCCCCAGAAAATCTTTTCCTTTACTTTCCCATTCAAAGAGATTCTTCGAATAGTCATCTGTATCGCCAATCTTGTCGTAGAGTCTGCCTGCGCTGTAGCATTCGCCAATAACTGTATGACAGCTATTAGCCACATGACCGATACTTGCAATACCTGGGAGTTTTACAAGTATTGCCTCTTTATCAAGCATCTTCTCCAAAATCCACACCCCAAAATTCAAAAAATCTGCAGCAACTCTCGTTACTGCAGATTCTACTTTCACATTTTAATTAGGTCATAAAAGATTTCAATTAGGTCATTTCTTGCAAATATGACCTAATTCCATAGAATTCATCCAAGTCATCTTCTTTTCTCATAACTCTAAACACTTCACCGACAAATTGCTAAGTTCGCTTACAATTTTATCGCTGTTCAATTCCCTTGCAACCGGCATAAATATCGAGATAGTCTCCTGCGCTCTTCGACTTTTTTCTCTTTCATCCATATACTCCACTGTTCGCATATTGTGAAGTCGTTCTGCAATCTTTATTAAGGCACATTCCTCGTCTTCTAATCCTTGCTTTTCAATGTCATAGTCTTTTAATCTTAGAACTATTTGCGCCACATCCTCAGGTAAATTCATACGGATATCTTCAGTAGTAGCATCTGTCTTTCGAAATGTATCACAAAACATCCCCGCAAGTGCTACTTTGAATTCTGCCCCCATTTGTACAAGAAGCAATGATACATGAAGTAAATGAGTAATGTACTCATCTCCCGAATATCTCTGCTTGTTTCCATACAATTTCTGACAGAACTTGTAGACAATTTCCAATTCTGCCATGTCCATTTTATTTTCAAGCATCTTAGCTTCCAACAACTCCAACAAAGTTTCCTTTGTCGCATGTTCATCAGTTTTTTCATAAAAAGCATTATTATTCATCGTACTACCTCCTAAATGAATTATTTCTAAATTCATCGCATACAGGAGGGACGGCGAAAATCCATAATAACTTTTGAATGCCTTGATAAATCCGCTGTGGGATTCCCATCCATATTGGATTGCCACATCGAGTATTTTATTTCCCTGAAGCATTGATTCAGAGGCGTGGATAATTTTTCTTTCTTTGACATACTCCATAACGGAAATTTTCATTTCATCCTTGAATTTTCTGGCGAAATGAAATTTTGAGTACCCTACATAATCGGCTATTTCCTCGATATTCAGTTTGTTTGTAATATTATTCTCAATATAAACAAGACTTTCTGTTATGATTTTTTTATCCATATGGCTTCCCTCTCATATCTTGATGATACAGAAAAGGTATCATATTTAGTAAGTAACTTCTTTTCCAATGTTGCTGTTTTTAAGATCAGATAAAATCCTGCTTTTCTTAGACCTCGTCCCAACTGTTGAATAAATACTATTGGCTTCTACGATTTTCCTGACCTCAGGAAAATCGTTAAAAACACTATGCCCACTGTTCTCACAGGCTATCATAGCTCGTCCTATTACCTTAGAACTCTCTAATATATTCCGCCCAAGCATATTCCTGTTTTATCCATCTCAGCAAATCCTGCATTGGTCCCTCATCCTGTAAACAAAACAGTATGCTCCGTTTATGATTCTGGTCATCATAATATACCAATTCATAATCAGCATCTGCAATATTTTTTTGTTTTAAAAATTCTTTTTCAAATATATCTAACCTTTATTTCAATACTTTTACCGGTACCCGCTCGTGTCAAGGGTGTGACACTTTTTTATAGATACTCATACAAATCTTCTTCAACTTTTCCGCGTATTTCGTCAATCAAACTCTCACATCTATCTTTTTTTATTCCTGCCCCCACTCCAACACTTATCAATTCTTTACTTTCAGGATTTTTGCCATTTCCATCCACCGATGTAGTATGTTCGCCCCAATAAGTATTACTATATGTCAAATCATATGCAGGACTTAATTTCCATTTGTCCGACTTCTCATCATACATAAAACTAAAATTCTTCGCATGGTCATCTCGATTATGGGCTAAGACATTAAAGCACATTCTTCTAAACATATTTTCTATATCATTCTTATTTTCTCTAGTAAGAATTCTCGTGAGTTTAAACAAATCATTGTAATCTAAGCAAGGCGACCTAAAATCCGCTTCTAACAAAGCCGCTACTGTAGCTATGTGAATATTCCTGCTTCTCGGACCTATATCAAATCGTACTGTTCCAAAATATCCGTCACAAGTATTTGATTGAAATAATCGCGTTTCTGTCATTTCTATTCCACATCTTTTTGCGCATATGGAATAGTTATATTCTTGAAGCCCTATATCATTTGTATCAAATTGAGATGCAAATTTTATAATCCAGCTTTTATCATCAATTGTTGTTAATATTTTCGGTCTCGCTCCACCACTACTTCCAGCCATTTTGAATATGCTGTCCAAATCTTTAGAATATTCTGTTTTTAGTATTTTGCCACATTCTGCTGCAACATAATCCAAATCAAGTATGGTGCCGGCATCTACCACTTCATAATCCGGCTCGTACTCCAATGCTCCCATTCCTGATTGTCCAACCAGGGCAAGTCTATCCAGTACAGTTATATCTCTATTCATATTTTTTTCTAAAAGCAATCTGTCTAATAATAATCTTCCCCACGCATCCGGAAGACTATCTGCAAAGATTCCAAATAATCCTCCAAAATATGTTTTAGACGGAACAAACACTTTTTTTTCCAACGGTAACGAAAATGGACTAATGGAAAAACCTTCTTCAAGCCAACTATCATCATATGAAAAAGCAACCATTCCATTCTTCATCATCGCCAATGTACCCACATATCGGCCATTATATTTTACCTTTAATGATTTTAAAGCCGATGCCATATTAGTTTTGCTCATTAATTACCTCCTCGATAGATTGATAAGCAACTGAAGTAAACAATGATTTAATATCATGAACTGCGTCAAGTTCCACTGCAATTTTGGTCAATGACAAAAGACTAATATTACCGGTCATTTCAAAACGCTTAATTGAACCGTAGCTCACTCCTGTTAATTCACTTAATTTCTGTTGTGAAATTCCTCTGCGCTTCCTTATATTTTTAACATTATTCGCTACTATCAAATTAATTTCTTCCGGAGTCTCCCAAGTATATTTTCTCATCATCTGATCCTCCTAAAACAATTATCTTTATATATAATTATAGATAATATATTATCTTATTTCAACGTTTTTACGCATTTTGGATAATATATTATCTATTTATTTTTGCTTTTAACAAAATAATAAGTATTATTATCATACATATCACTTATTTGCAGTTATTAACCCACTTATATTTTGAATTCTTCTTTCTGTATTCTTGAAATTTTTGTCTATGTTCTGTTAACGAAAGCTTATTAGCGCCTCCTGAGAAATTAACATCTTCGTTTTGCATAATATCATCTTCCCACCCGCAAATTAAACATATATCATGTAATGAATTAATTACGCCCTCTCCACAGCACGGGCAATTAACAGGATAATTACTTACCATATTTTTCTCTAACACTATTCCAATACACCTCCCCTTTATCTAGAACATAATATGTTACAATCATTCCTTCCTTTGTAATAATTGCAAACTCATATGTTTCATAACTGATTATCTTATAATACAGCTTTTACTTGTGTTTCGAACATACATTCGATATAATATTTATAGAGGTTTTACCTCTGGTGCTACCACACTTGACGTGTTGATGGCGGTTCGCTTTTTGCGGAGAGTTATAGCTCCGATTACATAGAAACCTGTCAAGGAATCTGATGGAAAGGAGGTATATGTCTATGGTAACTATTATAGATTTAATAGCAGTACTTTGTTGCTGTGCAACTTTTTATGGTCTTGGTTACGTGCATGGACAGCATGATTCCAAAACAAAAAAATAACCGCCCTAGCCTGACAACTAAGCGGTTATTTTTTTAATAAATAATCAAATATCAGGCGAACCGTCATCGGTAGCACCTTTTTTATATTATTATATTAACACTTAACTACAAGTATGTAAACCGCCCATCATATTATTTTGTAAAGTACTCATATATGTCTTCCCTGACACTATTATCCAATCGCATCAAGAAATTCATTATCGGCAATTCCTGCCCTTTATCATTTTCAATAGTAGTCTGCTGCCACTTCTCCGGAGTCACACGCCCCATATAATAAAAGTCTGAACCTTCACCGTCGCTCTTCTTTACAAAGAGATAAATCTTAAGCCCATTCTCCAAGTAGTGAATCAGCTTCTGACTCTCCTCGCTGTCCATCTTTACCTTACTTCTAGTCATCCAGCTAAATAATCCCGGATTGACGAATTGGTCTTCGTACTTGGTACTGCTGGCGATGTCATCTTTCTTCTTATAAGTAACGAAGATTGGACAAGTGCCATGC
>JAILRH010000093.1 GCA_024698345.1 Lachnospiraceae bacterium | reverse complement strand
TTGAGACATGCTTAGAAGGATTCTGATAAAAGAAGAATGATTCGAAGTTAAAAATCGAGGATTTCAGTTCCTCGATTTTTAGCACAAGCTGAGGGAGTTTTCATCAAGAAAACTCACGAATTTGTGCGAACGAGAATCATACTTCTTTTGAAGATAATCCTTCAAGTATTGTCGAACTGTTTTGAGAAAACATTCATATAATGCGAAACGGTTATTTTGAAAGCATCGTATATCTGTTTCAAAAAGTATGCTTTTCAAAACTTTATTTTCATAAAGTTGTCTTATAATTATCTTATAGTTTTTTTATTTTAATAATCTGTACAGTGTAGGATCTATATTCAAGTCAGAAATCAGTTTTTTGTAACTTTCTGACTGATTTTTCTTATTTGTCTTTATCCCCCTAATCAAAAGATTCTTAGGAGTATGTTCCATATCTATAAATTCAAGTATCTGTGTCTCGTAACCATTTGCCTCGAGTATATTTGCTCTTATGGCATCCGTTACAATTGCCGAAAATCTCTCTTTCAAGATTCCATATTTGAGAATAGGTTCAAGTTCCTTATTCTCAATCTGTGCATTCACTTCGTGCTGGCAGCATGGCACTGACATGATGACTTTTGCTCCCCATTTTACTGCCTTTTCAAGTGCATAATCGGTTGCCGTATCACAGGCATGTAGCGTAACAACCATATCTGCCTTGTCTGTTCCTGTGAAATCCGCAATGTCACCCATTATGAATTCCATCTTTTCATATCCGTATTTGCGTGCAAGCTTGTTACAGTTATCAATGACATCTTCCTTAAGATCCAGGCCTATCACTCTTATGTCATATCCGTTTAGTTCCTTAAGAAAATAGTACATTGCAAATGTAAGGTAAGATTTTCCGCATCCAAAATCAATAATCGTAAGCTCTCTGTCCTTGTCCAGCTGTGGAAGTATGTCATTGATAAATTCAAGGAATCTATTTATCTGTCTGAACTTATCGTATTTCTGATTAACTATCTTCCCCTCAGTTGTCATAACCCCAAGGTCTACGAGAAAATCAACTTTTACCTTTGGATCGAGAAGGTACTTTTTGCTTCTGTTATGATGCAAATCGCACTGCACTGCTTTTTGCTTTTTATTTTTTGAGGAAATTGTAACTTTTCCCTTCTTGCTGACAAGAACACTGTAATCCTTGTCCACAGTCTCTAACTGACACTGTTTAAAGTTCTCTGTCAGTTCCTTTATAATATCAGTCGCGGTCTTCGTTTTGTCTGCATTGCTGTGAAGAACCTGTTTTCCAACATATGATGTAGTCTGAAATTCCAGACTGCCTTTTAAAATAACAGGACGAATCTTTATCTTGTCTGTTTTTGAATCTTTGTTTTTCTTACCGCTTATGATAATCTTTATTAAATTTTCATTTAAAACATCTTCCAATAATACTTTAAGATTCTCCATGAAACACAATCCTCCACACTTTTTTGATGACATAGATAAAACCTTGAATGGGATGCCACACTAAGTGCAGCATCCCGTTCATTCTATGCATTCTGCATTATTAATTATTATTATTTCTTTTTCTTAGACTTTTTTGAAGCAGATTTCTTATTGCCTGCTTTCTTGTCTGTTATCTTTTTGGTATCAGACTTTTTATCTTCAAGCTTCTTTGTATCTGCCTTCTTGTCTGTCAGCTTTATAGCATCAGGCCTTTTGTCTTCAAGCTTTTTTGCATCAGGCTTTTTATCCTCAATTTTTTTGGTGTCTGCTTTCTTGTCTGTCAATTTTTGGCCGTCAGGCTTTTTATCCTCAAGCTTCTTTGTGTCAGCCTTCTTGTCTGCTAATTTTTTGTCCTCCGACTTTTTTGAAGCAGGCTTTTTGTCTGTAAGTTTAGAACCTACCTTGGGAAACTCAAACATTACAGCTTCAAGAGGTCTGAGTGGAATAGCAATTCTGTATGGAAGTCCATCACACTCACCAGGCTCGGCCTTATACTTCACTTCTTTAGTATCACCTGTCTCGGTAGTAATTATACGTTTGTATGTTCCAGGTTTTGGAACTCCCACAATATAATCAGGTTTCTCCATAGGCGTAAAGTTATAAACACAACCTATTGCATTCTTATAATCATCTTCGCCCGTCTTTCTGATGAAACTGAAAATACTTCTGTCACAATCATCTGCATTAATCCATTCGAATGCATCATATCCCTTTGTCTCTGTGTAGAGTGCAGGATACTTCTTATATATGTGAAGTAACTTCTTTACGTATTCCTGAACATCTCTGTGTTCCGGCTCATCAAGTAAATACCAGTCAAGGCTTCTCTTTTCCGACCACTCATTGAGCTGGGCAAATTCCTGTCCCATAAAGAGCAACTTTCTGCCCGGATGTCCGAACATAAAAGTATATGCAGTCTTCAGATTCTTGAACTTGTCGCCTGTGAGTCCCGGCATCTTGTTGAGCATTGAGCACTTGAGATGAACAACCTCATCATGTGACAATACAAGAATGAAGTCCTCACTGAATGCGTAAGTAATACCAAATGTCATCTTATTATGGTTGAACTTCTTGAAATACGGATCGAGTTTCACGTAATCAAGGAAGTCATGCATCCATCCCATATTCCACTTGTATGAGAATCCAAGTCCGTCCGCTTCAGGCGGATATGTAACCTTCGGCCATGCAGTTGACTCTTCTGCAATAATGTATACATCCGGATGTTTCTGATGCATTATGCTGCTGAGATGTTTGAAAAACTCAATAGCCTCAAGATTCTGGTTCCCACCGTAAATATTAGGACACCACTGTCCGTCTCTTCTTCCGTAATCAAGGTAAAGCATCGATGCAACGGCATCAACTCTAAGTCCGTCAATGTGATACTTCTCAACCCAGAACATCGCATTGGCAATAAGGAAGTTTGATACTTCTGTCTTGCTGTAATCAAATACCTTTGTTCCCCAATCAGGGTGCTCACCTTTTCTTGTGTCTGCGTACTCATAAAGAGGAGTTCCGTCAAACATTGCAAGACCATGTGCATCTCTTGGAAAATGAGCAGGTACCCAGTCAAGAATAACACCAATTCCATTCTTGTGGAATTGGTCAACAAGGTACATAAAATCCTTAGGCGCTCCGTATCTGGAAGTCGGCGCATAATATCCAACTACCTGATATCCCCAGGATCCGTCAAAAGGATATTCCGAAATACCCATAAGTTCAACGTGAGTGTATCCCATTTCCTTGACATAGGAAACAAGTTCATCAGCGAGACGTCTGTAATCGTAGAAACCGTCTTCATCGCCTTCACCTTTGTACTCTTTACGCCACGAACCCGGATGAACCTCGTAGATAGACATCGGTTTCTCGTAGTGGTTGGTGTGTTGTTTCTCATCAATCCACTTCTTATCTCCCCATTTATATCCGGAGATATCTGCAATTCTTGAAGCATTGCCCGGTCTCTTCTCTGCCCAAAATCCGTATGGATCTGCCTTGTAAAGTGCATCACCGCTCTGTGTTACAACAACGTATTTGTACAGTGATCCTTCTGTCACTTCCGGAATGAACAGTTCCCATATTCCGGATGGATTGTTCATTTCCATGTTGTGATTGTACCCTATCCAATCATTAAAATCCCCAACAACACTGACAGACTTTGCATGAGGGGCCCATACTGCAAAGTATGTTCCCTTCACACCGTCAATTGTCATTACGTGAGCGCCGAGTTTTTCAAATATTTCATAGTGACTGCCCTGCCCGAACAAATAGCAGTCATCGTCTGTAATAAATCTTTTCTCCATATAGAGAACCTCCCCGTTCTAGGCTCTGTTGTAATTAATCAGACAGCCCTTTAATATGATTTCGCGCTCATCATCTGTCATTTCACCGAGTCTTAATGTGAACTCTTTCATGTCATCACCAACAATGTACGCTTTAACCTCTGTCTTTTTCTCCTTTACTGCATCTGCAATGTTTGGAACAAAAAGATAATCGTTCTTCTTAAATGGAATATCCAAATCTTCGTAAATGAATGGGAGCATACCCCAGTTGATAAGATTTGAACGGTAACGTTTTGTAGCGTATTCCTGTGCAATATTAGCCCATCCGCCAAGTACCTTCTGACATGATGCAGCCTGTTCTCTAGCCGAACCGTCTCCAGGTTTTACTGCGTAAATTGTGCTACCGATTCCAATTGTGTCTTTATTTAATTCCATGTCAGGGAATGCAGCGATAACGCTGTCCCATACCTTCTTAATCTCATCTGAGTATTCGCATGGACATGTTCCTGAAACTCTAAGTTTCTCAGCTCCCTGAACTTCTTTTGCCTTACCAACATACTCAGGATCCTTTCTTGAGAGCGCGAACTCTGCAAGTCCTAAAGGATTAGAACGGTATGAAGAAGTCTCTCCTGATGGAATAAGTTCATCTGTTGTTGTAACAGGGTCATGAATCTCTGAAACAACCTTGAGAATAAGGTTGTCTGTGAGTGGCTCCATCTTTGGCCAGTCCTTGATGTTTGGACCAAACTTAATCTCTACTGACGGATCTGCAACTCCCTTAGAATCAAATACTCTGTTTGCATAAATACTGCTGTCGAAATGGTACTTCTTACCTGTGTATTCAACATCCATATCAGTTGCTGATGTAAGGTATCCCTTGTTAGCTGCTGTAGCTGCAATTGAACGTGCATCCATAAGTGCAACTGATGCAATCTGACCATTCTGTAACTTAGATCCCTCTCTGTTAGGGAAGTTACGTGTAGAATGTCTGATAGAAAATGCGTTGTTAGAAGGAGTATCGCCCGCTCCGAAACATGGTCCACAGAATGCTGTCTTCATAACGCCACCTGCTGCCATAATATCTGCAGCGCTTCCGTTTCTGATAAGTTCCATGTATACAGGCATACTTGCCGGATATACGCTGAGAGTAAACTCATCAGCTCCGATGTTCTTGCCTCTTAAGATGTCAGCTGCTTCGCAGATATTCTCAAATCCGCCGCCGGCACATCCTGCAATGATACCCTGTTCAACATATAATTTGCCATTTCTTATCTTATCTCTGAGTTTGAAGTCAACCTGTCCGTCAAGACTTACAAGAGCTCTCTTCTCAACATCTGCAAGAATGTCTTCAAGGTTGGCATTTACTTCGTCAATTGTGTATGTGTTACTTGGGTGGAATGGCATTGCAATCATAGGTTTAACCTTATCAAGATCAACGTAAACCATACCATCATAGTAAGTAACTTCTCCCGGATTGAGTTCCTTGTAATCGCCAACTCTTCCGTGAATATCGTAGAATTCTTTAATCTTGTCATCTGTTCTCCAAATAGAAGAAAGACAAGTTGTCTCTGTTGTCATAACGTCAACACCAATTCTGAAATCAGCGCTAAGGTTAGAAACTCCAGGGCCTACAAATTCCATAACTTTGTTGTTAACATATCCGTTTCCGAATACAGCACCGATAATAGCAAGGGCAACGTCCTGAGGACCAACTCCCTTAGCAGGAGTACCTGTCATGTAAACACCAACTACTCCCGGCATATTAATATCGTATGTCTTTGATAATAACTGCTTAACAAGCTCAGGTCCGCCTTCACCTACTGCCATAGTACCAAGAGCACCGTAACGTGTGTGTGAATCTGAACCGAGAATCATCTTTCCGCCGCCTGCAAGCATCTCTCTTGCAAACTGGTGAATAACTGCCTGATGAGGTGGTACATAAACACCGCCGTATTTCTTGGCGCATGTGAGACCAAACATATGATCATCCTCGTTGATAGTTCCACCAACTGCACATAAACTGTTGTGGCAGTTTGTAAGCACGTAAGGAATAGGGAATTTTTCCAATCCTGACGCTCTTGCTGTCTGGATAATACCTACGAATGTAATATCGTGTGATGTAAGCTTATCGAACTTGATCATAAGCTTGTCCATGTTTCCTGAAGTATTGTGGTCCTTTAAAATGTTGTAAGCCATTGTGTTCTTAGCAGCCTCTTCTTTTGTGAGGTACTTGTCACCTAACTTACTCTTGAGCATAGCCTCTGACTCTGCACTAACTTCAACTACTTCATTGCCGCCTATAAGATAAGCGCCACCATTACTTAACTTGATCATAATATCCTCCTGGTATATAAATTAGCCCAAACTTCTGATTTTGGGCGCACTTCTAGCGAGTATAACTCTGTTTTATTATACCGTTTTTAGCCCATCATTGCAAGAAAAATAAGAGTAAAGTGGACCCACCGCTATTTTTTGAAAAAACAAAAGCAAATAGCAGTTTAAAAGCGGTTTCCTTTTATCACTGCTATTTGCTTTTTTGCTTAGTAACTAGTTAGTAAAACTATTTCTTAATTTTAATTTTCTTTACTTTTGACCACTTGCTGTAATTTGCTTTCTTGTTTACAGTCTTATAGCATCTGGCTTTTACGAAGTATGTCCTGTCTGCTTTCAGTTTCTTGATTGTGATGCTTGTCTTCTTTGTGCTCTTTGTTATTGTAGTCTTCTTTGTAAATTTCTTTGAAGTTGAAACACTTACCTGATAGCCTGTTACACCTTTCACTTTCTTAAGTGTAATCTTTGCTTTCTTTGAACCCTTCTTCATGGAAGCTGATTTGATTGCTGTGGCTTTAACCTTAACAGCAGTTGTTGCATTACTGTTTGTTACATTCTTTGCTCCTGTTGTCGAAGTATTGTTAGCATTGTTTCCTGTTTGATTACCTGTTGATGTGTTGTTTTTTTGTGAATTGTTGTTTGCGCTGTTACTGTTGCTTCCGCTATTGTTTCCACTGTTATTTCCACCATTATCGGACGAACCATCTTTTGGCAATTCTATATAATAATAACTTTCCAGTCTCTTCTCTCCGTCTTTGTATACTTCAAATACGAACCAGCTGTCATTCTCCCAATTTTCATCATCAATATAATAGTCTCTTGCTTCAACCTTGATCGTGCAATTGACTGATGAACTTTGCATAGGAATTTTGTCCTCTTCTCCCTTATAATGTCTGAACCACTTATAAGTGTATCCGTCACCGGTTATATCAACAGGATTGTCCTCCCAGTCACGTACATCCGGACAGAATGTTACAGTATCCCCTGAATATGCAGTAAACCAGCATTTTGCAAAATCACGAAGATATGATTCCTTATCATAAATATAGTAGTTTACTACTGATATAAGTATATCATGATTGTATGTATATAATATATATTTTGCACCCTGATCTTCTACAGTTGATAAATCCGAATCCGAAACGCTCGCAATGGTGTATCCACCCTTTCCGCTTGCCACTTCTATTTCCTGATACTCGCCATCTACGTAACCTGCCTTCTTCCATACATATGTAAGATTTGCGCCGGTAACATCCACTTTTGCTGACCAGTGTTTGTTTGAATATACAACAGGCTTGAGTTCAAGTTTTGAACCTTTTGTCGTAAAAACATCTTCTGAATACCAACTTTCATTATATTCGCTCTGCAAATCATCAAAATAGTAATCAATACAATTCCAATTTCCATCTCCGGAACTGAATTCACATCTGTAGTAAGCATTATTGTTAAAATCTTCTTCTGTTATCTGTGGTACTTCCAATGTGTCCGTAACAGAAAGAATTTCTTCCTGTGGAGAATAGTCCGTATATTTATACCAACGGAACTGCAATTGATTAAGCAATGCTGCACTGAGAGCTTTTCCTCCGTAGGTTGCTTCAAACTTGAATGTCACACTATCCCCTACATTTTTGTAATAACAATGTCTGCCCTCATAATCAAATTTCACATCCGGAGTAACGAGATAATAATATGTACTTGCAACATTTATACCGGATTTGTAAACTTTGCAGGTATACATTATTTTGTCTTTAAAGTAATCGTATACGTCATTTTTGGAAACGGAATTAATTACAAGATTCTTATCTGTTCCAACAAGTTGTAGCGACTCTGAGTTCTCCTCTCCTTTGTACCATTCAAAAGTGAATTCATTTGAATTGAATTCTTCCTCATCATCTTTGTAATTATATATTTTTGCATTTAATTCAACTCTTTCGCCAGGATTTGGATAATATGTATCTGAGACACTGTAATATAAATAATCAATGTCATTGATTGTATACCAAATGCTTGTTATTTGCTGATTTCCCCTGTATAAAGCAAAAATATAATAGATGCTCGCCTGTGAACGGTTAGTAAAATCTTCTGTTTTTGGAACAAACGTATAAGTTAGTGAACTGTTATTTAAATCTGTCATTTCATCGTTGTTCATATTTAATCTGGTCCATTTGACAGTCAGTCCTTCAGCAGCAGGATCTACTGCTTTGTTATCTGAATCGATAATTTTAGGAGCAAGTGTTATCTGCTGTCCCGCACGTATATTTTTTATACCGTCATCGTCAATGTATATGTCTGTTTTTCCGTCTTCGTAAATATAAAAATACAGATTTGTAAACAATGATCCGTCTTTGTATATTTCTACTTCATACTCAACATCCGAATAATTGAATAAATCACTTTTCTGTATGTTGTTTATGGTGAAATAATATGTAGTGCAGTCAAGCTCATGAAAATCATTCTCATTTGTTATCCTGTACCATTTGTAAGTGTAGTCTCCATATACATCAACTTCTTCACCGTTATCATTAGTTGCAATCGGCTTTACAGTTAATGAATCTCCAATATATGCATATTGTGATTCAATTGTAAAATAGACATACGTGTCCTCATCTGCCGCAGTTTCAACCGTGCCCATGCCAATGAGCAGAGTCGCAACTATAGCAAAAGCCTCAACTGCCGCAACCACCTTCGTTAAAAATTTTTGCTTGAATAGTTTTTCCATATAGACCTCCTTTGTAAGTGACGAAAATTTGCAATTTCCCTGTCACTTTTTTGTATGAAATTGTCCCGTGCATCTATTAGTTCTATTTTACATCAATTTTGTAGATTTCGCACGACTTTTATACATAGAATTGGAGGGGTTGGTTGAACTATCCTATGTCAGTACAACCACCCCCTCTGGGTTCATTTCATTTTCCAGCCACTGTCTATTCAAGACTCGCTCGCGAGTCTTGCTGCGAAATGCGCGTCAGTCATGAGATAATTTACTCTGTAAGTTATCTCATGCTGACATTTTCATCTGCGCATTTCTGCAATCCTCGCGGAGCGTATATCAGATGTGAGATTGTACT
>JAILRH010000054.1 GCA_024698345.1 Lachnospiraceae bacterium | reverse complement strand
GACCAATAACTTTATATTGGTATTGAATTAATTGAATCAGATAAATTATAATGTCCATAGGTGATTACCTTTCTCTATACGGATAGTTGTGTTTTGGTCGATTCAATTATACTGGTTATTTAGGGGGTAGTCACCTTTTTTTTGCAAATCCCTTGAAAATATAGAAAATACAGAGAAAAGAAGGAGTGTCTTTTGACACTACCAGATAATATACAGAGGTTTTGTTATGAAATTAAGTAAATTAATAGAAAAGTTAGAATACACAGTTGTATGTGGCAATGATGACTGTGAAGTAAATGAATTGGTATATGATTCGAGAAAAGTTGCAGAGAATGATGTATTTGTCTGCATTAAAGGGGCGGCTTTTGATGGTCATCAGTATATTTCACAGGTTGTTGGTAAAAAAGTGGCAGCTATTATAGTAATGGAAGATGTTGAAGATATTGAAGGAGTTACTGTAATAAAAGTTGAAGACACAAGACTTGCGCTTGCATACATGTCGGCAGCGTTTTTCGGTTATCCGGCCGAAAAACTTACAACAATCGGAATTACCGGAACGAAGGGCAAGACAACTACTTCGTATATGGTAAGACAGGTTCTTGAAAAGGTTGGAATTAAGACAGGTCTTATCGGAACTATAGAGACCATAATCGGTGATGTAAAAATACCTTCAATTAACACAACTCCGGAGTCTTATATTGTACAGCAGACTTTTGCAAAGATGGTTGAAAAAGGAATTAAGTGCGTTGTTATGGAGGTGTCATCTCAGGGGCTGATGCTTCACAGAGTTGCAGGATTTACTTTTGATTACGGTATTTTTACAAATATAGAACCGGATCATATTGGACCAAATGAACACAAAGATTTTGAAGATTATCTCAATTGTAAGAGCATGCTTTTAAAACAGTGTAAACACGGAATAGTCAATATAGATGATAAACATATAGAACAAGTAATAAAGGGACATACTTGTGATCTTGAATCTTACAGTATAGAAAAAGAATCGGACTTGAAAGCCGAAAATATTGAATTGGTTACCGGTCCCGGATTTTTGGGATGTAAATATAATGTTAGAGGATTGATTGATGTTGATGTTGAAATACATGTTCCGGGAATGTTCAGTGTGTACAATTCCCTTTGTGCACTGGCAATATGCAGACATTTTACAGAAGACAAGGAAATGATTAAAAAGGCTCTGCTTAGTGTGTCTGTAAAGGGGCGAGTAGAAATAATAAAAGTGTCTGACAGATTTACATTGATGATTGATTATGCGCATAACGCCATGAGTCTTGAGAGTCTGTTAAATACACTAAGAGAATATAATCCGGGAAGAATTGTTACACTGTTTGGTTGCGGTGGTAACAGATCAAAGGACAGACGTTTTAACATGGGGGAAGTGTCAGCTAAACTTTCTGACTTTACAATAGTAACTTCCGATAACCCGAGAAATGAAGAACCAATGGATATTATCGCTGATATAGTGACTGGAATTGACAGAGTAGGCGGTGAGTACGCAACTGTTCCTGACAGAAAAGATGCGATAAGATATGCTATTTTAAATGCCCGTGATGGAGATGTAATTGTACTTGCGGGAAAAGGTCATGAGGATTATCAGGAAATAAAAGGAGTTAAGCATCACATGGATGAGAGAGAACTTGTCAGTGAGGTCATTTCAGAACCTGAAGTTAAAGCAGTTTTAAGATAAATAATAGTGAAAGAGGTATACTTATGTGTGGAATTTGTGGATTTGCCGGAAATGTTAGTAATAGCAGAGAAGTATTAAAAACTATGATGGATAAAATCGCTCACAGAGGTCCGGATGATGAAGGAATGTATGTGGATGATTTTGTTGCCATTGGACATAGACGACTAAGTATCATAGATTTGAGTCACGGCGCACAGCCAATGTATAACGAGACAGGTGATATAGCCATAGTATTCAATGGTGAGATATATAACTACAAAGAAATCAGAGATGATCTTATTTCAAAAGGTCATTCTTTTGCAAATGATTCGGATACTGAGTGCCTCATTCATGGATATGAAGAATATGGGACAGAACTTCTTACTAAACTCAGAGGTATGTTTGCATTTGTGATATGGGATTCAGAAAATAAAACACTTTTTGGTGCAAGAGATTATTTCGGAATCAAACCATTCTATTATTCAATGATTGATGATACTCTGGTTTTCTCATCAGAGACAAAAAATATTATAGAGTTTCCCGGATATAAAAAGGAAGTAAATGAGGAAGCCCTTGAGCAGTATTTAAGTTTTCAGTATTCTGTTCTTCCTGAGACATTTTTTAAAGGAATCTACAGACTTCCTGCCGGTCATTATATGATATATAAAGATGGAAAATTGGATATCCAGAGATATTTTGATCCTATGATGGAGCCAAAGGAAACAGGTGATTTAGAATCGACTGTACAGGGAATCGAAGCAGTGGTCAAGAATACAATTGATGCACACATGATCGCTGATGTGGAAGTAGGTTCTCTCTTATCAAGTGGTGTTGATTCAAGTTATGTTGTTTCCGAATTCCCGGGACAAAAGACATTTACGGTTGGATTCCTTGATAAGAGTAGTAAGTACAATGAAATTGGATATGCAGAGAGTCTTGTAAAGGAACTGGGAAAAGATAATTACAGCAAGAATATTGACAGTGATGAGTATTTTGATATTATTCCTACAGTTATGTATTATATGGACGAGCCGTTAGCGGATCCTTCCTGCATAGCTTTGTATTTTGTTGATGAGGTGGCAGCTGATTACATCAAGGTTGTTCTGTCCGGAGAGGGAGCAGATGAGTTTTTTGGAGGATATAATATATATCATGAACCAATATCACTTCACGGCTATCAGAAACTGCCACGATTTATCAGAAAAGCTTTGGCAGCAGTTGCAAAGAAGATGCCGGATGTAAAGGGAAGAGATTTCCTTATCAGGGGAAGTAAAACTGTGGAGGAGAGATTTATTGGAAATGCAAATATGTTTTCAGTGGAAGAACGTGAGAAACTTCTTAAAAATGCTCCTACCCATGTGGCACCAAAGGATATTGTTGCTCCTGCTTACGACAAAGTACAGGGGCTTAATGATATTGCAAAAATGCAGTATATAGATACAAATTTCTGGCTTCAGGGGGATATTCTTTTGAAAGCCGACAAGATGAGTATGGCACACAGTCTTGAATCAAGAGTGCCGTTTCTTGATATAGTTGTGTTTAATTATGCGAAGACTCTGCCGATAGATTTTAGATGCAACAAAGAAGCTACAAAGAGAGCTTTCAGAATTGCAGCTAAAAAGCATCTTCCTGAGGCAACAGCAAATAAAAAGAAATTGGGATTCCCTGTTCCAATAAGAGTGTGGCTTAAAGAAGAAAAATATTACAATCAGGTGAAAGATGTACTGACAGGTGAAGCAGCCAATAAATACTTTGACACGGATATGCTCGTGAAACTGCTGGAAGATCACAGAAATGACAAAGCGGACAACAGTAGAAAAATTTGGACTGTATATGTCTTTCTTGTATGGTATAACGTATATTTTGGTGAAGACTCATTTGTGCCAAAGAATCATGAAAGAATAGAAGAACGAATGAAAAAGGCAATGTAAAGAGTAAAGGATATTTTTTAGAAATCCCGGTATTCATGTTATACAAAAACAGAGGGTGTATCAAATGATAAGACTCTCTGTTTTTTGTATATATCAGACGTGATACAACTCCCGCTTCAAGCGCATATGTGCTGAGTGGTGAGTAACAAAATATTATTAAGTTTATTAGAACTTCAAAAAAAGTGCTTGCTAAATATGCATAAAATGTTACAATTATAATCGGCGTAAATTGGATTATTTGTGCTTCCTATTGGAGAGCATATCAGTTGATTATTTGTTAACTGAAAAAAGTAAGCCATAATAATACATAAATATAAAAAAATGGAGGACAGATCTATGAACTCAACAGCAAATGTTTCAGCGAGAACAAGAATTGAATCTTTACTCGATGACAACAGTTTTGTTGAAATCGGAGCGTTGGTTACAGCCAGAAACACAGATTTCAACATGCAGACAAAAGAGACACCAGCTGACGGTGTAATTACCGGTTATGGTGTTATCGATGGAAAGTTAGTATACGTTTATAGTCAGGATTCGTCTGTACTTGGTGGATCAGTTGGCGAAATGCATGCTAAAAAGATTATTAACATCTATAATCTCGCAATGAAAATGGGGGCACCGGTTATTGGATTACTTGACAGTGCAGGTTTGAGATTGCAGGAGGCTACAGATGGACTTAACGCTTTCGGAAGAATTTATCTCAAGCAGACAATGGCTTCAGGAGTTGTTCCACAGATCACAGCAGTATTTGGAAACTGCGGCGGTGGACTTAGCGTTATTCCTGCATTATCGGATTTTACTTTTATGGAGTCAGATAAAGCAAAGTTATTTGTCAACTCACCAAATGCCATCAAAGGTAACAGAGAAGAAGTTTGTAACACTGCAGGAGCAGAGTTCCAGAGTTCAAAAGCCGGACTTGTAGATTTTGTCGGAAGTGATGCTGAAATTTTTGAATCTATCAGAGAGCTTGTTTCAATGCTTCCTTCAAACAATGAGGAAGAAGCAGATCTTGGTTCTTGTGAAGATGATCTTAACAGAAAGTGCAGTGGTATCGAGAATTGTGTTGAAGATTCAAAACTTGCAGTAGCAAATATTGCAGATGATCACATTGTTCTCGAATTAAAAGAAAACTTTGCACCTGAGATGCTGACAGCATTTATTAGATTAAACGGAGCAACAGTTGGTGTTGTTGCTAACAGAACAAAGATTTACGATGAGGAAATGAACGTTACTGCTGAGTTTGAAGATAAGCTTACAGTTAACGGATGTGAAAAGGCAGAAGAGTTTATAAGATTCTGTGATGCTTTCAATATTCCTGTTCTCACTCTTACAAACACAACAGGATATGAAGCTGCATGCAAATGCTCTGAGAAGAGACTTGCAAAAGCAACAGCCAAATTAGTTTATGCATATGCTGATGCAACTGTACCAAAGGTTAACCTTATTATTGGAAATGCTTTTGGAAGTGCATATATTACAATGGGTTGTAAAGCACTGGGAACTGATGTTGTTTATGCATGGCCTGATGCAAAGATTGCAATGATGGATGCAAAGAACGCAGTTTCTATTATTTACGCTGATGAAATTGAAAAAGCAGATAATGCTGCAGAAAAGATTGCTGAAAAGACAGCTGAATACAATGAGATTCAGTCAAGCGTTAACAACGCAGCTTCACACGGATATATAGACAGTATTGTTGAACCTGAGGAGACAAGAAAGTATTTGATTGGAGCTTTCGAGATGTTATACACAAAGAAAGAAGAACGTCCAATCAAGAAACATTCAACAATTTAGGAAGGTGGAAATTTAAAATGTCAAAGAAATTACGTTTATTATTCAGCCTTGCTTCATTGATGATTATCATGAGTTTTTCATGTGTCTCAGTTTATTCAGATGAAGTGAATAATGATAATCAGGAAGTTTCTGCTGAAGAGGCACCTGCTGAAAATCAGGAAGGCGCAGCTGATGGAGATCAGATAAATGCCGGTGATTTCGGCAATTATATGGAAGAGCCGACTACTACCGTTGATGACACAATCATGTACTTAGACGGAAAGATTTCACTTGCTCAGTTGAAGCAGGCAATTGCTCAGTACAAGGCATACATTCCACAGATGGGTAGTTTGGGTGATGACGAACTTGAATATCTTGTAAAGAATTCAGGAGATCAGACAGGCTTCTTTGAAAATTATATGACTACTGTTGTCGGAGGAAAGTTAGGAAACTTCGTTGCTGAAGAGGATGAAGTAAAAGTTGAAGAATTAAAAGAAGAAGGCTCAGAAAATGAATTAAAGATTACAACCAAAATGCATTTTACAAATGATGACGCAGATTTCATTGTAACAGTAAAAGTGTTTGATAATCTTGGACCAATTGTTCAGACAGCTTCATTCAAGACTATCGAAGATGAAGGTTTATCAACAAAAATGAAATCGGCATTTGCAAATATGCTTATGGGTATGGGAACAGTATTTATTGTTCTTATTGTTATGATGCTTATTATTTCATGTTTTGCATTTATCCCTAAGATTCAGGCTGCATTTGCAGGTAAGAAGAAGGATGACAAGGAAGTTGCCAATAATTCTTCTACACCAGTTGCAGAACCAGGTAATACAAATAGGGCTGATGACGGAGAACTTGTTGCAGTTATTGCCGCAGCAATCGCAGCCAGTGAAGGAACATCGACGGATGGATTCATTGTACGTTCTATCAGAAGAAGATAATTATTATTTAAAGTTGATATGTTATTAAACATATGAAATGAGCAAAAAGTGACTCGAATAGATAAATGGAGGATTAAAAATGAAGAGTTATACAATTACAGTAAACGGAAATGTATATGATATTACAGTAGAAGAGACAGGCGCAAGCGCATCAGCACCTGTTGCAAGAAAAGCAGCACCTGCACCTAAGGCAGCACCAGCAGCACCAAAGGCTTCAGCAGGAGCAGGTTCAATCAAAGTAAGTGCGCCAATGCCTGGTACAGTTAAGGCTATCAACGTAAGCGTTGGGGATGCAGTAAAGAAAGGTGATACAATCTTAGTATTTGAGGCTATGAAGATGGAAAATCAGCTTGTAGCTCCACAGGATGGAACAGTTGCATCAATCGATGTTGCAGTAAATGACAGTTTTGAAGCAGGTGTTTCAATTGCAACATTGAACTAATAGTCGGTTGAATAACTGAGTATTGGTATTCAGATTATCAATTTAAATGGAGGTACAATATGAATTTCGCAGATACAATAGGAAACCTGATACATCAGACTGCGTTTATGAATCTTACATGGGGTAATTACGTAATGATTGCAGTTGCCTGTGTTTTCCTATTTTTAGCAATTAAAAAGGGATACGAACCTTTACTTTTGGTTCCTATTGCCTTTGGTATGCTTTTGGTAAATATGTATCCGGATATTATGATATCACCTGAAGAAGCTTCTAACGGAACAGGCGGACTTCTTCATTACTTCTTCCTTTTGGATGAATGGAGTATTTTGCCATCACTTATTTTCATGGGTGTTGGAGCAATGACAGACTTTGGTCCACTTATTGCAAATCCGAAGAGTTTCCTTCTTGGTGCAGCTGCACAGTTTGGTATTTATTCGGCATATTTCTTGGCAATTTTCATGGGATTTGGTGGAAAGGCAGCGGCAGCTATTTCTATTATCGGTGGAGCTGACGGTCCTACATCTATTTTCCTTGCCGGTAAACTTGGTCAGACAGAACTTATGGGACCTATCGCAGTGGCGGCTTATTCGTACATGTCGTTGGTACCAATTATTCAGCCACCAATTATGAAGTTGCTCACTACTGAAAAAGAGCGTAAGATTAAGATGGAACAGCTCAGACCGGTTTCAAAATTAGAAAAAATCTTATTCCCTATTGTTATTACAATCGTAGTAGTTATGGTTCTTCCAACTACAGCACCACTTGTTGGTATGCTCATGCTTGGAAATTTATTTAGAGAATCAGGAGTTGTTAAACAGCTTCAGGAAACAGCATCTAACGCACTTATGTATATCGTAGTTATATTACTTGGTACATCAGTTGGTGCAACAACAAGCGCAGAAGCTTTCCTTAATATCAGCACAATTAAGATCGTTGTATTAGGACTTGTAGCTTTCGCAGTTGGTACAGCAGCCGGAGTATTGTTTGGTAAGGTTATGTGCGTGGCAACGGGTGGAAAGGTAAATCCACTTATTGGTTCAGCGGGTGTTTCTGCCGTTCCAATGGCAGCCAGAGTTTCACAGAAGGTAGGTTCGGAGGCAGATCCTACAAACTTCCTTTTGATGCATGCTATGGGACCTAACGTTGCCGGAGTTATCGGTACTGCAGTTGCAGCCGGTACATTTATGGCTATTTTTGGAATTAATTAATAGAGGAGGATAATCAAATGGCAGAAAAGAGACCTGTTAAGATTACTGAAACAGTTTTACGTGATGCACATCAGTCACTTATCGCAACAAGAATGCCTACTGATGTAATGCTTCCAATCGTTGAGACTATGGATCAGGTTGGATATCATGCAGTAGAATGCTGGGGTGGTGCTACATTCGATGCTTCACTTAGATTTTTGAAAGAAGATCCATGGGAGAGACTTAGAAAGTTAAGAGATGGATTTAAGAATACAAAGTTACAGATGTTATTCAGAGGACAGAACATTTTAGGATACAGCCATTATTCAGATGATGTTGTAGAATACTTTGTTCAGAAGTCACTTGCAAACGGAATTGATATCATTAGAATTTTCGATTGCTTAAATGACCTTAGAAACCTTGAGACAGCTGTAAAGGCATCAAACAAAGAAGGCGGTCACGCTCAGATTGCACTTTCTTACACACTTGGAGATGCTTACACACTTGATTATTGGAAAGAAACAGCAAAGAAGATTGAAGATATGGGGGCAAATTCACTTTGTATCAAAGATATGGCTGGACTTCTTACACCTTCAAAGGCTACAGAGTTAGTTCAGGCATTAAAAGACGGTACACAGTTGCCTATCGATCTTCATACTCATTACACATCAGGTGTAGCTTCAATGACATACCTTAAGGCAGTTGAAGCAGGATGTGATATCATCGATACAGCTATTTCTCCATTTGCTCTTGGTACATCTCAGCCGGCAACAGAAGTTATGGTAGAGACATTCAAGGGAACAGAGTACGATACAGGACTTGATCAGAAGATTCTCAAGAAAGTATCTGATCATTTCAAGGCATACAGAGAAGAGTGCCTTGCAAATGGATTACTTAATCCAAAGGTTCTCGGAGTTGATATTAAGACACTTCTTTACCAGGTACCAGGTGGAATGCTTTCAAACATGGTTTCTCAGCTTAGCGAAATGGGAGCTGAGGATAAGCTCGACGAAGTGCTTCAGGAGATTCCAAATGTTCGTAAGGACTTTGGTGAACCACCTCTTGTTACACCATCAAGCCAGATTGTTGGTACACAGGCTGTACTTAATGTTGTTATGGGTGAAAGATATAAGATGGTTAACCAGCAGGCAAAAGACTTACTTGCAGGAAAATATGGACAGACAGTTAAACCATTTAACCCAGAGGTTCAGAAGAAAGCAATCGGAGATGAGAAGCCAATCACATGCAGACCTGCAGATTTGCTTGAGCCATCTTTAGAGAAATTTGAAAAAGAATGTGCGCAGTGGAAACAGCAGGATGAAGATGTACTTTCATATGCATTATTCCCACAGGTTGCAAAAGAGTTCTTTGAGTATAGAGAGGCACAGCAGACACAGGTTGATGCATCTGTAGCAGACAAAGAAAACGGAGCATATCCGGTATAACTATGATATTTAAAAGAGGGACTGACATACGGTCCCTCTTATTGGCTTAATAAGCAATAATTAGTATTATTTGTAAAATATTGGAGAATAGAATGAGTAAAGTTTTTGTAATAGGAGGAGGAGCTTCCGGAATGATGGCTGCAATTGCAGCGGCCGATAATTATAATGAAGTGCATCTTATTGAAAAAAATGAAAAGTTAGGTAAGAAGATTTTTATTACCGGAAAAGGAAGATGCAATGTAACAAATGCATCGGATATGAATACACATTTAAATAATGTGGTTTCAAATCCAAAGTTCCTCTACAGTGCATTCAATGCATTCACATCAGAAGATTTAATGGAACTGATTGAAACAACAGGCATAAAATTAAAGATTGAGAGGGGACAAAGAGTGTTCCCGGTAAGCGATCATTCCTCTGATATTATAAAGGCGTTTACTATTCTTCTTAAGGAGAGAGGCGTAAATATCCATCTCAACACAAAGGTAGTGGATGTAAAGAAAGCAGAAAAAACTGAACGTGGCAATATTGAGGTGAAACTCGGTGATGGAAGAGTGGTTTATTGTGACAGTTGTATTGTTGCAACAGGTGGATGCTCCTATCCTGTGACCGGTTCTGATGGTGACGGATATGTCTTTGCCAGGGAAAACGGGCATGATATAGTGGAAACACATCCTGCACTTGTTCCGCTCAATATAAAAGAGGAGTATTGTAAAGAACTGCAAGGACTATCACTAAAAAATGTTAAACTATCAATATTTGCGGATGAAAAAATGATATTTTCTGACATGGGAGAAATGCTATTTACTCATTTTGGAATAAGCGGACCTTTAGTTCTGACGGCAAGTTCACTTGTCACTGATATTGTGAAAAATAAAAAAATAACGGCAGTAATAGATTTAAAACCGGCTCTTTCAAAAGAACAGCTTGATAAGAGACTTCTCAGAGATTTTTCTGAAAATATAAATAAGAACTTTAAAAATAGTATAGATGGAATGTTGCCAAAAAAGATGATACCGATTATCATAAGACTTAGTGGCATAGAAGAAGACAGAAAAGTCAATGAGATTACTAAAACTGAACGTGAGAGACTTGTTGAGCTGTTAAAGAATATGAATTTGACAGTTACTTCCACAAGAGGTTTTAATGAAGCGATAATTACTAAAGGTGGAGTTGATATCAGAGATATATCTCCTAAAAATATGGAATCAAAGCTTGTTCCGGGGCTTTTCTTTGTGGGAGAAGTTCTTGACCTTGATTCATTTACGGGAGGATATAATCTCCAGATAGCCTGGTCAACAGGTTACGCTGCAGGTAATTCTATCTGGTAGTATGTATAACTAAGAAGCATATGTTCCCCAACTCTAAATAAAGAGGAGGGGGTAGAAGATTTACTGAGTATATGTTCCCCTACTCTAAATATAGTGGAGGGGGTAAAAGATTTACTGAGTATATGTTCCTTCCTCCAAATAAAGTGGAGGGTGGGGGCGAGAAGATTGTAGATAATAGAAAAGAGGAAAATATGTATAATATAGCAATTGATGGACCTGCAGGAGCAGGAAAAAGTACAATAGCAAAACTTGTTGCAAAAAAACTGGGATTTATTTATGTTGATACAGGCTCTATGTATCGTACTCTTGCACTTGCTTGCATTAGAGCAGGTGTGACAGCACAGGAAAAAGAAAAAGTTGTAGATGTTTGCAACAATTCAGAAGTGGCACTTGAATATGTGGATGGTAATCAGGTGGTAAGATTAAATGGTGAGGATGTCAGTGCATTTATCAGAACTGAGGAAGTTGGTAATATGACAAGTTCAATTGCTGTATATGAGCCGGTAAGAGAAATACTTGTAAAGATGCAACAAAAGATTGCAACTGAGAAGGATCTTGTAATGGATGGAAGAGATATAGGAAGTGTTGTTCTTCCAAACGCTGAGTTGAAGATTTATCTTACTGCAAGCGTGAGTACAAGAGCCCGTAGAAGATATAAAGAACTTCAGGAAAAGGGAGTTGAATGCAATATTAATGATATTGAAAGAGATATTGAAGAGAGAGATTACAGAGATATGAACAGAGAAGTATCTCCACTTACTCAGACAGAGGATGCAATCCTTGTTGATTCTTCTGATATGACAATTGATGAAGTTGTTGATAAGATTATCGGCTATGTAAGCAGATAAAAAATGTGATTGATTTATCGGCTATGTAAGCGGATAAGAAATTGAACGGACAGGAAAACTGACAAATTAAGAATTGAAGAATAAAACTGTCAGAATAATTATTGTTTGAAGGAAATAAAAACATGGATATTACAGTTGCAAAAACTGCCGGATTTTGTTTTGGAGTTAAGAGGGCAGTTGAAAAAGTATATGAGCAGATCGATGTATCAAAAAAACAGATTTATACCTTTGGCCCGATAATTCACAATGAGGAAGTTGTGAAGGATTTAGAAGAAAAAGGTGTAAAGGTAATTAATGAGCCTGAAGACATTGAAAAGATTGGTGATGCAACGCTGATTATCAGATCTCACGGTGTTTCAAAAGAGATATATGATATCGCGGGAAAATCAGGAGTTGAGATAGTAGATGCCACATGTCCTTTTGTAAAAAGAATTCACGACATTGTAAATAAGGAAAGCAAAAAAGGTAATACTATTGTAATAATCGGAAATAAATCTCATCCGGAGGTTGAAGGTATTGTCGGATGGGTTAACGGCAAATCTTATGTTGTCAGTAGCGAGGAAGATGTAGACTTAATTGATGAAAATTTGTGCAAAAAGCTGTGTATTGTGTCACAGACGACATTAAATTACAATAAATTCAATAATTTAGTTGAAATTATTTCTAAAAAAGGTTATGATATAAATTGCTTAAATACGATATGTAATGCGACACACGAGAGACAAATCGAGGCAAAGCAAATTGCTTCCAATGTAGATGCGATGATTGTTATTGGAGGAAAAAGCAGTTCTAATACCCAAAAGCTTTACGAAATTTGCAAAGAACAGTGCGATAATACTTATTATATCCAGACTGTATCAGATTTAGACTTGTGTAAACTTAATTCTATAAAGAGTATAGGTATTACAGCGGGGGCTTCCACCCCAAAGAAAATTATCGAGGAGGTTCATGCTAATGTCAGAAATGAGTTTTGAACAAATGTTGGAAGAATCATTTAAAACAATTCATACAGGAGAGGTTGTTGACGGTACGGTTATCAGCGTTAAAGAGGATGAAGTTGTTCTTAACATAGGAGGAAAGGCGGACGGTATTCTTACACGTAATGAATACTCTAACACACCGGGTGTAGACTTAACTACAGTTGTAAAAGTTGGCGACACTATGACTGTAAAAGTTCTTAAGCTTAACGATGGTGATGGTCAGGTGTTATTAACATACAAGAGACTTGCAGCTGAAAAAGCTAACAAAGCACTTGAAGAAGCTTTTGAGAACAAGACAGTACTCAAGGGAACAGTTGTACAGGTTAACAGCGGTCTCAATGTAAGCGTTGATGAGGCTAAGGTATTTATTCCTGCAAGCCTTGTATCAGATGTTTTTGAGAAAGATCTCACAAAATATCAGGGACAGGAAGTTGAATTTGTAATTACAGAGTTCAACCCGAGAAAGAGAAGAATTATCGGAGACAGAAAACAGTTATTAGTTGCTAAGAAAGAAGCACTCCAGAAAGAACTTTTCGCTAAGATTGAAGTTGGAATGACTGTTGAAGGTGTTATTAAGAATATAACAGACTTTGGTGCTTTCGTTGATATCGGAGGAGTAGATGGATTATTACATATCTCTGAGATGTCTTGGGGACGTGTTGGAAATCCAAGAAAGTTATTCAAAGTTGGTGATAAGGTAACTGCTTTCATCAAAGAGATTAATGAGAACAAGATTGCATTGAGTCTTAAGTTCCCAGAATCTAACCCATGGTTAAATGCTGCTGAGAAGTATGCAGTAGGCAATGTTGTAACAGGAACAGTTGCAAGAATGACAGACTTTGGTGCATTTGTTGAGTTAGAGACAGGTGTTGATGCTCTTCTCCACGTATCTCAGATTGCAAGAGAGCATATTGAGAAACCGGCTGATGCTCTTAAGGTAGGTCAGGAAATCGAAGCTAAGGTTGTAGATTTCGACGAAGAGAGCAAGAAGATTAGTCTTAGTATCAAGGCTTTACTTCCAGAAGTAGAAGAAACAGCAGATGAAACAGTTGAAGATGCAGCTCCTGTAGAAGAAGTTGCTGTAGAGGCAGCCCCAGTTGAAGAAACAACAGAAGAAACTGCTGAGACAGAAGAGTAATCTTAAAACAATCTTAATATATAATTAAAGAGATAAAAGCAAGCTTTGTGATAAGCTTGCTTTTGTCGGTTTATATCACAGCAAGACTCGTTCGCGAGTCTTGAATAATATGGAGATGATTTTATGAGAGTAATCGCCGGAAAGGCAAGGAGCCTTCCCCTTAAATCGGTTGACAGCCTTGGTACAAGACCAACACAGGACAGAACTAAAGAAACACTTTTTAATGTTATAGGTACTGATGTTTATGATTCAGTTTTTCTTGATTTGTTTAGCGGAAGCGGTGCTATTGGTATTGAAGCATTGAGCAGAGGAGCAAAAAGGGCTTTCTTTGTTGAAAATAACAGAAATGCTTTGAAATTCATTGATTCTAATTTGGAATTCACAAAACTGAAAGACGATGCAACTGTTCTTAAAATGGATGTTTTGGAGGCCTTGAAATATCTTGAAAACCAAAAAATAGTTTTTGATATTATTTTTATGGACCCACCATATAACAAGGAACTTGAGAAAGAAGTATTGATTTTTTTGAGCAAATCTGCTTTAATTGATAGTTGTTCAAAGATAATTGTTGAAGCTTCAAATGAGACAAAAATGGATTATCTTGATGAATTAGGTTTTGTTATTGTAAAAACAAAGCAATACAAGACCAATAAACATGTTTTTATTGAGTTAGGTGGTGCAGCAAATGACTAGAGCAATTTATCCCGGTAGTTTTGATCCTATTACAATGGGACACTTAGATGTTATTAAGAGAGCATCTGAGATTGTTGATGAATTAATTGTCGGAGTGTTGAATAATAATGCAAAAAGTCCATTGTTTTCTGTTGAAGAACGTGTTAAAATGATTGAGGATACTGTGAATTTTTTGCCAAATGTTAAAGTTATGGCTTTTGAAGGACTTTCAGTAGATTTTGCAGAGTCTCAGGATGCAAAGATGCTTGTTAGAGGACTTAGGGCGGTAACTGATTTTGAGTATGAGTTACAGATGTCTCTCACTAATAGAAAGATTAATCCTAATATAGATACTATATTTTTTAATACCAGTTTGGAATATGCTTATTTATCATCAAGTACTGTAAAAGAAATGGCATATTTTGGAGCTGATATATCAGAATGCGTTCCTGACTTTTTGGTAGATACTATATATCAAAAGGTCAAAGAAAGAAGATAAAGACAGTCCTATTTAAGATAGGGATTAAGAAAAGGAGAATTGATTATGAGCAAGATTGAACAGGTTATTTCAGAAATCGAAGAATATATTGATAGTTGTAAGTTTGTAAAATTATCTCAGACAAAGATTATTGTAAATAAAGATGAAATTGATGAGTTGTTAAGAGAGCTTAGACTTAAGACACCTGATGAGATTAAAAAATATCAGAAGATTATTGCCAATAAGGAAGCTATTCTTAATGATGCTAAGGATAGAGCTGATTCAATGATTAGTGAAGCAACAGCTCACATTACTGAGCTTGTTAGCGAACATGAGATTATGCAACAGGCATACAAGGAAGCTAATCAGGTGATTGAGCAGGCACAGCTTCAGGCACAGCAGATTCTTGACAGTGCAACTACAGATGCAAACAATATCAGAAGTGGTGCTGTACAATATACTGACGAAATACTTGCTAATATACAGGATGTTCTCACAAACGGGATGAATAATTTCCAGAATATACAGGGCAATATGATGGCTTCGCTTAACAGTTCTCTTGAAGTTGTTGTTTCAAGCAGAAAAGAACTTTCAGGTGCACCGGCAGAACCTGTTGTTACTGATAATGTTGAAGAACCATCAATCTCGTTAGATTAATATTCTATTATATTATAAAAAAGCGTGAACCTATAGAGGTTTACGCTTTTGTTATTTCTATGAGCGTAATAAGTGTATTTTTCCCCCATAAGTAATCAGGAATAAATGTAGAACAATAGTCTGTGATTACTGAAAAAAGTATTAGAAATAATAATATTATCGAAATTGATTTGATAATGTCAAAGACGGGGGCTTGTGTTCTAGTTTGTTGCAGTTGTGATGTGTTGACCTGTGTAGGAGCATAATCTGATTTTTCTCTCAGTAAGAATGCTGTTATAAGTGAGGGAATATAAGATATTCCCAATAAAAATAATGGGGATATTGAATGGGAAAGAACGGTGCTATATACATATCCAAACAGGAAACCGATTCCCACATTATTGGTGAAAGATATCAGATAAAGGTATTCTTTGTATGTGATTTTCCCGGAATGATAGAAAGAAGAGGTGGCTTATAATATACTATTTTTCTTCAAATTTAATTATACCATTGCAATTATAAGAAAAATGACATAAAATTAACAAAGTGGTATGAAAACAAGTCTTTAATACGAAGGTGAAAGTGATGAAGATTACATCGATTGCCAGCGGAAGCAGTGGTAATTCTATTTGCGTTACAAATGAAAAAGAAGGATTTCTGATTGATGCGGGCATAAGCAAGAAGCGGATTGAAGAAGGCTTAAAAGTAGCAGATATTGCACCTGAGAATCTAAAAGGAATTCTTATTACTCATGAACACTCTGATCATATCAAGGGATTGGGCGTGTTTCTAAGAAAGTACAAAACTCCCGTTTATGCTACCGGCAAGACAATAAAATATATTTTGAGCAGTAGTTCGGTAGGAAAAGTTGACACCGATTTGTTTTTTGAAATTGGTCCGGACAAAGAGTTTAAGTTGGGAGAGTTTGGAATCAGACCTTTCAGAGTAAGTCATGATGCGGTTGATCCGGTTGCTTACAGATTTTCAGAAAATGATAAGGCTGCCGCAGTTGTTACGGATCTTGGATACTATGACGATTATATTGTTGATAATCTAAAAGGCCTTGATGCTGTTTTGCTAGAGTCGAATCACGATGTTAACATGCTTCAGACCGGACCTTACCCATACCATTTAAAACAGAGAATTTGGGGAAATAAGGGACACCTGTCAAATGAAACAGCAGGAAGACTTCTTGATACTATAGCGGGTGAACGTTTGAAAAATGTAATCTTGGGACATTTGAGCAATGAAAATAATTATCCTGAACTGGCATTTGAAGCAGTAAGAAATGAAGTGAATGCCGGAATAGGTCAGTATTGTGCAAATGATTTTAATTTGGTTGTTGCCAGACGCGATATGCCGTCTGATACAATAGATGTTTAAGGAGGAACGACAATGAAGAAGACAATCATTACAGTTGTAGGAAAGGATACAGTTGGTATTATCGCAAAAGTATGTACATATTTAGCAGAAAAACAGGTGAATATCTTAGATATTTCACAGACTATTGTACAGGGGTATTTTAATATGATGATGATAGTTGATGCAAATAATGCAAATACAGCATTTGATGCATTAGTTGATGATATGGAAAAGATAGGCGAAGAGATAGGGGTTTCAATTAAAGTTCAACATGAAGACATTTTTGACAGCATGCATAGAATTTAATGGAGGCACATATGATTAATATTTTTGAAGTAAATGAAACTAACAAAATGATAGAGCAGGATAACCTTGATGTAAGAACTATTACACTGGGTATTAGTCTGCTTGATTGTATCAGTGATGATCTTGATACATTAAATAACAATATTTACAACAAGATTAAGAGACTTGCAAGTAATCTGGTTGAGACAGGTGAAGATATTTCAAAACAGTTCGGCATTCCGATTGTTAATAAAAGAATTTCGGTTACACCTATTGCACTTATAGGCGGAGCTGCGTGTAAGACACCGGATGATTTTGTTACTATTGCAAAGACACTTGATAAGGTTGCGAAAGAAGTTGGAGTTAATTTCCTTGGTGGATATTCTGCTTTAGTTAATAAAGGAATGACACCGGCTGAAGAGATGCTTATAAGATCTATTCCTAAGGCTCTTGCATCTACTGAACGTGTATGTAGTTCTGTAAATGTAGGTTCTACTAAGACAGGGCTCAATATGGATGCTGTAAAACTTATGGGTGAAATGATAGTGGAAACAGCGACTCTTACAAAAGAACAGGATTCTCTTGGGTGCGCAAAACTTGTTGTATTTTGCAATGCTCCGGATGACAATCCGTTTATGGCAGGTGCTTTCCACGGTGTTACAGAGGCTGACGCTATTATAAATGTCGGAGTAAGTGGCCCTGGTGTTGTTAAACATGCTTTATCTAAAGTTAGAGGTGAGAACTTTGAAGTTCTTTGCGAGACTATTAAAAAGACAGCTTTTAAGGTTACAAGAGTTGGACAACTTGTTGCCGGTGAAGCTTCAAAGCGACTTGGAATACCTTTTGGTATCGTAGATTTGTCGTTGGCTCCAACACCTGCTATTGGTGATTCGGTTGCTGATATTCTTGAAGAAATCGGCCTTGAGAGAGCTGGAGCGCCTGGAACAACAGCTGCACTTGCATTGCTCAACGATCAGGTTAAAAAAGGTGGAGTTATGGCATCGTCTTACGTTGGCGGATTAAGTGGAGCCTTTATTCCTGTCAGTGAGGATCAGGGTATGATTGATGCTGTTAAGGAGGGAGCCCTTACAATTGAAAAGTTAGAGGCTATGACATGTGTTTGCTCTGTAGGACTTGATATGATTGCAATTCCCGGTGATACAAAGGCAACTACAATTTCTGGAATTATCGCAGATGAAGCAGCTATTGGTATGATTAATCAGAAGACAACAGCCGTAAGACTTATTCCTGTTATTGGAAAGGGAGTAGGAGAGATAGTAGAGTTTGGTGGCCTGCTTGGATATGCTCCAATTATGCCTGTTAACAACTTCTCGTGTGATGCTTTTGTTAACAGAACGGGAAGAATTCCGGCGCCAATTCACAGTTTTAAGAACTAATAGCATTTAGAAATAAATAATATCGATATAGAAAAAGTGTTCTCAGAATCATTAATTAATGGATGAGAACACTTTTTTGCTGTTAAAATAACTATTGATAAAATGATATATGAAACAAATATTAATAAATTTTGTATTTGAAATAAATATTAATAAATTTTGTATTTGAAATAAATATTAATATATTTTGTCTTTGAAATAAATATT
>JAILRH010000169.1 GCA_024698345.1 Lachnospiraceae bacterium | reverse complement strand
CACAAACTCTTTAATTAATCAATTCGTGTTAAATTTTCAAGGTACAAACTTAAATATAATATATAGAATGTGTCTTTTGACACCCTAATCCTATGAAATAAAAAAGAGCTACGCATCACCCTTTTGCGTAACTCTCTCTTTTTTTGGGGGGGGCGGGTGGACCAAGAGCCACTCGGTCCACCCTAATATAATGGGGGTTATTTAATAGTGAAATAAACTATTTTGCGTCCGGAAAAACTACCTTTACCGATTATCTGAATCTTACCCTTACCTTTCTTCTTGTTCTTGCTATATTTAACTGTATAATCTTTGCCTTTTTTCAATTTTTTCCCTTTATATTTAACTGTGAAACTTGGTTTACAAGCTTTACCCTTTTTAAGTTTTTGTGCTTTAATCTTTGATACTTTTGCCTTACTTATTGTAACCTTAACAGTAGTATTCTTTGTAGAAGTTTTGGTCGTGTTTGTTTTTGCAACTGTATTTGCAACTGTATTTGTATTTTCAGTAGTTGTATTTGTCTGTGTTACATTCGATGCAGAACTGTCGTTTGAAGCCTGCTGTCTTGAGCTGGACTGCGTATCCTGAGTTGTTGGTAACGTTACCGTCGCATGCACAATGCCCTGGTTCAAAAGATTCTCGGAAGTCAATCTGATACTTGCTGCCAATTCACATGAATCATCAGAAATGCTAGGAATCATAAAGGATTTAGCATACTTGTGATTTGTAAAAGTTCTTGATACTAAATGGTCATCTTTGTATAGTCCTTTATATCCGATGGAATCGTTTCCGGAAAGGAAATAAATATACATTATGCCGATACTCTGGTCATCCCAGGTTACATCCATTCCGTACCATTTTCCATCAATCTTTACCTGATTCCACTCGTGGTTCTCGAAATTCCCGTTTCCATTCAATGCCTTGCCCGATACTATGATTGTCTGAAAATCTCTTCCAAATCTCTGTGCAAGCTTATCAGCAATTACTTTGAATCCCTCTGCATAGCCTTCACAAACAACACTTCTTAAATTTGTATCATCAGAAAACAGACCATATGAAGTATATGCATATGGTAAAGTCTTGCTTCCCGCATTCGCTTCATCGTGATTGTAACTAAGTTCTGTAACCACATAATCATGCGCTGCTTTAAGTATCTCAACATCAGTTGAATTATCTGTCAAACCATAATCATCAACTATCTTCTGTACAGCATTTATAATATTGGCATTAATCTTTCTCGGAGCGCTTGAAAGATGATCAAAAGATGTACCAACTGTAATAACAATTTCGTTAACTGTCAGAGTAATATTATTTCCCTGGCTCAAAACTTCACATGTAAAATCATTCTTTGCCGTATCAAACCAATATACTGCCGGATAATCATTTACAAAAGCATCAACAGACGCAAACAAAGCTTTTGTTACGTCTTCACTTAAATTATTAACCCAATCCTGTGCTATCTGATTGAAATCTCCGTCTGTCGCCTTGAATGAATAAGTACAATCTTGCAGTGGAATTCTCAATGTAAGCTGATCATTTGTTATAACCTTAGATAAACCTGCATAGTCTGTTCCGTCGTTTTCCGAATATACATAAGCATCCTTGAAAGCATTATAAAATAATACTGAATACCCGCTTGCCCGGTCCTTTCCGTCCAACTGCTGACCAAAAGACTTATCATAGCCTGCACCGTATACAACAGACATATTGATAAGCATTGCAAAGCACATTATTAAAATCATATAAAATTTCTTAAACTCACGTTTCATAGTCACACCTCCGATTCCTGAAAACCAGGCTCACACATAACTCCCATTTATGCGAAATAAATACTATAATTGTCAAAGTTTGTAACCATAAAACTCCCCTTACCTTACTGTAATGATAACATATTTTCACAATTTTTGGAATCGTTTCCACAATTTATTAACAAATTATTCACTTTATTAATAAAATTGACACTGTATTCATTAATCTATATAATAATTCTGTTGAAAAATATATTATTTCTATACAAAGTAACAGTAATAAAAATTTGATAATTATATGATGTTTACAAATCGTTTACAGGAGAAAGAAATGAAAAACAATCGTTCAAAAAGAATTGCACTTGCAGTATGTATTTTTGTATCAGCTATTTCTATGGTTGCATTGGTCAAAATGATATTTACTCCTAAGTATGATGTTGATCAGTACAAAACTACTACTGTCTCAGTATCCACAGAGGTTGTCGAGCCTTCAACAACGCAAATTCCCGACAACCCTATTAACTTTAAAAAGCTTAAGAAAAAGAATTCGGATATTCACGCCTGGATTAATATTCCCGGAACTGACATTGACTATCCCGTTGCACAGTCCTCATACGACGAAGACGACAACTTTTATCTGAATCACGGAATCAACAAAAAATATGAATTTGCGGGAACAATCTATACTCAGAAGTTGAATTCCATTTATTTTAAAGATCCGGTAACTGTTCTTTACGGACATAATATGCTTAACGGTACAATGTTTGCGCAGCTTCACAAATTTAAAGACCCTAAATTTTTCAAAAAGCATGACACTATTTATATTTACATTCCAAAACACATTCTTACTTATAAGATTGTCTCGGCTTACATATATGATGACAGACATATACTTAATACCTTCAACTTTAACACAAAAAAAGGAATGAAAGCCTATGTCAAATCAATCAACAATCCAAAATCAATATCACAAAATGTCCGAGAAGATTTTAAAGCTGCTACATCAGACAAAATCATCACATTAAGTACATGTACAAGCGTTGATTCACAGCGCTATCTTGTTCAGGGGGTATTAATAAATGATGAAACAACCAATTAACAATTCTGATTCAAACAATGATGACATCGCATTGCGTGAAGTCGTTCACAAAAAAAAGAAATATGACAAAGATATAATTGTTTCTTCTTCCGGACGTACCAAATACGGAAAAAGAAAAAAGCATGAAGATGTTTTTCGCAAATCCGAAAAAGTAAAAAAGAAATTAATAATCATTGCATGTATACTACTTGTAATGGGAATTATCGGATTTTCTTTATTTGAGTTTTATTCATCAAAGGGAAAGCATGACCTGCTTATCTCAAAAGAAACTGTAAATGTCAATACAATCGATGATGCCACTTCCGATAATAACGGAAATACAATCGTATATAAAGGAGAGACTTATCGATTCAATAAGAATCTGTTGTCCGTTGTTTTTCTGGGAATAGATAATTCAGTCTTAGATAACACAGATTCAACCGGTGACAGACAATCGGGGCGTGCCGATGCAATCTATATTTTGGTTTATGACACTGTAAGTCACAAGTGCTCAATGATACCAATCTCAAGAGACACAATGGTTGACGTGGATGCTTTTGCTAAAGACGGTGCCGCAGTAGGTATAGAGCACACTCAGATTTCTCTTTCATATGGATATGGAAATACTCCTGAGCAAAGCTGTAACAACACTTTAACTTCATTATCAAGATTATTTTATAACCTTCCTTTCACAAACTGTGTTGCACTCAACTGGGACTCTATCGGTCCACTTAGCAATGTTGCCGGCGGTGTATCAGTAGTTGCACTTGAAGATATTAAGACAGAAAAGAGTACAATTACAAAAGGTGACTATGTCACTCTTAAAGGTGATGATGCATGGTCATACGTAAAATACAGAGATGTCACAAAACTTGAATCAAATCCTTTACGAATTGAGCGTCAGAAACAGTTTATGGGACAATTTGCCAACAATGTAATTCTGCTTACACAAAATGATCCTAAATTTATAGGACAGTTATATGATACAGGCAAAGACTATATGTACTCGAATTTAGACAGAAACAGTCTGATTTATCTGGGTTCAGAAATTGTCTCAAATGTTCGATCATCCAATGATGTTCATATTGTCGAAATAGATGGTCAGGTAAAAAATGATGATATTTATGCGGCTTTCTATCCTGATGAGACGTCACTTTTTGAAGCACTTCTCCGCGTTTTTTATCTAAAAGACGTTGAACCATAGTAATAACAATATTTCAAATACAGAAAACAATCATTTTATGTTATTTTAAATAATTTTTTTTACTAATTTACCGGTTAATTACAGATTTTTTGATAAAAATTGATTTTTTTGTTTACAAAAGGCAAAAAAAAAGGTATGATATTACTATATTGGAATTTAGTATTCTTAGGAGGTATGAATAAATGAGAAAGAAATTATTAGTTGCTTTTTCTATAGCAGTTTTAACAATGACAACATCTGTTATGGGAGCACCTGTAGTTAGTGCAGCTGAAACAACTACCGTTCCAAGTAAGACAGAAGCACCAATCGCTGATATCAAGATTGGTGATAACACAGTTACAACTGATGGAAAGACAGAGATAAAGGTTCCTGGTGGTACTGTTACAGTTGATGACGGTAGAATTCAGGTTGGTGAGACAATCACACTTACAATCAATCCTGAAGCCGGAAAGAAACTTGCAGACTGGGGTATCACTGGTGATTACACTCCTATCGAGGGAGATAAGACTTCAACAACAATCAAAATCAGAGTAAATGGTAACATCTCAATCAATCCTAAATTTGCAGATGCATCTGTTGAAACAACAACTGCTTCAGAAGCTAACGCTCCTACAGTTGCTCCAACAACTGCAACTACAAGTGATGATGAAGATTTTGATGACGATGAAGATTTTGATGATGAAGATGACGATGAAGATGATGGCGATGACGAATCTGACGATTCATACAAAGGTTCATCTGACAGTTCTACAAAGTCTCCAAAGACAGGTCTTCCTGTTGGAGCTGTAGCAGCAATCTTACTTGCATCATCAGGCGCAGCGCTTTCACTTAGAAAGAAAGAAGACTAATATATATATTATTCTTAAAAAAACCACTTGAGTTATTTTCAAGTGGTTTTTTTATTGTATTTTGAGTACAATATATATATAAGGACATTTTTATTTTCAGGC
>JAILRH010000161.1 GCA_024698345.1 Lachnospiraceae bacterium | reverse complement strand
CTACTAATTACCATCTATTATACCAAATGAGTTTTCAAATTTCTTCTGTTTTTTATCAAAAAAATCCTAATCCTAAATGCTAATTTCTAAAGTTAATTCACGATAGCAAATTATGGTATCACGCTGCAATTTCAACCCTTAATTGTAATTCAGTTTCCGACCTATCGGCACTCTTCATTTTTGTACGGTACATCTTCTCCAACTTGCTTTTTCGCAGCGTACCGACTTCACGACAAACTAAAGGTTTGCGCGGTCACCTTCTCCATCTTGCCTTCTCGCATCGTACCGACTTCACGACAAACTAAAGGTTTACGCGGTCACCTTCTCCAACTTGCTTTTTCGCAGCGTACCGACTTCCCGACAATACTTATGTTTGCGCGGTCACCTTCCTGATCCCAACAACCTCACTACCTACAACCTCACCACCAACAACTTCACCTCCTAAAACATGATTTTCACACAGCAACAGGAGCCCCTACACTACTACCCCTTTTTCAGACCTCACGGTAAGATATTTTCATATCATCGTAGTGTAAAGACTCCTGCCTTTGATTTTATGACTTCACTCCATGGAACTTCCTTCCTTGGAACTCAGATTCATTTTTATTCAATTATTATTTTTATTCCACAATCTCCTTTCTATACTTTCACATAACTCACTATGTTTTATAATCAACTATAATTTCCACATTATAATTATCTGCCCCAAACTTCTGCTTCCCAGAGTGAGTATCCGTATGGAAGTCCTCTGTGAACACCCTGAAGTTTTACATATCTTGCATTTGTTGCGTTAAATGTTACTGTGTCTACTCCACCTTTCATTCCTGTAAGGCTCTTAACTTTTGTGAAGTTATTTCCGTCTGTTGAAACATAGATGTCATAACTTTCACCGTAAGCTCCTTCCCAGTTGAGAACGAGTTTGTCTACTGAATATGTTGCTCCAAGGTCAAATGTAATCCATGCATTGTCTGCAAAGTTTGATGACCATCTTGTTCCTGTGTTTCCATCAACTGCATTTGATGCTGCCATTGCTTCATTTTCTACGCCTGATGCTGTAGCATTTGAAACTGCGAGTTTTCTGTAATTTCCGTTATTAGCCTGTGTTGTTGTCTCAGGTTCGCCTGAGCCGCCTGTCTGTGAACCGCCTGCGTATACTTTCATTTCCCAAATTGAGTATCCGTATGGAAGCGCTCTCTCAACACCCTGCATTCTAACGTATCTTGCGTTTGTTGCGTCAAATGTTATTTCGTCATCTCCACCGTCTGAACCGTTTACAGTCTTAACTGTTGTGAAGTTTGTTCCATTTGTTGATGTCTGGATTCTGTAGTTCTTTCCATAAGCTGCTTCCCATTTGATTGCAACTTTGTTTACTGAATATGTTGCTCCAAGATCAACTGTAATCCATGCGTTGTCTGCGAAATTTGATGACCATCTTGTTCCATCATTTCCGTCAACTGCGTTTGCAGCTGCCATTGCATCATTCTCTGCTCCTGATGCTATTACCTGTTTGCCCTGTGCAATATTAACACCATCACCAGGATTTGTTCCCGGCTGTGTTGGAGTTTCTGTTGGAGGCTCTGTTGGAAGTTCTGAACCACCGTTGATTGTGTATGTTGCTGTTACAACTCCTGATTCTATCATTCCTTTTCTGTATGCGATTGCTTTGATTGTTGTTGTCTGGTTAATCTTGATTCCAGGAATGTAGAGTTTTGAATTTGCGTTTGGTGTAGAACCATCTGTTGTGTATCTGATTTCAACACCCTTTGTTGCACAGTTAATATTGATTGTCTGGTTACCCTGGTATGCTCCTGATGGAAGGCTGAATGCCACGTTGCTTACTTTTGCAGCCTCATATACTCCCATCTCCCAGAGTGAATATCCATATGCAAGTGCTCTCTTAACGCCCTGCATTCTAACGTATCTGCATGTTATTGCATCGAATACGATTTCTTCTTTTCCGCCCTTACCGTTAGATGTCTCATAGACTGTCTGCCAGTTGTTTGCATTTGATGATACCTGAATTTTGTATGCTGATGCATATGAAGCTTCCCAATCAAGTACTACTTTGTTGATTGTCTTGTTGCTTCCAAGATCAACATAGATTGACTCATTATCGTTGAAGCCTGATGACCAACGTGTGCTCTTGTCATTGTCAAATGCCTTGTCTGCACCAACTGATGCATTTTCAGCAGATGAAGCTACTGCGTTCTTGCCCTGAGCAAGGTTAACATTTCCTGATACTGCAGTACCATTTACTGTAATTGTGCTAGATGCCATTGGTGAATCAATGTTTCCATCTTTTACTGCAATTGCTTTTACTGTAGCTGTGGTTGAAACTGCAAACACACCTGTGTATACTTTGCTGTTTCTTGTTGGTCTTGTTCCATCTGTTGTGTAGTAGATAGTTGTTCCTGCTCCTGATGAAATCTCAACATATTTTGTATCATCATATGTTCCTGTTGGAACTGAGATTACAGGTGTCTGTGCCTGAACAATATCAAAGTTTCTGTTTTTAAATACTTCGAAGCTTACAAGAGCTTTTGCTCCTACTGTAGCTTTTCCTACATAGTTACCGTTTGATTTGAAATTAACAACCTTTGTCTCGTTTGTTGGGTTCCAAACCACTGCTGTATATTTACCGTTCTTGTTGTATACTGCTGCTGAGCAATCGCCTGTTGCAACAATATCTGTTGTCTTAACACCAAGTTCCTTCATTGCATTGATGAACCAGTATGTGTTTGCTGTGTCAGTTCTTTGTACTTCACTTGCATGTGTATTAAACAAGTTAAGTGCACGATCCGGATTTGTCTGTGAAAGGAATGGCCATGTAATATGCTGCCAACCTGTATCCTGATGTGGATATTCTCTGATCATCTTGTCGATTTCTGCCTGGCTCTTTCCTTCATTTCTTGCAACTGTCTCTGCTTTTGCCATAGCAACGTCTGTATCTCTCTCAAGACCTGCGTAAATCTCAGCACATCTTGACTGATTCATTCCGTAATATGTAAGGTACTCAGAGATTGGTAACCACTGAATTCCATATACGTAAAGTGGCTGTCCACCAAAGAATGTTCCGTAGAAGTTGATTGAGCCGTATACCTGTCCAACTACTTCGTATGGCCAATCGTTGATCCAGTTATCTTTGTCATAATCGAACCAGTACTGTTCAACTGCTTCCATCTCATTTGAGAATCCAAATACACCTGCATCTCTGTATGCATCATTCTGTGTAAGAACTCCCCAGAGGTACATACTTACCCAGCTGAATAATGATTCTGATGCTGATTCCTGATTGTTTCCTGAATCATTGTCAGCGTATCCGCCTGCCCATGAGTGACCTTCATATAAATCATATGCTCTGAATCTGCAGTACTCATTGTCTGTATCAGATGGGTTTGCATAATCTCTGATAAGAAGTTCAATCATATCTTTGTAATCATTGTAGAATTCTTGGTCATATGTTGCGAGTACTGTTGCCGCAAACATGAAGTATCCGTATGTGAAGTGGTGATCACAGATAGCTGCATTTGCGCCAAACTCGCTGTTTTTGTAGAATAATGTTCCCCAGTTTTCATTGTAGATGAAATAACTTACATCATCAGGTCCATCATATGTAAACCAGTTTACAAGTATCTTTTTAATTCTCTTTAAGAAAGCATCTCTAAGCTCTGTCTCCCCAATCTGATCTGCCATGAGAACTCCCATTCCAAGTGGATGAAGGTTCTTTCCTTCCCAATATGCATCTCCTGCAGGGTTCAAATTCTTTGTAGCATCATCTAACTGTGAAAGATAAGCAAGTAATGCTTGGCTGTCAAAGTCATTGTTTGATGGTGTTGCAAATGTTGGAAGTAATCCTGCAAATGTTGCAGATGTCTGGAACTGATTCTTAACTACTGCCTTCATATCTCCTCTTACAGATGTGAATGTTGCAAATGAACCATTGTCATCTGTCGAGTGTTTCCACTGATGAGGAAGCATACACTGAATTGTCTCATTTGAGAATCCGCCACGTTTAAGATTTGTTGTAACTGTGTAGTATGATTTTACTACCGACTGATTCTCATCATAATCGTATGTAACATTAGTATCAGTTGGGAATGCATATCCATGTGCAAAGAATGTTCCAATCTGATTCTTATTTGTCATTGTTGCGATTGACATGTATCCGTTTGCACCTGGGAATGTAATCTTGATATAATTACCAATCTTTTTAAATACTGTTCCTTCAGGTACTGTCAAACAATAGTTTGTCTCACTTGTCTTTGTTCTGTTCTTATTGTCAGAATCTACAATCTTAATTCCGATGTGGTCTGCAGTTACAGCATCGAGATTGTTTGTGAGAATTGTGTTTCCTGCGCCGTTGTAGATTTCTGCAAGTGCAGGTGCTGAAAGATATACTGTTCTTGTGTCTCCATACTCTGTAAAGATATATGGTGAACCTTTTACAAATGTAGCTTTCATAGCCTGATGTGTATCATCATAAAGGCCAAGTGTTACAGCATAATCACTATATGCAACTACCTTGTCACAAGCTGTTGCTGTATCAAGGTTCTCCGGCATAATAGAGAAATCAACTTCATTTTCTGTTACAACTGATACGTTTACATCTGTTGGTCCCATTGTTGGAAGCCATCCTTCAGTTGTTGTTGTAACTGAAAGTCCCTTTGTAGAGAACTTTGTCTTGAATGGCAATGTGCTCATAGGATTTCCAAACTTGTTAATAAGTGATGACTGCCACCAATCGTTACTGTCTATTGGTGCGCTCAAATTACCATCAATGTATACAGGAAGTTTTGCCTGCTCTAAGTACATATCATTGCTGATAAGATTTCCTTTTTTGTAATATTTCATATGAGACTGTGGAAGTGCAGGAATGCTGTATGTTGGTCTTGCATCTCCATTTTTGTACTCATACACTTTGAATTCTTTGAGTGAGAATCCGCTTCCGCTCTCAACTCTTGTATATCCGTACATTCTTACATATCTTGCCGTTGCATAGAGCGGAATATCTGCTGTCTCGAAAGCATGCCCTCTTGTCTGTCTATATAATGTAGTAAAATTATTTCCGTCTGTTGAAACCTGGATATCGTAAATCTTTCCTGCATCTGATTCCCAGTCAAGCACTACTCTTCCGATTGTGTAGTTTCTTCCAAGGTCAACTGTAATCCACTGCTTGTCTTCCTGTCCTGATGTCCAGTGAGTGTTATCTTTTCCATCAATTGCGTTCTGTGCAAGAACTGTTGACTGATCGATAACTCCGTTGTCATCATACATCCACCAGATATCTCTGAGTGATGATGCAGATACATTCTTGCCCTGCGCAATATTTGTTCCGTAATCTACAGGTCTTTTTGTAATACCGTCAAGTCCCATTACCTCAAATTCGTAAAGCGAATATCCGTATGCAGGTAACTGTTTCTGTGTCATGTTAATTCTGACATATCTTGCCTGAGTATTGATATTGAGTTGCTGGTTTCCACCGTTACCGGTTGTTGTACTGTAAACCTGTGACCAGTTGTTCTCATCATTTGAAACCTGAATGTTGTAGGCTTTTGCAAATGCGCCTTCCCAATAAAGATTAACACCTGTAATCTGTGTTACCTTTCCAAGGTCAACATACATCCATTCTGTAGCGTTGTCCCATGCACTCTCCCATCTGGTAGAAGTTGATCCGTCAACTGCATATGCAGGGTCACTGTTTCCTACAGATGAACTTGCATATACCATTCTTCCTACCGATACGGCATATGGATCGTTTGCTGCTGCATTTACATTGTCCACGTTCCCGCTAAATGTCGGCATCATGCCGACTACCATTGTTGCTGCCAGTACTCCTGACATGGTTTTTGATGCCAAGGTTCTCCTTTTCCTTGTCTTAATCATCATAAATAACCTCCCTTATTTATTTTTATTGGCGACTCATACGATTGAATCACCTGTTAAAGAGTTCTAATTGTTTTTAGATACGCAAAAATAAACCCGTTCATGTTAAAAACAGCCGAAAATTTTGTATATAAGTTTTTTCATGGGATTATAAAAAAGATCCCCCCAATTTATTAAGAAGAAATGCCACAACCTTCAAATACCCCTTTATGAAAGATTGCTGATTTGTAATATTACCGTACTTTCACTCATATCTTAAGTCTATGATTTAAAACAGATTTTTGCAATATTTCAACAAATAAAAGTATTTTTATGCGCATTTTCTATGCAACTTGCACAAATTTTTATATATAAAAAAGAGCGCAATAACTCTTTATTAGTCATTTCGCTCTCTTTTATCAGTTTTTAATTTGTTATTAATTTAACTATTGAACTATTTTTAGTAAAAAAACAATAAAAATCGTTCAATTATCCGTAATTATCCGCTTATTACTTAGAATCCAAGTTTCTTTCCAAGTTCTACTACTTTTGCTTTCTGCTCTGCGTCGAACCAGATTTTTGGTGAGTTATAGTCATATGTATTGTCGTTCTCCACAATCAGAACTGTTGTGTCCTTCTTAAGGGTATGTGTGTGGAATGTGCCTTTCTTGACATTGTACACTTTGAGCGGCTCCATTTTGATAGCATCAAAATCATTGAGTTCATCACCCTGTCCGCCTGTAAACAGTACACACTCTCCTTCTAACAATATGAATAACTCATCTGTCTCGTTATGCTTCTGCATATCTGTGAGATTCTCAAGCTCAAGCTCATCAATGTATCTAAGCACTGCACAGCGCCAGCTTTCAAAATGAACCAATGGCTCATATCCTTCACCGTCATAACTTGTAATATCAATATATTTTTTATCCACAATAATTCCTCCAGTCTATAATCACACTAATTCTAATAATATACCTACAAATTGCCATACGTCAATTGAAAAATTGTAAATTACATAACAAAAAGATTGCAAATTACATAACAATTGAAAAATTGCAAATAACATAACAAACGGGGCATTACAAATCATCAGAATTGTAATACCCCTCACTTTTATTATCGACTATTTTTTTTCTAATGTCAAAAATACAAAACGTTTTTCTGCAAATTATTTGAAATTTTTTTCTCAATTATTGTTTGAGTTTCCATTTGAATTTGTATGTGCATTTTATATTTCACACTTTATTTAGGATTTCATAATACATCTCAATCAAGTGAATTGTAATATCTCTGTGCCTTGGTTATCCACCAATAATCATCTGTCGGCGGTGCTCCCACTGCATCCGTACTGTTACCAACTCCTGCGCCAAAGAGTATGCAGTTAACTCCGGCGGCCGCAGCCTCATCAATATGAGGTCCGTATGTGATTCTGTTTCCTGAAACACTGACTTTGCTGTCATTCCATGCATTTGTTCCAAAGTATGAAAGTCTTGCCCCCGATGTCACAAATGTATCTCCAAAGAAATATGTTCCCGCAGAATCCTCATAATGCTGTTCTGTATTTGCAAGTTCTGCAAAGCTTCCGCCACCGTTGTATGGATTTGAAGCTGTCGAAGAATTCAAATGTCCAACAGGAATCTGCCACAATGTCACCGGTTTGCCTGTAACTTCGTGAAGTGTCTTTGTATAGTAGAGATAATTGTTCCAAAGGTCTGCATTCCAAAGCCATCTTGAAGATGCAGGATTTGTTGCAGCCCCCGGCTCATAAGCTCCGTCAAGTCCATATTTATCTATAGAGATAAAGTCTGCACCATAAGATAATATTCCTGCACTCTTATAGTAATTTGCAGTTATTGTTGCAGCATTCTTTATAAATGAAAGTCCTGCACTCTGTCCCATTATCTCTGTTGAATGCATAAGTCCCTGTCCCGGAACTCCCACGCTGTAGCTCCATGTGTTGAACTGCCATCCAAAAGTTGCAGAACTGTAATACTTGTTGATTACATAATTTATCGATTTGACAATTCCCTCTAATGTATTTGGGAAATCAGGATCCACACCTCTTTTAAGTACTCCCGAAGTGTACGCACCCTGAACACCGTTTGCGGTAATCTTTGTCGGATCTGCATTGTCATTTTGCATCATATATCCAAGGAAGTCAGGCTCAAGAATAATTCCCACATCCTCTCCCTCATCATACTCGTCACAAGTCTGAATGAAGAATAACAAATCCTTGTAATAGGCTTCCATGTATGTCACATCGTTGATATGGTTCTTGTCTACATCGTAACTCTCTGAACCGTCCGGAATATTGTAATACACAAAGTATGGCACTATTCCCAGTTTCAGGCTCTCTGTGATATAACTCTTCACACGGCTTCCCGGATCTGCCGGATTCCATGACTGCCATCCACCGATAGCTCCACCATTTATATAAATATATCTCACGTCAAGTCGCTTGTTTGTATCATCATTTGATGTTGCTCTGAGGAATGACAGATCTGCTGTAGAATCCTCAGTAACCTGTCCGATTGCAACATATGATGGCATTCCAGGCATAGTTCCGTTTGAATTCCTAACTTTGACCCCAAAGTGTCTTGTCTTTCCTGTTGAATTTTCAATAATCTTTATTCCACTTCTTCCGGCCTTCTTTGCCTGAAGTCTTAATTTTGTTCCATTTACAATACTTGCCTCAACAACAGTTCTGTTACTTGATATAACTGAGTATGAAGGATTTGTTGCACTGTCACATGTCAAATCATAAGTTTGAGTTCCCTGTGACATAACATGTTGTTTTGCAATGTCATCTTCATCAACAACTGCCACTTCAATATCAGCAGTCTGCACTGTTCCAACAGCAATACTGATTTCATCACTAACTGATGAACCGTACTGATTCAGCAGCTCTACTTTGTAGAAGTAAGTTCCGGCCTTAGTCTTTGAAACAGACACAGATGCAGTCTGCACATCAGGTGAATTATCTGACAGTGTTGCTGTTTTAAAGATTTTATAGGTTCCTGCCGTCCCCTTCTTTTCATAAATGATATATCTGGTTCCGTTGTTTCCATACCACATATTTACAGTAAGGGTGTAATCCATATTTTTGCTCCAGTTATCATGGTTCAAAATCGGCTTACCCGGAGCACCGCTTGCTTTATTTCCATTTGGAACTGTAAGATCCCACTGTTCTTCTGTCGGTGCCTCTGTAGTTGGTTCCTCTGTCGGTGCCTCTGTTGTTGGTTCTTCCGTTGTTGGTTCCTCTGTTGTTGGTTCTTCCGTTGTTGGTTCCTCTGTTGTTGACTCCTCTTCAATATGATTATAATTAACCTCAGAATAATATGGATTTACAGTTTTTAGTATCTCATTATACAAATAATCATGTCCTGCCTTTGTAGGCATCTGACTTTTACTGTACAAACTTGAAGCCATCTGATATACGCTTCCCTTTTCAACTGTTCCGTATACAATACTGCCGTCAGCCAGTTTTGCGTATGGTCTGATCAAAAGCGATGCATTATAAAAATCCGGCTCCTTTATAAACTTCATTGTCATAATATAATGGTCAGCTTCATCATTATTCGAATAGTTATGTGATGAATAACCTGTTGATGTAGCCTTAAAACTATATACCTTATCGCTGCCCGTAAGCTTCATCCGGCTCGATGACACTTCACTTGAAAGAGCATATAAAAGTCCCCTTTCTCTTACAACTCCTTCACTGTCCGTCTCAGCATAAATAGTCCTGAATCCCTCATAAACCGTACTGATCTGATATCCTACAATCTCAATAGTTACACCTGTTGCAGCATTCACTTTTCCCGTAAACTGCATTGAAGACAATACAATAACCAAAGCGCAAACTAACGCCTCCGCCCTTCTCAAAATTCGTTTCATATTAGCTCCTTTACTTTGTATTATTTCCTCGTCTCTAATTCAATGTAAAACTGGTATGAAGTTATCCGTACTCATAGTCCACTATCTATAACTATTATATAATTTGCACATTTTTTCAAGGCTTTTTTTCATATTTTCAGATATGCTGTTTTTTGAAAAATGCAAAGAAAAACGCAAAAATGTAAATAAAATACAAAAAATAAAAAGTTGTAGGTATTTTTTTGTAAGAGAAGTGCAAAAATGGAAACGATACCATTGTTTTCCCCAAATTACGTTGTTATAATAACCAAAGCAATTGAGATTTATCGGGAGAAGTTGGTCAAATTGCACAATTATTATTAGGAGGTTTGTTATGAAGAAAACAATCAAGACAGGATTATCTTTAGCTTTAGCAGCAAGTATGGTTGTTTCGGGTGCTCCAACTATGGGGGTTAATGCAAGTGCGACAAATAATAACGCAGTTGTAAAGTTGTCTGAAAAAACTAATTCAAAAAATACTTTGCTCGGAAAAGAAAAAGCTAAGAACGAAAACACAACTAAGAAAGCTGATTATGTTGAGGGCGAAGCCATCGTCATGTACTACAGTGACGTGGTGAGCAGCAAGTCAGTTAATAAAAATTTAGGAGCGGATATTTCCATCAAGGACACTTATGAGTTTGATGGAGTTGGAAAAAAGACTTTGAAATCCCTGAAGAATAAGCGGGGAAAAGGCTTTGAAGAAAATTCTTTAAAATCCCTTGAGAAATCAAGTGAAAAATCAGGAAAAGACATTTCTGTATCAGTTGTAAAATCTGATAAATATTCAACAGAAGAACTGATTGACCAATTATCAAATAAAAAAAATATAATATCCGTACAACCAAACTACATTAAAAAGACTTTAAATACTGATGATGCCATGAGTAGGTTCCAGTGGTCCTTGGACAATAAAGGGCAATATGGCGGAAAAGAAGGACTTGATATAAATGCTGACAGCGAAGAACTTCAGAATAATACATCCGAAGAAAAAGTTATAGCTATTATTGATACTGGTGTTGATTACACTCATGAAGATCTTGCAGACGCTATGTGGACAAATAATTTGGGTTCAAAAGAGCTGCGAGGTGAGCATGGATTTGATTTCGTCAATTTTGATTTGGATCCAATGGATGATTTCGGGCACGGTTCTCATTGTGCAGGTATTATAAAAGCAACTATGGATAATGAAGTTGGAATAGCCGGAGTTGCAAATGCAGATAACATTAAAATAATGGCACTTAAGATTTTGGATGAAAACGGATGTGGTGACGATGCAGGTGAAATTGCTGCATTTAACTATATATATAAGGCCCAGAAGTTAGGAGTTGATATAACAGCAATCAATTGCTCCTACGGGGGAGATGTTGGAAATGATATTATCGAGTCTCTCATCAATATGGTGGGTGAAAACGGGGCGATTGTCGTAGCTGCAGCAGGAAATGATGGTGCAGATTTAGGTTATGATTCAAATTCCACTTTTCCCGCAAGCTATGATAGTGATTATATAATATCGGTTGCAGCGACGAATGAAAAAGATGAGCTTTCATCATTTTCAAATTATGGCGATGAGGAAGTTGATATAGCAGCACCCGGATCCAATATTTTATCCACCGTTTCATATGACTGTTTTAATCCTGTTACTTACGATGAGGAAAAAATAAATGATGTTGCGTCTATATACTATTCATTTGATGATAATAAAGAATTAGTAAATGTATATGGAGAAGATGGATTTGATGAGGAAGCCTTTGAATCATGTGAGGATGCTATCCCTATTGGAGCCAAAACAAATGATTACGATGATATTGTCCTCTCTGGAATGGAAGGATTTCTAGGCATAAATTGTAATAATGACAATGATGAATCATCATCTCCTGCAGAAATCAGTTTTAATTACAGTGATGAAGAATTCTTTGGAGCTAATGAGAATAACAAATCTCTGAAAGTTACACTAAAAAACGCAAAGTCTGATGAATCTTATGAAATAGCAATTCCATATAAAGTGGATAACTTCGATTCACAAATTTATGATGCGATTTCATTCAAGTTAAAAGGTTCCTCTAAATATGATGATGCTTTTGCCAGTGTATACGAAGGAACATATAATGACGAAGAAAAATGTATTGATTATCAAAACTATATTGGCAGCGTCACTGTATATAACGAGGAGAATTACTGGAATTTTGTAAGCGCACCAATTGATGAAGAGTATGTGGAAAAAGATTATGAAAACGATGAAGACTATGAAGATGATGAAGACTATGCAAATAAATCAAAAGTGATGCGAAACTGGTTAAACAAAGTAAACTCTAATGAAGAAATCAAAGAAGAAATTAATGAAGAAATTAATGAAGAAATTAATGAAGAGGTTGAGAATGAAGAACAGGCAGAATCGCAGACAAGATTTCTTGTGATAAATGTTGAGCCATTAACTGATAGCGATTTTGAATTATATATCGATGCTGTAGGCGTAAGTAAAGAAGGTGTTGATTCTTCGGAATTTGGAAAATATGATTTCTATAACGGAACATCAATGGCAACTCCGCACGTTACCGGGGCTGCAGCAGTTATTTCTGCCATGTACCCTGAGAAGTCAAGTCTTGAAGTTAAGGATTTAATTCTTGGTTCAACAAGATCTAGTGAAAATCTTGAAAATAAAGTACTCACCGAAGGAACACTTGATTTGTCAAGAATCACCAATCCAAAAACTTTTGTGAAAAATGTTAAGATTAAGGATGATAATCTTATTATAAGCGGAGCTTTTCTTGAAGGAACAACAGTTGAGATTAATGGGAAAGAAGCAACTATTTCCGAGAGGACAGACAACAAAATTGTAATTCCGGTTGATGAATCATATAACAATAAAAATGTTGATATTTCTTTGAAAACCAAGGATGGAGACATTAGTAAAAGATGTTTTAAGTTTGTCGGAAAAAAAGCTGAAAGAATTAATGGAAAGGGAATAAATGTAACAACTTATTCAACATTTTATTCTGTTGGAAATCAGGTTGTATACATTGATGATGATGACAAAGTACTGTCAGTAGGAACTGTGCCAAGTGATCCTACACAACCAATTAAATGGGAGAACAGACCGAATGTCGCACCATATGATGCGTTCGGTTATAAGTTGGACAATTCTCTGTCTGTTAATAATGAAATAGCTACCGGTGGACTTTGCATATACAATGGATATATTCTGTACGCAGGATTTTGTGATTTAGGATATTCCAGAACAGATGCTATATTCGGATATGATGTTAAAAATAATAAATGGTTCCACATAACTGATATACCGGAACTTGAAGATTGGTTTACTCCTCGTGTATTAATAACATTTAATGAAAGTGTATATTATATTTTACAGAATGACGCAAATGAACCATTTGAAGTTTACAAACTTGAAGGTGAAATAGGTCCGAATTCAAAAGATGTAAAATTAGTTAAATCAGACGATCTGGGAGAGATACCTGAGGACACCTCTATACATGGCATATACTCATGTGGTGACAAATTATTATCTGTTTTTAATCGAAAATATGACGAAAACGGCGAAATTTCAGAATTATTGCCAAACTATATTTTTGATGGAAAAGAATGGAAAGCAAGTAAAGCTCAAGTGAATGAATATAATAATCATGAAGCGATAAATATAATTCCGGCTGATAATAAAATCTTTTTTGTCGGTTCAGCAGCTGAAGGACTTGGTGACATATATGCATATGATTTTGAAAAAGATGAATTCGAAGCTTCAGAATATTGTATAGACCGTTATAGTTTGAAAGATGAAGGATACACATCGCTTCACTCGGCAGTAGTCAATGACCGACTAATTATTTTTGCCGGAAATCCAAAAGAAAACAAAAAAATGATTTATGATGATTATTCTAACAGAATGTCGGATGGAAAAGGCAATTCAGTTACAAGAAACAAAGCAAATTATTACGATATAGATTTTCATGGTGAATTCAGAGATTATTATGAAAACTGCGAATATATTCAGATGAACATTCCGTTAAATACATTGTATGATGACAACAAAGATAACGGAAAGACAACGGCAAAGACTAATACATCGGGTTCAACAGAAACAACAACTGTGACAGTAAATAAACCAATAGAAACAACAACTACTGCTTCAAATAAACCTGTTGAAACTACCACAGTTGCCCCGACAAAGGTTTCTGTTGCGGATACTTCAATAAAGAAAGTAAAACGCAGCAAAAACCAAAAGAAAGCGAAGCTCACACTAAAAAAGTTAGCTAACGTTTCCGGATATCAGGTTAAGTATTCTACAAGCAAAAAGTTTTCAAAAAGAACAAAGACAGTTTATACTGACAAAAATATTATTACACTCAAGAAACTTAAGACAAAAAAGAAATACTATGTAAAAGTAAGAGCATATGTCTTGAACGGAAAAGAAAAGAACTACGGAAATTGGTCCAAAGTCAAAACAATTAAATAATCCTTTCCTCAAACAAACAGGAGGGATGTGAATCATATTAGTTCCATCCCTCCTGTTACATCATTTTGTAACAAATCCCCCACCATAAGATATTGTAATTTATGCAACAAATATTTCCAAAATAAATACAACCGTACAACTTATCATTGCCACCTGAAACAGGCTTCTATCAAACCACGCAAGAACCATTGCCACTATCAGTGCTGCCATACCGGACCAAATACTTGATGTCGCAAATATAATAGCAGGAAATGTCATTACTGCCAGTGTAACGTAAGGTACATAATATAAAAACGACTTAACTAAAGTATTTGTTATTTCTTTTCTAATTAATGTAAGGGGCAATACTCTGATTAGATATGTAACTAATGCCATTGCCAAAATATATACATAAATCATAAATCAAACTCCACTGCTTTACTATTATTTTTCCAATTGAAAATATCTATTTATCTCATTCGTAAATTATCTATTCATTCTAAATAATTTTCTATTCATTCTAAATAACCATCTATTCATCCTTAACCGGAAACAGAATTGCTGCTCCTAATGATATGGCTACTGTCAAAATAATTATCTTTATTCCGGATGAAATTCCTGCAAATAAAGGCAATTGATTAAACAGAAAACTTAGTGCAAAACTAACTGCCACTATGCCTGCTATTATTTTGTTTTTTCGCGCAGGAGGAATAAAAATCGCAATAAACATTCCGTATAGTCCCACACTCAAAGCACTGACAACTCTAAGAGGCAATACATTTCCAAGAACCACTCCAAGCATTGTTCCGCTTACCCAACCGGGTGATGCTACTGCTGCCATTCCAAAACAGTAGAACGGATTCAGTTTTTCAGGAACTGTAACCGCAACTCCGAATATTTCGTCAGTGATAAAATATCCCATAATCAATCGCTTCCATGTAGGAACATCGCTGTCCAGTTTTTGACTCATTGCGCAGGACATCAGCATATATCTGGCATTTGCAATTGCTTCCATTATCATCATCTCTAGAATAGTGGCATGCCCGGCTATCAGAGTAAAAGCTATATACTGTCCTGCTGAAGCATGAAGCGCAAAGCTTGTAAGGCCTGCCTGAAATACGGTTACGCCAGCTTTTTTTGCGACAATCCCAAGAGTGAATGCAACAGCAAAATATCCCAGTCCTATTGGTATTCCATTTTTCATTCCTTCCTTAAACCACTGCAAATTTGTTTTTTCCATCATCCTTCAACCTTTTTATTATTACTGATTCATTTATTCTTATACACATGCAAAGAGTTATGTGTCTTACCAACACATAACTCTTCCATCATTCCTTCTTTTTATATAACTATCAATTATATTATTTGCATTCTTTCCATGCCTTTCATCCCTGGCAAGAAAATCATCCCTGTTCTAAGATAACATATCATCATCATCTGCAAGAAAACTGTGTCTCTTTGGTGCAGGTGCTGAATCTGCAGGTTTGTCAGCTTCAGACATTGTATCTTCCGTCGAATCCAAAGAACTATCTTGCACTTGAGTGCTTTGTGCCTGCTCTGTATGTGGCATTGAGTGAGTCGGCTCTTTTGTCTTTGTTAACAACTGCTCAGCCTCCATCTTTGCCTGCTCTTCATCCATTCCCTCTAACTCGAGTTCTGCAATCAACGCACGTTTCTTTGCTGCTTCTTCCGCCATCTTCTGCTCTCTCTTAGCCTGCTCGTCATCCTGCATAACTCTGCTGAGTCGGTTCATGTAATTGGAATCTCTTCTTGTTCCGTAACTAATCTCACTGTTTCCACTACCTTTGTTGCCTGTCAACAGCCCTACTATAAATATGAGTGCCAATACAACAACTACAAGTATTACAACAACTTCAAACACCCTGATTACCAGAGAAAAAATGTCTGTGTTATTCTGTGAAGAAGTATTAGAAGTCGCTCCATTGCCGGATTTCTTTGGCGAATCCTCAACAGGTGGGAAAAACTCACTGCTTCCTGCAATCTGCTTAATCAACGACTTATATGTATCTGATACTCCATTGGAAGTCGCCTTCACCTTAATATAATAGAAGTATCCCTGATGATCTTCTACTGTAGCATATACACAACAATATCCTGTATCATCATGGAGGCAAACCTCGGCGAACTTTCTTTCATCTTCCGTAAATACAGACTTTGAATCAATGGTCATACCATACTGATTAAACTCGCCTTCAAATCCTGCATCAACAAGTTCTAAAATCTCTTCATCGCTCTTTGTGTTAAGTGTGGCAGTATTTGTGTACTTTGAGCGTAAAGAAATACGATAATTGTTGTTTGCGTCGTATCCTACGTAATACTCACTGTTATCCTTCATCTCATCAAGAAGCTTTTGTTCGTGGCTTTCCGAATCTTCGTTACCATACAAAACCTTCATAAGGTCAGGACTAATTCCTGAATCTCTCGTATATCCCAGAGTACCATCAGGTACCTCAAACGAAACGCCAATCGGGTCTACTTTGTACTGCTGTTCTTCCGCCAAAACAGCTCCTCCACAAAGAAGAGTTAATGTCAATGTCAACAAAAGTGCTTTAATTATCTCCTTCATATATACCTCCAAACTATTAAACAGTAAATTTAATATTATGTTAATCAGTTGTTTGTAGTTTTCCCGCTCTTCGCTATGTTCTTTTATTATAATTCATTCCAATTCTAATATCAAGAAAAATCAATTTTTTTCGTCTTTTTTTCTCCCTGATTTTATTATATAATGAACATATTAATTTACATTCGCTTTCCCTGTATTGCACAAATTATTTTTGCCCTTTTTTCACATCAAAAAGTGTCATTTTTTAATAATTTACAGGAAAGTTTTGAAAGGAGAAAACGAACACATGAAACAATTATGGAAAGACCGCAAGCGTCTCAGATTTTTTGGATTACCTTGGACTTTTACTACCTACACACTACTGGAAGACAAGATATTAGTTGATTCCGGATTATTCACCTCAAAACAGGATGAGGTAAGACTTTACCGTGTAATGGATATTTCCATGGAACGCAAGTTTTCCCAGAAGTTATTCAACCTTGGAAGCATCATTTGCGACACAAGTGACAAGTCCGCTCCAAAGCTTGAACTAATCAATATCAAAAACCCAAAAGTTGTAAAAGAATTATTATCTGAGGCAGTTGAATCTGAACGTGTAAAGAAGAGAGTTTCATCAAGAGAGTATATGTCTTATCAAGATGACCACGATGATTTTGATGGTGATGACCACGACGATTTCGATGATGACAACGATCACAATTAGTCGTGGAGAATGATTTTCTATTATGGAAAAAGATTTATTTGATCCAATCAAATCCTACTTCGAAAGTTATGGATATGTCTGTGACGGAGAAGTTAATGATATTGATTTATATATGGAAAAAGATGGATCCGGTGTGGCTGTTGAATTAAAGGTGACACTGGACTTTAAGTCGGTTCGTCAGGCTGCTCTTCGACAGAAAATGGTGGACACTGTTTTTATCGGAATATTCCGCCCACGCAATCTTAACAGTCGTGACTTCAAGGACAAGATATATCTTCTAAAGAGACTTGGAATCGGTCTTATCGTTGTCTCAAAAAGGACTCATACTGTTGAGATTGTAAGCGAACCTATAGTATCTGACCTTTCTGTATTTAGAAAGAATAACACAAAAAAGAAAAGATCACTGTCGGAGGAGTTTCAGCGGCGCAAAGTTAAAAACAACACCGGAGGCGTTACTCATGCAAAGATTATTACCGGTTACCGTGAAGATGCGTTACTGGTTCTGTCAGCACTAAGTTCTCTTGGCGGCACTTCTTCAACCAAAGACATTCGTGAGATTTCAAAAATCAAAAATTCTACTTCTATCTTATATGCCAACTATTACGGATGGTTCAACAAAGAAGGTAGAGGTACATACTCAATATCAAAAGTCGGAGTCCGGGCTCTTGAAGAGTATTCATCTATAATAAAGAAATTAAAGAGTAATTAAGAAGCATATGTTCATTACTTAATAAAAGTCACTGAATATATGTTTCTTTGTATATATTCTTTTTTATATATATTTTTTATATTTTTTCATTTTTTTATTTCATTTCTCTTTATTTTAATTCCCACTAATATTTTTCTTTTCATGTTTATGCATTTTCTTGTTTTCAATTTTGTAACTATTTATTCATTTTTCTGTCAAGAATTGCTTTTTTATGTTATAATTAACTTATCTGTGTTATTCGTGAAAATGGAGGAAAAATATGGCCAATTTTTTTAGCAATTACGGTCTGGATTTTTTAGATAATAATGAACAGGAACTGACTTCTCTTATCCAGTCCGCAATCAAAAATGGCAATAGTTTCAAAGGCTATGGCGGATACAACTACATATGCAAAGATTTTGGTGATATGGAGTTAATCGTTCACACTAAGGAGAATCCTTCTACGGGCAATTTTGATTTTCTTGATTGTGACACTCACGGTATGACCGACTGTGTCTGGAATGTAAAACTCAACCATGTGGGAAACATTTCCCTGGAAGATCAATTACCTTCCAGAAAGATTTGCATGGTTAAGAATGCAGACACCGGCATTGGATGCGCCATCATTCATATTATGAATAGCGATATTCTTCCAAGTTATCTTCCTGATGATTTGCTTTCACTCCAGATGGTGGGATATCCGTCTTCGATTCATTACTACGAAAACGATTATCAGTTTTTCGATACATTGGAAGCAAATGATCTGGGATGCTATCAGGGAGTTGCACTTAACCACATTGCACCTCTCAACTTTTTAAAAAAGTACGGAAACACCACCCCGGGAGTCGAATACAGGCTGGGTGAAGGCGAAGACACAATGACCCTTCATGCGGTTGTCAAAGAAGTATATCAAGGGGTTGTAAATACAAATGGCGAAGATGTTGATTCTTTTATTCGATGCATTGTTGACACAAACTTTGGCGAATTGGAGATTGCTCACACCATGAATCAGGTTGATAAGGCCGAGCGCCACAATATAAAAGAGGGGGCTATTGTTTCTGCTGATTTACTACTGTCCGGTGATGTTGCCATATTTGATTACCAGGAGGGACGCATATTCGACGAGAAGCATCATCTCATGCTTCTTCGTTCTGTATTTGCAAACGGAGATTTTGAGAGACTTGAATCTGTTCTTTCTGATGAGTGTGCACTTGTTTCTGAAGATTCCGGAAGTAAGGTTGTTGGAAAGCAGGCAATTATGGATTACCTCAAAAGTGTGTACACCAATTCCAGCAACACATTTTCAACCAGATTTATAACTATCTCCGATACATTCGAATGCGCTTCTAATTTTCCTTACAGAGAGGGAAAGACCGGACTTGCACTTTCAGTTGACGGAGTCAAATCAGTTAAGTCGATATTATTTATTGACACGCGAAAAGATGATAACAAGAAGAAGATTTCGAAGATTCTCATAACAGGTCGTTCAGGTTGCGATTACGACTTTTTGATTCCAAATGATGTTTATGAAGACGCTTCTTCACCTGACGGTACAAACGAAAAACCTGAAGTATTAAAGGAGACTTCTGACACTTATAAGCATTCTGATAATGTTCATTCGGATGGAGACACTTCAGAAGGCGAAAAAGTCAAATCCTTTGACACGGTACTTTATGAACTTACAGAATCTATCATTTCAAGAAGTAATCTTTTAGGTTTCCTTGAAGATGAAGATTCTAATTATGAATATATTTCTACCAGCAAGAATAGAGATCACTATCTCAGCATTGCCAACCATATGGTCAAATCTATTCTCAATTACGCAGAACAGGATTTTGCCGTTTCAGTCAAGAATATGCTGGGTTATCTGTTTGCAAAGTCTTTCGAATCAAAGATTGGATATGTGCGTTTCAATGTTGACTCTGTCAAGTTTTCCGTGAATGATATGCTTCACGGAACTATTCAGACTCAGCTTGGAGATGCCATGCTGGAACTTTTGGAAGATTATTACAGAGAGGCGATGTCATTCTACAATGACTTCAAGTTACACAGTGATTTGAATAACCATTTGACCGACCGAGAACAGACTGACCTTCTCATTGAAACTACTATTCTGGTTCAACAGATTGCGGAACTGTATGCGATGCAGTATTCGAACATTTAATCTTTCGCATTTCTGCAGTCCGCCGAAGGCTTTATTCTCAGTCGGATATTGTACTTCCACTGAGAAGACTGCTTGCAGAATTCCAAATAGTTATGAGTTATAATTACAATTTTGTACGGAGGTATGCATATGGCCAATAACGAAACAAACGAAAACATTGTTGATGATATCAACAATACATCTGTCGATGATATATACGAAAAGTCAATTCACGATATTAGTGATAAAACCATTGACGATATTAACGAAGTAAAGAATGAACTTCAAATTACAGACTGGGAAGAGATAACTCAAAAGCAGCTTCTCCAGATTGGTTCAATGCTTCCAAATATCAGCCCTGAAGCTGCTCAGGAAATCATGGACAGCCTTCCTGATTTTTCCGCAAATGCAAAGGAAGCTCTTCAGAGTGTACAAAACACTGTAGATACTGCTCTCAAGGAGAACAGCAGCAGCAACAAACAGGTTCTCGATATGTACAATCAGACCATCGACAATCTCAACGAACAGCTCAAGAGAGATGATCTCTCCGCTCAGGAAAAGGAAATCATTCTCAACAAGCTGTCCAGAATGTTGCAGGCAGCTGACAGAAAAGATTCTGAGAACAAGGAGTTTTTGAAGGTTATGACCAGCGTTCTTGCAACAACTACTATTGCCGTATTTTCCATTGGACTTGCAATCCTCGGCACAGCAAAAACAAATCCAAAGGATTTGCTTCCTAAGAAGTAGGTGCAGCAATGCCAACTCGAATCCGCAAAGCTGCTAAGCTTTCGTGATTTTCATCCTTCGGATATCAAATCAGCGAGATACGCGACAAAAAAGTTTTGTCGCGTATCTCGCTGATTTTGGGTTCCCCAAATACATAAAAGAATAAATATTTGAAATCCTGCAAGCAGTCTTTCATAATATTTATTCTTTTATGTGCATGGCTGAATAGTTACCATTTAATATTCTACAAGCTTATATCCCGGCTGACATTTATTCAAAATGTTATTGTACAAATATTCATGACCTTCTTTACTGTTCATCATTGAATAGTCATACAAAACTGAGGCGATGTCAAATACCGAAACCGCGAACACATCGCTATAAGCATACTGTCCGCTTTCAACCTTTGCATAAGCTCTTACTCTGATTGGCGCTTTAAAATAATTGACATTTTCTATAAATTTCATTGTCATCACATAGACCTGATTGGTTGCTGTGTTATTAACGCTGTTTATTTTTCCTCTCTCAGTCGCTTTGAAAGAATAAACATTATTATTCTCAGTTTCCATATTCATGTCATCAACGCTTGTACTGTCTGCAAGCCCATATATAAGACCTGCCTCAATAACTTTATTATTTGGGTCGTTCACTGAATATATTACTCTGTGTCCACCGTATGATGTACTAATCTGATATCCATCAACCTTAACATATACATCATTGCAATAAGCTACTTGCCAAAATAATTCCGATATTCTGTCAATGTTCGATGCCTCCTCCATATTTGAGTAGTCATCTCTTTCAAATTCTGCCCTGATAAGTGCCATTAGTCCAGTTATCTCGTCTGTTTCATCCAAACTGTGACAGAATAAATAAGCTTTAATTAATGCTGAATACCACTCATCCTTTATAATTGTGTCCTGCAGTTCACTGTTATCAAATAAATTTGCCTTACGGTCTCTTACAAATTCGATTTTCTGATAAATCTCCTTCGCATCATTCGGTCCATACTCATCTTCCTCCTCTATAAGGTGTCGGAGCATTGCCCCTACCTTACAAACAGTATATCTGTAGGGCATATCGCTATAACTAATATTGCCGTTACTATTAATAAGTTCTTCACACTTGTCGATTATATATTCGTCAAATGGGATTTTGTCACTGTTTTCCTGTAATACTTCTTTTGCCTTTATTCCAAAACCGTGGCAGAACTTTTCTTTAAGCGTATCATTTTCCCAAAACATTGAATCATAATAACGCAAAGACGAAGAAAGAAGCATTTTCTCCTCATTTTTCTCATCATCTTCAAAGTCATCTAAGCTATATGTATCACTTAGTTGCAGACTGTATTCGGCATCTGCTAATGCAAGATCAATACTATTCAACAACTCATAATAAACTACATAATAATCATATTGGCTTTCATGCATTTCCAGCTGTCTTCTCATTCTGTAAAGATACACACACCTATAATAATCATCTCGGCTCATAGTATTATTTTCATATTCATTCCTAAGATAAGATCCGATATTTCCTTCAATATAAATATCCTCTAATATGTACACTCTAAGCATTGACACAACTTTGATAATTGAGTCATCAACCTTATTCTTTTCAGAATAACTCTCGTAAGCTTTGCTAAAATAATCATAGCAATCCGTATTATCGGTATTCTGCAGATAATAGTTCAGATTATCAATCCAGTCTTTTGCAAAAGAACTGTCATATGAATTGTGTCCATTTGTTATATTTTCACCATCCTGAACTAAATAATCAGCTATTATCTCTGCTAAAGATATCTCGCCATGATTTTCGTATTCAACCAGTCCATTGACATATCCCAATAATCTTCTCTTGATATTTGCGTCACTGGCATCAATATTTCCAAGGCACCAATTCTCACACATGCCAACAAACTTATCTGTAATTGCCTCAGGATATTCTGTATCTGAGTTGTTCAAACTTTTAATCACTTCCGCAATCCAATAATAAGCTTTAAGTTTGGAGATATCCTCCAACATAAGATCTCCAGAATTATATAATACATCCATTCTAATTGGTTCATATCCTGATAATTTGGAACACCACGATAATAAGATTCCACAGATAACATTTATAGCATTATCACTGTTAACATCATCCTCATATATAGCTGCTTTAGTCCATAACTCATTTATAATATTATACAGTGGATAATCACTGTCACTATAATTATCTATTGCGTCTATTGCATGTTTTACATCATTCACCCACTCATGTGCCTCATCTGACGTTGTATCTCCATATAACAGCTCCTGCCCCTCATTTATAAGATTACAGTAAATTATAGCATCTTCCGGTATCTTTTCATCCTCTGCCAACATATGATCTGTATCACATTGCAAAGCGGAACTTTCGAAATTGTCCCTCAATACCAGATTAATATAATGATTTCTCAAATCCTCACCCATCAAATCCAGTTTAAAGCGATGTGTTGAATGAATTGCTTTAGCTATCCAAAAGTAGGTATCTTCATTTACCGGGGTTAACCAAACATCGAACCCGTTTTCATAATGTATCAAAAAATCATAATACCATTGTTCTTCTATATTTTCCATGAAATCTAATCTTTCCGGACCAAATGCAAAATATCTCAAGAAACCATATATAGCTGTAAAATTCCACTTTTCCGATTGCTCCGGTTTACTAAGTATGGCTTCATAGAGTGATTTCAAGCATCTGATGTTCTCTCTCTCATAGCGAATTCTGGTAGTTCTTTTTTCGTAATCGCATAATACCTCCAAGTCACTTACAGCACAACGGAAAGTTGCACTGTCTCCACTCTCGAAATCAGAAGAATAACCATCTGCATATTCGCTATACAAATCCCTTATCATTGTATTGGGAATCTCACCATGTTCACTTTCAAGATACGTGATATCTTGAAGCCCCATCAACATACCTGTAATGATATTACGATGACGTGTCACAACACTACTATTAATTGCCGTCCCCGACTTATTATATCTAGGCTTTATTGTTTCACAAAAATCAAGAAGGAACGAAGTTGATGTATATCCGTCAATTTCTGACATATTATTAATGACTGTGTCAATCCATCGTGCCATTCGATACTGATTTTCACCAAATTCCCCTCCTTTATCAATCAGTTCGGAAATTATCCAGTATTTATCTTCAGCTTCAGCTTGACTAATCGTCTTTGCATCAACTACACTGACATTCATAAGTTGAACCGGAACCATCAATACAATTGCCAATACCAGGGAGATAATTCTTTTTATTGTATTTGATTTTATTATCCTTGTTTCTGACATCTTTGACTTTATTATCATTGTTTTCACGCTTTTCAAAATTTCATCCTTGATTTATTCAGTTTTACATTTCCCGTCTTTTCGGATGCCTTTCCTTATAATTTTCTTTTATTTTCTTTTATGCATTTAGTTATTTTTGCTTTCATAAATAATCTGTTTGCTGTTAAATAATTTGTTTATTTTTGTCATCTAGTATAAGTGTTTTTAATTAACTATACCTTTCGGTTGCAGCCATGTACTTTATACAAGCACTCTTAGAAGATTTCAATGGTGGTGTTATTTAAAAATCGTTATACTAGGCTTCATAATCTTTTGTGATATTATTTACCCACTTCTTACTTCTATACCTCTTAAATACCCACGGCCACTTCACAAATTCGTCCGTGCAGAGAAGAAGATAAACCACAAGCGGTGGAAGTTTCAAAACAAACGCTGCGATAAACCCAAGCGGCACCGCATAGCCCCACATGTCTATGGTATCACATATAAGTCCAAACTTCGTATCTCCACCTGCCCTGAAAATTCCTGCAATCAGAGTCGTGTTAACTGCTCCACCCATAATATATATAACATTTATCAGAAGCATGCAGGTAAGATATTTTATGGCTTGTTCTGTCATGTCGGAATTCAGCTTGTAGTACCGGACAACGGGATATGTGGAAATCAGAATCAGAACTCCTCCTATGGCACCTGCAACCACCGTCATATTCAACAGTCTTGCGCCGTCTTTTTCCGCTTTTTTCAAATCTCCCATTCCGATATATTTTCCAAGCCATATAGTAGTTGCGCTGGCTATTGCAAAACACAATACCATTGCAAAATTTCTCACAACTCCCACAACCGAATTTGCGGCTACAATATCTGTACTTATATGACCAAGAATCACTGAGTACATGGAAAATGCTGTTCCCCAAGCCATATCATTTACCATTGCAGGAACAACCATTGTGAGGAAATCTCTGAATAAAATCTTATTTCTCTTAAAAATATAAGACAACCTGATTTTGACATTCTTTGAAGCAAAAGAAACTCCAAAGCACAATATCAGCTGAATTCCTCTTGAAATACTTGTTGCAAGAGCAGCACCTGCCGCTCCCATCTTTGGAAATCCAAACAATCCGAAAATCAATACTGCATTTAATATTATGTTCCAAACAATTGCAGCTGATGACAACACTGTTACTATGGATACTCTCTCAACACTTCTGAGTGTCGCCATATAAACCTCTGTTATGGACCAGCAAAAATACGAAAATCCCACATATTTGAGGTAAGTTCCACCTACTGTTATCAATTCCGGATCACTGGTAAATAATTTCATCATCAATTCAGGAATAGTCAGTGTTAATAAAAACATCACTATTCCCATGCAAACTGAAAATCTGAGTGCTATCCCCTCCACAAGTTCAATGGCCTTTATATCATTCTTTCCCCAGTACTGTGCGCCAAGCAGCGTCACACCGGTTCCAACTCCAAAATAAACCATGAACAAAATGTTCGCATACTGTGCCGCAAGTGAGACCGCCGCCAATGACGACTGCCCAACTTTTGTCAGCATTACAACATCCACGGAATGGACTGCAGCACTCAGAAGATTTTGTATAACGATGGGGAAAATCAGTTTAAAAATCTGCCTGTAAAAAATATTTTTCTCCGAATTCATACTCTTCCTTTCTATGTTACTGTTGCTTTTTTGTTTTTCCTATTTTCAACAGTCGTTCTTGTTATGTTATTTCTGTTGCTTTTCCATTATTTCTGTTGCTATTCTTCTATTTCTATTGCTATTCTGCTATTTCTGTTATTTCTGCTATTTCTGTTGCTTTTCTGCTTTTACTTCTCATCTCTAACGTTCTTGATATCTTTACAGACGATTTTGCAATTTTCTTCTCTTTCGTATGTAGCACTTAGATCTCTTACTCAGATGATTTTGTAATTATCTTCTCTTTCGTATGCAATCCCTAGATCTCTTACTCAGATGCTTTTGCAATTTTCTTCTCTTTCGTATGTAATCCCTATATCTCTTACTCAGACGATTTTGCAATTTTCTTCTTTTTCGTATGTAGTCCCTATATCTCTTACTCAGACGATTTTGTTATTTTCTTCTCTTTCGTATGTAGCCCCTAGTTCTCTTACTCAGATGATTTTGTAATTATCTTCTCTTTCGTATGTAGCACTTAGATTTCTTACTCAGACGATTTTGTTATTATCTTCTTTTTCGTATGCAATCCCTAGTTCTCTTACTCAGATGATTTTGCAATTTTCTTCTCTTTCGTATGTAGCACTTAGATTTCTTACTCAGACGATTTTGTTATTTTCTTCTTTTTCGTATGTAATCCCCTACCATGACGTCCAAGACTCGTTCGAACTTTACCAGAATTTGAATTTTCTGATTACTTTAATTGCAGCTCTGTAGTGCCATGGTGTGATTTACCAGAATTTGAATTTTCTGATCACTTTAATTGCAACTCTGTAGTGCCATGGTGTGAGATTCTTTCTTGCTTCCTTTAATTTCTCACGAATCGGCAGATGCTGCGGGCAGTGGCTTTCGCACTTTCCACACTCTACACAGTTTGCAATATCACTCATTTCTTTCTGGAGTGCTACTATCTGGATGTATTCGCTTCTGCCGGACATCTTGTTCTCTGTATACATCTGGTTGTAGCACTTAAAAGCAGTAGGGATGTCAATACCTTTTGGGCATGGCATGCAATATCCGCAACCTGTACATCCTACTTTTGTTTTTTTATTTATCTCAGCCTTTACCTTTTCAATAAAAGTAAAATCTTCCTCAGTAAATTCTCCTGCCTTTGCCGAGTCTGCAATTCTGACATTTTCCTCAACCATCTCAGGGGAATTCATTCCTGACAGAACACAAGTAACCTGAGGCTGATTGAACAGCCACCTGAATGCCCACTCTGCTGCAGTCCATTTCTTTGGATGTTCTGCAATAAGTTTCTTGCCACTATCAGGCATAAGACCTACTAATTTTCCGCCTCTGAGAGGCTCCATTATTACTACAGGAATATTCTTTTCTGCTGCAGCCATCAAACCTTTTCTTCCTGCCTGACTGTGCTCATCAAGATAATTATACTGTATCTGGCAAAAATCCCAGTCATAATCATTTAATATCTTAAGGAACATATCTGTATTTCCATGATAAGAAAAACCAAGATTAATAATCTGTCCCTCGGCTTTTTTCTTCTCAATCCACTGCTCAATTCCCAGTGCCTTAAGTTTCTCCCATGCAGCCACGTCTGTGAGCATATGCATGAGATAGTAATCTATATGATCTGTTCTGAGTCTGCTAAGCTGCTCATTAAAGTATTTGTCAAGGGCTGCCTCAGACTTAATAAGATACTGTGGAAGTTTTGTTGCAATATACACTTTGTCACGACAATTGTTTCTCTCAAGAATTTCTCCAACCGCGGCTTCGCTCCCCGGGTAAATATATGCAGTGTCAAGATAGTTTACCCCATTCTCAATCGCATACATAATCTCTTTCTCTGTTTTATCAATATCAATCCCGGTCCCTTTTCTTGAGAATCTCATACAGCCATATCCCAACATGGAAATATCACGTCCGTATTTATCTTTTCTGTATTGCATATTACACCTTCTTCCTCTAGTCTTCGAATACTCTCTTGATACTGTCGTAGTGAAGGAATATTCCCTGATCCGCAAATTCCTTTATCTGCTCATGAGTTGCAAACATATATCCGTCTGCTTCTGCTTCCTGCACTTTAACATCAGAATCATCAATATCTCCGATATACTTGTAAATGTCAACAAAATAATTGTCGCCCTCGCCCGGATTCTCTCTCTTGTATGAGAAAACATATCCTCCGTCTAAATTTGCGACATCAATTCCCGTTTCTTCCATTAGTTCTCTTCTGACAGCTTCTTCTGACTCTTCACCTGCCATGCAAGCTCCGCCTGATACTTCCCACCAGCCCGGTGCCCATGCTTTTGTCATTACTCTCTTTGTGATGAGATATGTTCCGTCAGGTCGTCCAATTACGCCTAAGACAGTGAGATGATACTCTCCATCTTTCAGGCACCAATCATTTCTCTGCATTGTCCTTCCTGTTTTTTGTTTATTTTCATCATAAATATCCCAATATTCCATTGTTCTTAATTCCTTTCTGTGACTAAAAAACGTCATAATCCATCTTAAATTTTACTTCATACATCACATTTTTTCAACTTATCATGATTAATGCTGTTTCAACATCATGATTAATCCTGTTTCAACATCATGATTAATCATGTTTCAACAACTCTTATAATCAGCCGCCTTTCCTCTATTAATTGCAACTTATGAATCATTTTTTTTCCACATTAATTTTTTATAATTTGTAAAAAATCATTTTTTCACATAAAAAATTTCGCATTATTTACAATTTAATGCTATAATATGCTTTGAATTACTTTTGAACGAGGTTTTTATCATGAAAAATTTTTATCAAAAAGATGAGTTCATTCTATCTAATATCTTTGGTGCGGTGTGTATCACAGGTGGACTGCTGCTCATCAAAATAGATATTATTTTACCTATACTACTTATTTTGTTGGGTATGTATTATCTGATTCTAATTTGGGGAATTAAGCAGTATGCATCAAAGCCCGATAACAGAATTGCTGATTTTTTTAATTATTTAGCGAGTATCAATTATTACATTCTCGCAACATTCGGTGCTTTGATATTGATTGTTGCACTACTCAAGAATATGCCTGCAATGATTTCTGTTTCTAAGAATCACCATTGGGTTGCATTTGCAATTATTATCGTAGGAATTTTAATTGTTTGCGCAATAAGATTTATTCTTTTTGGAAATTATAGTTTTGCGAAGGCACCTGACAAATCTTCACGCAGTTCAAGAACAACTCAAAGTTCTGCCAGAAGAGCAAGAACAGGTAGAAATACATCAAGCGCCGATTCTAATAAATCTCACAACAAATCACAGGATTCATTGCACGAGGATGATTCAACGAACAATTCCAATTCAGTGTATGAGGATGATTCAATGTATGAGGATGATTCATTATATGCGGATGATTCATTATATGAGGGTGACTCATTGTATGACGACAATTCTATGTCAGACGATGCTTCGTATGAATATGCTGATAACGAATCTGTTGCAAACGTAGTTGATTATTCTTCGCACCGGGAAGAATTAGCAGAAATGAATTCTTCGATTGAAGCTGCAATCAGCAACGATGCTGTAGATGTTGATGAAGCAATCGGTAATCTGTTTGACGATTACGATGTAAATGCTGATACTTCTGAAAATGATGGTTCGGCAGACATTACTCCTTCACAAATTACGGAAGATCTTGTTGAGTCATCTGACAGTGAAGCTGCAAAAGCAATCAGACGCATCAGAGAGAACGTATCTTCTCCTAGCCAGTATCTTGCACGTAAAAAAAGCAGTTCTGCTACAACGAAAGAATATGCTGATGACATCAACGTTGGTCAGGTTGAGATTCCTTACTATCTCAAAAAGAAACTTATCTCTTACTGTCCGGACTGTGGAGCCACTCTTGAAGGCGACTTCCTCCTTTGTGAGAATTGTGGCGGTGTCATGAGACAGAAGCATGTAGATATTGAATAATATTAAATTCATTAAATAACATTAAATTCATTAAATAACATTAAATTCATTAAATAACACACAAATAAAAAGGTGAAAAGAACATTTTTCTTTCCACCTTTTTTTATGCCTCATATTCTTATTATCGATTCTGAGTACCAAAATCATTTCTAACCTCATCAGCTAAAAAATTGTCCTAAACTCATCAATCACAAAGTATCACCAGCCCATCAGCTAAAAAATTGTCCTAAACTCATCAATCACAAAGCATCACCGGCACATCAGCTAAAAAGTTGTCCTAAACTCATCATTCATAAAGTATCACCGGCACATCAGCTAAAATATATTCCTAACTCCGTCAGTCAAAATACACACCAACTCATCAATAATAGTTTCCAGCTCTTCTCTTTTAATGGATCTGCTTTTTATCTTATCTGTTAGACTTATCATGATTGATTCAACTATGAATCTGATATTCTCTACGGAAACATTTCGCAAATCGCCTTCTGACACTCCAAAATCCACAACTTTTCCAACCCGGTTCCAAAGTGAATCTAACATCATATCCATTTCGCGAATCACTGCTTCACCACTATCTTTGGTTTCTTTGAGTTCCAGCATCGCCCTTATATTATATCCCCAAAAACTCTCTGATATTATAAACAGCAATTCTCTCAGAATATCAACCGCTTCCAAACTTTCGTCCTCAAAAACCTGATCTACGCGCTCAAATATGCTTTCGAAAATAGAATCCACCATTTCAACCAGCAACATATTCTTATTTCCAAAAATCCGGTATATTGTCTTCTTACTGGTCTTAGTATTTTTCGCAATGGTATCCACGGAAAAATCTGTGCCGCATTCTATGAATCTGTTCTTTGTTTCTTCAATTATCCTTTTTCTAACAACATCTTCATCTTCCATAGACACCTCCGTTTTGGGCTTTCCAAAACTAATCTGTCCCACTGCGCTACTTAGTTTGTTTCTTCCTAAACTTGTCGCTTTGCTTTGCAAGTTTTCGTTTAAATCTACCATGTGGTAAAACTACTAACAAACCTCCCACTAAAAGAGATAACACCACAGAAACCGCTATTCCTATTACAATATATGGTTTATAAAAATAATAAGTCAATGTTGACCCTATTAACATGATAAATATCATAACAACCATATTCTTTACTAAAACAGCATTTTTTCTGTCCTTTATGGAATAAGGGTAGTACGTTAATTCTTTTTTCGGTCTGCTCTTTTCTGCAACAAGATTCTTAATAGTCTTGATAAGGTCTTTCATATCATCAAACTGTTCCAACGTTACTGTCTCATACACATTCTGTTTATTGCTCTGATAGTATTTTATAACAGCTGCTTCATCATAAAGTTCAATCTCTGTGGAATATATCTCCAATTTGTCTTTATACAATCTCATCATGGTAAGAAAAGGCTTTATCAGTTCATATTTACCTTCACCTTTTCTCGTCTCAAGTTCAACAAGATTGAGAAGAAGTCTGTCATTATTCAAATCTTCACTAATATCATAATACTTAAGCCCTTTTGATAGTCCTCCGTCAATCAATCCTTTTAAGGCCAGTGTCAGATTATTTTTACCATTTTGCTCAATATAATTTCTTATTTTCTTGCTCATTTCTACTTCCTAAATATAACTTTCCTGCTATTCTATTATCACGCCTTGCGAATAACTTTTTTGTACCTCTCAATTGGGTATGGCAACAGATTCACATTCTTCTCATACACATCAACAACAGTTGCCTCTGTTTCACCATCATAACCGGGCACTACAACAGTGTCCCCTTCTTTTACATCCTCTAAATCACAAATATAATCGTAGGTTCTGTCTGTACGTCCGAAGGTCACCCTCGCCATCCTTACAATTTCATTTGACAAATCATCTTTTGGCTTCTTGAAAATGTACACGCCATCTTTTATTGTTGCAACTACCTGATCGTCAAAATAGAATACGACAACCCCGTCACCATCCTGATCCTGACTCATTCTTATCGCGTCAAACAATACACTCTTCTCATTGTTAACAGTCCAAATAGTCTCAGGATCATCAAGAATAACAGATACCTTGTCTACTAATTTACAAAAACCGACGCAGCACACTGTCATCAGAATGGATTTTGATTTGTCAGTGTCCATTCTCGGAACTCGCTCAACAGTCAATTCGTATCTGTTATCCTTCTGCTTCTTATATGTCAGCAGACATCTTGTTCCCTCTGAACACATATTTGTGAAAAACCACGGATAGTCCATTGCAAATCTCTTTAGCCTGATTGCAATTCCAGCTTCATCCAGAATATCTTCAACATTCTTTCGAGCCTCGATTATTCTTGCCTCAACGGTGGAATCACCGTAATAATTCACCACGTTCTTTCTCATTGCAATGGCGTACTCCGCCTGCATGTAATAAAAATACGCTTCCTGAATTGCGTAAATATTGTCTCCCTTTAATCTTGCAAGATTGCCCATACGAAAAGCAGCATCGGCAAATTTGGAATCAAATCTTCCCTTCTCCATGAGTTTGAGATTCTCCTCGTAAACAAAGGCACACAGATTCTCTGCCCTGTCAAGACTCTGATGAACATAATATCCGTTAATATACATGTCTGCAATCTTATAAATCGACTCATATATTCCGCCCATAGCTCCCATTGAAAAATACTTATAAGCCAGTTCATAATCAGGGACACCGCCACTGCATCTGCCATAATAGTAAATATATCCAAGGGTATTAGCCGGATAAGGATCATCTGTCAACTCAACAAGTTTTAAAAGACAATCCCTTGATTTCTTCCAGTCACAAGGATAGAGTTCATTTCCACCGTAAGTTGCATAGCCTTTAATTCTTAGAGCCTCAACATTATTCTTCTTGCACAGCTGCTCAACAAATCTCTTGTAAGCACTAAGCTCTGCTCCGGACATCTTGTCATAGCAGTTCTCTCTCTCCACTATATACTTTGTCTTAATCTCATCCACATATCTGCGAGACCAGACCGGCTTTTCCTTATCCTCAAGATAGAATGTAATGCAGTCTATACACATATCAAGGTCCATTACATCGCACACACAATCTTCCATTTCGGCGGTGTGACACATCTCTTCAATCTTTTCAAATACGTATGCGAGCACATACTTCTCTTTCTTTGTCAGTGTATACTCCGGATATTCTATATAAGATATCTCCTCTGCATCCCTAACAATGATAGGATGTGCACCCATGCTTTTGTAAAACTCAACAGCATCCTTGAAAGTATCCGAAATAAGTTCATACCATTCTGCATAGAACTGCTCAAATGTTATTTTTTCTCTTTTTACCCGCTCCAATGCCGCACGCACATCTTCAGCAGTAATTCTGTAATGTGATTTGCAGACAAAATTAGCCCTGATGGATTCACCCATGATATCATCAAGGTTTCTCTCAAATCTGCAGATTTCTTTGAGGTTAGTTTCAGTAATATCTACATGCTTCATACTGCCTCCCTTCCGCGCCTGCCGTTCACTGCAATTAGATAATAATTTTAGGAGTGCCCCGGCATTTATACACAAATATGCTATGTTTATAAGGCATCTTCATATGTATTTGCTTATGTGACACCTTCATATGTATTTGCTTATATGACACCTTCATATGTTCATTTCTATATGGAATATTATCCCGTTTCTGTCCGTACAAATCAAAGCCCTAATAAGCTTTGTTACATACTTCTATAATACCATTTTGGAGAGACCGTTTCAACAAATTAAAACATGCAGATTTCATTTGTTTTTTATCTTTTTCAATTCTTATTTACAATATCTTTTATTACTTCTCCTGCTATAATCAGACCTGCAACCGAAGGCACAAATGCAGTGCTTCCCGGAGTACTTCTCTTGTTTGATTTCTTCTCAATTTCAGGATTTTCAAAATCATTTTCGTTGTAGGCTTTTACAGTTTTTTCATCCTGCTTTACAGGCAGTTCTTCCGAATATACTACCTTTAATTTTTTAATTCCTCTGTTCTTTAATTCTCTTCTCATAACTTTGGCAAGAGGACATACTTTTGTCTTGTAAATATCAGCAACCTTAAACTGCGTCGGATCAAGTTTATTTCCTGCTCCCATGCTGCTTATAACCGGTACGCCTTCTTCTTTTGCTTTTACAATAACAGACAATTTTGCCGCCACAGTATCAACTGCATCAACCACATAATCATACTTCGAAAAATCAAATTCATCTGCATTTTCCGGAAGGAAGAAACAGTTGTGTATCTCTACCTCAACCTCAGGATTAATGTCTCGCATTCTGTCCCGCATAACTTCTGTTTTATATTTTCCGACTGTACTGTGAAGAGCTATTATCTGCCTGTTGATATTGGTAAGACTTACAGTGTCATTGTCAATCAGATCGAAGTGGCCAACCCCGCTTCTTGCGAGAGCCTCGCACACATATCCACCGACTCCTCCGATTCCAAATACCGCAACTCTGGCATTTGCCAATTTATCTACGCCCTTTTCTCCTATGAGAAGTTTTGTTCTTGAAAACTGATCTATCATTTTGTTATCTTCTTTCTTATCTTCTTACCCCCACCTTCACTTTGTATAGAGGCGGGGAACATCTGCTTCTTAGTTATCAATCATGCTGATACTTCCGATTTCATCCCGATTAGTATCCATGCTGATACTTCCGTTTTCATCCCGATTAGCACCCATGCTGATACTTATGATTTTTATCACTTCGGTTCAAAACTGTCGAAGATCATTATCTGAAAATTCTTCTTTGCTCTTTTAAGCTGTTTCTGTGATCTGATGGTCCACCCTGCGTTTGCCACGTTGAATAACTTTCTGCATATAACATATGAAAGCTGCGCAGCGTGTTTCTGCTTGTAGGAAATAAAGTCCGGCTTTGCATAAAAATTAAGTAACAGATTTGACATTAATATTTTCTTTAAAGGAGACAAATCACTGTTGCTGAACCAGAAATTCATGGAAAGCTGCCCCCTCAAAATCTCCGGTCGGTTATTTTTAAGCCAACCAAGTACTCTCGGCTCAAAGGACTGTACACAATACACGCCGTCATAACTCTTCATTACATCAGTAACTTTTTCAATGGTGCCAATGTAGTCGCCTTCAGGTTTAATTTCTATTAACAGCGGTACTTTACCTGATATCATTGATAACACATCAGTGTATTTTGGTATCTTTTCCTCGGTATCGCCAAGCCTGAATGTCATAAGTTCCTCATAAGTGCAATCTGTCAGTTTCCTGTCTACACCACACATTCTCTCTAAGGAAGCATCATGGAAAACCATAAGTTCGCCGTCTGTTGTTGCCTGCACGTCCAGTTCAATTCCATATCCCTTTTCAACAGCCCTGACAAATGCCGGCATGGAATTTTCAGGGGCATTCTCATAATCGAAAAATCCCCTGTGAGCTATATATGTATCCTCAAAAGGTTTCAGCTGCTCCCTTCTTCCAGAGTTTGGCTTAAGCAAAAATAAATATGCCACCATCAATATTAAAATAATTGCTCCAATAATCATAATGTCATCTCCAAATTATATTAATATAATATCTGTATTTCATTTGCAATTAATATATTTTTCTGTATTTCAATCTACTTTCAGTTAATATATTTTTCTGTATTTCAATCTACTTTCAATTAATATATTTTTCTCAACTTCTTTACACCAACTGTTTTTAACAGCACCAGCATTCCCGCAACCGCAAAAGTCTCTAGCAGTAAGAAACTTATCATTAACGGTTTTGTTGCATTTTCAATCTGATATGAATATATTATTTTTATTGAGCCCATCATAATAATTACAGGAATCGCCCCGCCAATTACCATGGCTGCGATAATTCCCATATTTAACCTTGTCACTGCAGATTCATTGGTCCAATTCAATTTTGGTTTCATAAGATTGATGAATAACCCCAAACCCGCCGTAAATAACGGATATAGCATTGTTATAAGAATCGTCATTACACTTACATACAAATCCAGTTTTGCCAGCACAAGCAGTTCTACATCAAACAGTAGCACAGGTACTATTGTTATAATATAGTGAAGTTTAATTTTATTTTTGATGATTGTCCACTCACTTACCGGAAGAGATTTTAATATCCATAAATTCCTTCCCTCTAAAGAAATTGAAGGAGCTGTTATGGTATTTAGTGATATCATTATACATATAAGCGAAATATTGAGTATCGGAACATAATTTATTTCTGAATCAATCATCAGTTCAATAAGTTTAAAAATATCATTCCCCTCAAACAGCATAAACACGGATAATACCATCATAAACACTGTTCCAAATGAACAATTAAGAATATAATTTCCACAGGACAAATACCTTTTAAATTCTTTAAACAACAAAGCGGTTGTCAGACTTTTTGCTTTTATCTGTCCGACATCAAAAGCCTTTGCCTCCCTGGCATTTTGTCTTGTTATATATCCAAGATACTTCTTTTCAAAAATAATAAACAAAAACATCGCAACAGCAATTACGACTATCCAAATTATAATTAGCAGACCAATGTCTCCGGAAATCGCCCTTCCTATCAAATATATCAACTGATTGCTGCTTTGAACCTTTTCTCCCAGTCCTCCCGCATTGTCCATGACCTGTCCAAAAATCTCTGTTATCTTTACAAACAAATAATAGTAAACGGCCAAAGACCCAAACGTCATTATCGCATTTGTCAGCTTCTTATTTTTATTTGAGTTGCTGCTTATAAATGCAGCGCATGCCCATCCGCCAATTGTTGCAAACATCAGCACCAATATTGAAACGATCACCACCAAAGATACTGATGCCACAATACTTTTCACACTGATTTGAACATTAAAATAATATATTATAAGTCCCGGTATCATTATCAGCGTACTGATTGTTCCGCCAATTATGTAAATATAACTCAATCTGCTTGCAATTATGCTTCTGACAGGAACCGGCAGAGCCAGTAGCAAATCATTATCCTTTGGTGCGAACACTACTTCTTGTGTGCTAAAAATCGATATCATAGTTCCCACGATAATTGCCAGGAAACTAATCATGAGCAAATAAAGCCACTCCAGATGATATTCATGGAGTGGTAAAATCAGTTCTTTAGAAATCTTTAGCATGCCGGCATTAATTGCCATTATACCTGTAAAAACAGTTAAGGCATTAATTATTATCGTGCTGATTTGTGACTTTCTTTTGCCTGATTTTTTATCTAAAAATGATGAACTGAAAAATTGCAGTAACTGCGACTTTATAAGAATTCTAGTCATTGCTGCCCTCCATTTCAAGGAAGACACTCTCCAGCGAAGAATCACCTTTTACGTCTTCAACTGTTCCACACTTTACAAGGTTTCCCTTTATAATTATCGCCACTTTATCGCACAACTTTTCCGCCACATCAAGCACGTGAGTTGAGAAGAAAATAGAACCACCGTTATTACAATGTTCTCTCATCATCTCCTTTAAAGTAAATGCCGCTTTTGGATCAAGTCCCACAAATGGTTCATCCATAATTATAAGTTTCGGCTCGTGAACCCAGGCAGAAATAATGGCAAGCTTTTGTTTCATGCCATGAGAGTATCCTGACAGCAATTCAGACAGACTGTCTGTTATTCCGAACATGTCTGCGTACTTAATTATCCTCTCGCTTCTCGTCTGCTTATCAACTCCAAAAATATCAGAAATAAAATCTAAAAACTGAATTCCTGTCATATACTCATACAAATCCGGATTGTCCGGAATATATGCTATCTTTTTCTTACATTCGATGGGATTATCCCTGACGGAAATCCCATCAATCTTTATCTCACCTTCATCAAAATCAATTATGCCGCAACACGACTTGATAGTCGTGGTCTTACCGGCTCCGTTGTGTCCTATAAACCCGTATAATTCTCCCGGACTGATATGAATCGACAAATCCTTAACTGCAACTTTACCCCCATACTCTTTTGTCAAACGCTCAATCTGTAACATATTCCCTCCGAAATTTTTTCTTTTTTATCTTTGTATTTTGTCAATTACTATTATGCAATCATGTATATTTGCGTTTAGATTTTACAATCAAATATTTTTATATTACATATTTTGCTTTTTTAATTTTATGCATTTTATTTTTTACTTTTGCTTTTTTAATTAATTAGTCTTTTATGATTGCCTTGGTTATCTTCTTCTTCATTTTGCATGTCTTATCCTTGCAATTCACACATCTGAGATTTTCATTTGTTCCTTCCCAGAACTTTTCAGGATATTTTATGTACTTTATCTCCCAATGAATTAAAACTACAGCGGATGTGAAGAACAGACTCCAACTGTAAAAGTTTCTTATAAAAAGCATCGGTGTAAACATCATAAAATGTCCCCAATCAAATATTCTGCAGTTGACACAACACTTATTTTTCATGATAAATGTCTGGAACGGGCAGAAAAAGAGAATGCATATATAGTCACATACAAAATAAAATACTGACAGCATTACAAGGTCTGTCTCGTCAATAATATGAAACAGATACAGCAGTCCCCAAAGACCGTTAAAAATCAGCCACACAAGCATAACCATCCATGCCCTTTTGTTCTGATTCTGGATAAATCTGTACATCTCCAGTTCCTTACCGACTTCCTGCGCCGGCTTTGGCTGCGCCTTTAATTTTTTTAATGCCATGGTGACAACTTCTCCCGGGAATAAATGTCTTAGCATCATAACCATAAACATGAGCCACACAACATGCATAAAACAAATCCCCATAGAAATAGGTTGTACTACCAGTTCTCTCAAATGCTCTTTATCATATAAATAAATTGATAGAATAGTTCCAAATATACCCAGTCTTATAAACAATTTGAACAGATATCTTCCCATCATCCGTGTCATTATTATTCCTCTTTTCCTGCATGTAATTTAAGAACACATACGTGCTGTTACTTCTTTAGATATTCTGCAAGATATGCCTCAAATTTAGGTGTCCATAAATTATCATATCCAAGTCTTGTCGGATGAATTGCGTCCTTCATGTATCCCGATTTTGCAGGTGTCATATCAGGATCTGTCCACAAATCAATAAGTCCTATATTCCATTTTTTCACAACATCGTAAGTTTTTTGAACCATCTGCTCATAATGAGTGTTAGCATACTTAGGACTTGTGTAAATGACAATAGGACAATTCCATGTATTCTTAACATATGCAATAATTGTTTCCATTGCACCAACCACTGTTTTGTCATCAAAATCCTTAATATCAGTGCTTGTTGATACTTCGCCGATAGTTTTCTTATTAGTCGCATCATTTGTTGATAACTGAAGAACAAAAATATCAATCTTCTTATTTGTGTCAATCTCATTCATCATTCTTGCCACGTAAGAAGTACTGCTCTCATTTACAAGTGTAGTTCCGTCAACCGCATATTTTTCACAGACTGTTCCGCTGTGCTTTGCAGCAATTCCGTCTGCCATAGTGTATCCGTTCGAACCGTATCCCCTTGTAACCGATGAGCCAAGCCACACAATAGTCTTTCCATTTAAAATAGAAGTATCTGCCATAGTCGTTTCCTCCTCTTTTGTTGTTTCTTCAACTTTTTTATTTGCTTCTTTGTTTGCATTTTTACTATTCTTTGTAACTGTAACTTTTAAAATCAGTTTTTTGTTCTGTACTTTTTTTCCTTTTTTAATCTTTAATGTTACCTTTACTTTGGCTGTTCCCTCTTTAACACCGCTGACCTTTATTTTGGTTTTTCCATTCTTTTTGACTTTGGCAACTTTTTTATTATCTGATACAGCTTTGATACTCTTAATTTTTTTTGCATTCAGGTTCTTAACTATAATTGTCTTTGTCTCACCAACTGCTACTGTTACGCTTTTTTTAGACAGTTTAACTGTCTTTGCATTTGCGACTGTTCCAACTGAAAGTGTCATTGTTGCTGCCAGCACAACTGCCATTCCCTTTTTTAATGATTTTTTTAATGATACTTTCAATGTTCTTTTTAATAATCTCTCCATGTTTCTTATAATCCCCTTTCATTTTTGTGTTTTTAATTATTCTTTTCACAAATGTGTTTTTAATTATTCTTTTTCACAAATATGCTTTTTTATTTTCTCACATCACTGTGCATTTTCTGTTTATTTCAGTTTTTTATTCCTGAAGCATCAGGCTTAGTTCATACTGGAACGAATCCAACTGGTTGTTATTTATTTTTATTGCCTCTGCAATATCATAATCTATCAGTCTGTCGTTCTTGATTGCCACAATTCTGTTTTGCCTTCCCTGCAATAAAATCTCGATGGAATAGGCTCCCATGAGTGAGGCGTACATTCTGTCCTTGGCACTTGGCTGACCGCCTCTTTGAAGATATCCGAGAACTGATACTCTCGATTCAAACCCCGTCTTATCTCGAATCCTATCCGCAAGAGCCTGTGCATCGGTAACACCTTCTGCCACCACAACAAGATAACTGTTTCTTCCGTCTGCATGACGTCTGGTTATGGCATCCGTAACACTGTCATAATTTCCGTCCCACTTCTCCGGAAGCAAAATAGCATCTGCCGATGTAGCCATTCCTGCCCAGAGAGCAATGTACCCTCTCTTTCGCCCCATGACTTCCACAACGCTGCATCTTCCGTGAGAAACGGAAGAATCCCTGATTCTGTCGATTGCTTCCATTGCTGTATTAGCAGCTGTATCAAATCCCAGCGTATATTCCGTGCAGGATACATCTCTGTCAATTGTTCCGGGAATACATATAATATCAATGCCTTCCTTGCAAAATTCAATGGCACCTCTGAGAGTTCCGTCTCCTCCGATTGCAACTACCGCATCAATGTCATTCTCCCTTAGATTTGAAGCAGCTTTCTCTCTGTAAATCTTGTTGAGAAATCTTTCACTTCTGCTCGTAAATAAAAATGTGCCTCCCTGATTGTTAATATTTCTTACATCATCAATCGTAAGTACTTTAGTTTCCCAATCAATAAGGCCATCGTACCCTCTATACACACCCACCACTTCAATTCCTGCTTTGGTCGCGCTAAACACAACTGCGCGAAGTGCTGAATTCATCCCCGGAGCATCTCCTCCGCTGGCAAGCAATGCAATTCTTCTAATTTCTCCCATATTTTTCACTCCTATTAAGGTTCAATGTTGTTCTCGCTATTTCCGTTTTATATGTGCCTGTTCATCTCACAGTCCCAACATCTCCTTTATTTTTTTCATTCTGTCGTAGAATTTCTCAAAGAATTCATCACCATAAGGTGTCTGGTAAAAAGTCTTAACCACTAGTAAATTAAGAACCCTGACATTATCTTCTGAAAGATCTGCAAGATTATCCTGGAGGTCAATCATGAACTCGTGCCAGCATCTTATATATGCTTCGTATCCGTTAATATCAGGATAACCTATCCACTTCTTCACTTTGATTTTCCCTTTATTATTTACAGGGCATTCATGGACCTGAAGAAAATATTTGAATCCTTCTTCATTGTAATACCTTCCCAAAGGAAACATTCTGCAAATTCCCGGTCTGAATTGATGGGCCTCACATCTGCCACCCTTTAGAAAGCCACATTTTCCACTTTTCATACAAATATTCGGAAGAGTTATACCATCCACTACATTCATCTCAATTTCAGATTCAAGCAACTGTTCAAACGTCTTACCTGTCCCCGCTGTAAGATTAAATACGTCAAAGGGATCAAGCACTATGGACTCTCCCATTCCGGTGCAACATTTTGAACATCCTTCACACCCAAAACAGTCTGCTCTCACCATATCATTACTTTCGTATAACTTTCCATCCGATATGTCTAATAAGTCAACTTGTCTTTTCATAAATACTATTCTTTCTTATCATATTTATTATAAATGGCACACTATCATTATAATTTACCCCTACTGATATGTCTACAATGTAGAACAACTTAGGTGCTGTAAAATCAGGTGATTTATGAATTTTGAATTTAACAAAATAAGTATTTGGAAATTTGGGAATTAGATATTTTGATGACGCGAAAAGACCGCTCTCTCGAGCGGTCTTACGCTATATGATATAAATCATATACAAAGGAAAAATGAGAAAAAACGGAAAACTGAAATATTATTTTTTAAATTGATATTTAAAAAATATATTCTTGTCTTGTAACTACAATATACAATGGAACCGTTTACATTTCAACCACTTCCCCCTCAAACGGTAACGTTTCCCCTTTGAACGGTATCATTTTTAATATTATCTCAAATAGACGCCTAAAAAAAATCTATCTGATATTTATTTTTTTGTCCAACAGAATATACCCCACGATATATGATACAAAAGAAAAAAACAGGCACTTAACGATGTTATTTACTATTAAATTTGTATCTACAGAATTATAATCATACAAAAAAATATTTGTTTTTCCAAGCATTTCTCCATATGTAAACAAACCTACACAAACATATACAAATGCTATCATTGCAGACCAACCGGAATCTCTTATCAAAATCATAATTGTAAATGATAATGCCGAGAAAAATAATATCTGTGATGATATATTTATAATTATAATAATATTAACATTATGTAATAATAAATATGTCACCACTGATAAAAATACAGAACTTTGAACTACATATGCACATGTAAATAACAAATTTTTGCTAAGTTCTTTTTTAGCAACATTAATTGGATATGTAAAAAAAATTTCTCCACCTTCTTCTTCTCTCAGTTCATATAAATTATAAACAGACCACCATACTACAAAAAACGGAATGCTTATTTCACATGATGAATAAATTGTCCCCAATAAATTCTCACTATTTCTTATCGAAAAAAAATATATCATTAAAATAAAATATAAAAAATACGGAATTACAAAGGGAATTCCCATTATTTTTCTTTCTAACACCATTTCTCTTTTCACTTTTATTACCTATATTCCTTTATATAATAATTACACAAGCAATCTATTCTTTACACAGATAAAAGTATGCATCTTCTAAAGACGGTTCTATCAATTCGCATTTTGGAAGTTCATCACCTACCAAATGGATAACTGCCTTACTTCCCTGATAATTTACATCAGTTACTATTTTTTCTGAATATTTTGAGACTTCATTTTTATCAACTTGTAGTTGTCCAACTTTTCCTTTCAATAAACTAAGTACCTCTCCTAACGAACCACTCGTTTTGAATTTTCCTTCTGACATTATGATTATATTATTAGCAATCGACTCTATGTCTTCCACAATGTGGGATGAAATCAAAACAATTCTATCATTGGATATTTGAGCCAACAAATTTCTAAAGCGAATTCTTTCCTTTGGATCCAATCCTACTGTAGGTTCGTCTACTATAAGTATCTTCGGATTACCTACGACCGCCTGAGCAATTCCTAATCGTCGAAGCATTCCTCCTGATAATTTTTTAATTTTTTTCTCTTTTTCTTCAAGTAGATTTACTTTTTTCAAAATATCATCTATTGAATTCTCATCTGCTCCCTTCATCATACAAATATAAATCATAGCCTCTTTCACTGTTAATTGCCTAAACATTGAAAATTTTTGTGGAAGATAACCTATATCTTCCTTTTTAATTCCTTCTATCTTACCATCATATTTTTCAAGTCCTATTATACACTTCATCAACGTAGTTTTTCCTGCACCATTTGGGCCTAAAATACCATAAATTCCATTTTCAAAGCAAAAACTTATGTTGTCTAATACTGTTTTTTTACCATATTTTTTGGTAATATTCTCAATTTTCATCACTTCACCTCTATATCATACTTACTTATTACACTTTCTATTTTTTCTCTATCTTGTTCTTTTACCGCAATAGTAAATTGTTCTAATATATCATTCTGTGCCTCTGAATCCAAATCTCCAAAATTTTGTTTACTTAATATTGCCACCAAAATTTCATTCAGCAAATAATCATCTTCCCCTTCCGCTACTTCAAATGCCCCGGTAATAATCGTGTCATCCAATATCATAGTTTTTGCACCATAACGTCCAAACACATTATTATCTGTAGGTACCACATAAATATTATTTATTGTATCGCATTTTAATTGTAATATTTCTTCACATTTGTCATAAATATCCAAAATCTTTGAAGCCAGATTTTTGTATCTGATTTTATTATTTAAAGTAAAGTATATGTGTACTCCATTAATCTTATCTTCTTCCATGTTCCCTGAAATCAACGTCACCCCACATTTACTTTTACCTTTCAGCACTCCATTTTCATAATTCAAATTTGAAAAAACTTTATGATATGATTTATACTTAACTGTATAATCTACTTCATTATTTTCTATCTGATTAAGAACTACAAATCCAGGACCCTCCTTAAATACCATCTTTTTCCCCGGTACAGGAATCCATGCAAAATTTCCCGGAAGATATGTTGCCTTTTCTCCCGCAAAAAAATATTGAGATGATAAGCCGCTATATTCTATATTAATTGTCTTCACTTCACCCTTTTTAGCAACTTTATTAAATTTGACAGTTATAAAATCACCATTTTGTTCATAGTCAATATTTTCTTTTTCGCCCACTATAGATGATACTTTTAAATTATGATATAAAGTCATTTCTATTAAATTTGTATCCTCCAATATTTCAATCTGTTCTTTTACTGAAACATTCAATTTTTTTCGAACGTCAACACACATATCAACAGATTTTGTCAAATATTTTCCTTCTTCTTCCATATGACCGGTTTTTCTACAAAAAGTTGGATTGCTGAATAGCATGAAAGCAATAATGCATACTATTCCCGAAACAGCAATTTGCTTAATACACTCACTAACATTACACTTCTGTTTTATGCACATTACTATTTTTAGAATAATAACAAGTAATGCTATATATAACAATCTATGGAACAATCTTTTACTTTCAATTTCTAATCCATATAAATAATTAATTTTTTCAAACGCATCATACTGTCCAACAGAGATATATCCCGATATTTTTTTAAATAATGAGATGTGCAACGTGGTTCCAAATAATTCCAAAAATTCTTTTCCTAATGCACCTATTGCAACACTAATAAATATAATCAGCAAATACGACAATTTGCTGTTAATAATATTTCCTATAATTTGACCTATTAATGTAGAAATAATAGCAACCAAAAAAAAGTATATAAACCAATACATAATAACTTCATTAATTAGCCACTTTTCTTTTACCCCAACACAATAAAATATAACTATTACGAGAAGTACTATCAAACTAAAAATCACATTAAAAACAATTGCTGCTAATGCACGAGCATTCACCATTTCCATACGGCATTTGCTAATTAATAAAATGCCTTTGCACTCATCTTTTTCTTCACGTGTACAAATCTGATATCCTACTATCATAGTTCCAACAATTAGTATCTGTACAACATACGCAGATGCTGTAATGTCTCCCAATCCATCTTTTATGCTGAAGAATGTGTAAAATATCAATGGCATAATAAGAATATAATAAATTAATGTCCGTATGTTAATCATCATTTCTAAATAGAATAATTTCAAAAATCGCTTCATCTCTACACCTCATTTAATCATACATACTTTCAAAAACACATACTATAAAAGGGGCTGATTTCACAGCCCCCTTAATAATTATACATCAGTCATATAATGTTCCGTTACCGACACATCCCTTTGCGAGAGGTCCTTCTGGATTCAACTTCACGTAGAATTTTTCTCCATTTTCCTCTGCACTTAAAGCCCATGTATAATCTTGACTTTGATCTATATTAAGTTTCAATTCCTCCTCTTTACGGTCTGCTGCATAATCTTTTTGTTCCATACATGTAACATACAATTTCCTTTTGGAACTCTTTTTATTTACTCCTACTAATTCAAGATTTCCTTGACAATTCCAAATTGAATTTGTACTTTTCGCAGAAGTTTGATTCTTATCAATAGATACTGATACTTTCTCTCCATTTCTAGCAAATACAACTCCACTAGTCATAAATATCGACACAACAAGTGTGCATATAGCAACCTTACTTAGTCTCATCTTTACCTCCAAAAAAATAATTTAAATATATTTTTTGTTGGAATCAATACCCTTATTCACTTTTAATAATTGGAATTTATATTGAGCATTGTAAAACCCGCGAGCCCAATGTCAATTATTATATATATATATATATACCTATTGTCAAGCATTTTTATATTTGTTCATATATCTGTTTTTACACACCCAACTAGTCTCTCAACTATCTCATCCTTTTACCCTACCATGTAGAGAGTTGTAACCCTTTCATTATTATTTGTAACGCCAGCCCAAGGTGGTCTTTTGAAAAAATCGAGTAGGAGGAATTTCTCACACCACCGTGCGTACCGTTCGGTACACGGCGGTTCAATCAACTTATCAAGTAACACACCTTTCGGTGTAGTAATCCAACATTGAGACTAATCCAAATGAGGTTAGTCTCTTTGTACTTATAGCCTTTTGTACCCATCCATTGTGAGTGAGTCTTGCATATCTGTCTCCGCAATAGGCGATTTTATACGCTGCCCATCTTGGTACGTCCAGCTTCATCAAATTCTTAGCTCTATTCTGCGGAGTTTTCCAATGTTTCCAAATACACATACGAAGTCTGAATCTGATGTTTCCATCAAGTTCTTTACAAAGTGTTTTCATACTTCCTATTCTATAGTAGTTTATCCAACCTCGAATAAGCTGATTAAGTTTCTCAACTTTGTAGCTGTTGCTAACGCCCCAACTACGGCAAGTAAGGTTTTTCATTCTCTTCTTAAACTTCGCTACTGATTTCGCATGTGGTTTTGCCTTGAACTGATGCGCTCTTGAGTCAAAGTAGAATCCAAATCCAAGGTATTTAAGTCCTTGCGGCTTGTCCACTTTACTCTTGGTCATGTTGACCTTGAGACCTAGTTTCTCCTCAATGAAGCGAGAGATATTTCTCATAACTCTATTAGCAGACATTTCACTACCAACCATGATGATACAATCATCTGCGTATCTTACAAAGTTAAGCCCACGCTTTTCCATCTCCTTATCAAGTTCATTCAACATGATGTTTGCCAATAATGGCGAGAGATTTCCTCCTTGTGGTGTTCCCACAATAGAATCCTCGTATTCATCATCAATCATGATTCCACTGACTAGGTATTTCCTAACGATAGAAATAACATCTCCGTCTTTTATGGTTCTACCTACGATAGTCATAAGTTTATCGTGATTAACTGTGTCAAAGAACTTTTCCAAGTCAATGTCTACAATCCAGTCATTACCCTCATTCATCATATCGAGTGCTGTTAGGATTGCTTGCTGTGCACATCTATTAGGTCTGAATCCATAACTGTGGTCATGAAATTGTTCCTCATAGATTGGTGTTAACACCTGTGCTATGGCTTGTTGTATGAATCTATTTCTGTCCGTCGGACCGGAGATTTGCTTACAGCTTCCTTCAGATTCCACCTCACAATGGACACCCTTGCTGTTCAGCTATACACTTCCCACTATCTGGGCGAGTTCGGGACTTTCACCCGTTAGAGCGCGCCCATGGCGCGCAAACTAAGTAAAAACGCCGGTAAGCTGTCGGCGTTTTATTTCGAATTATGTTCTATTCTTCTATTGTTGTTATTTGCTTTTGTCAGGAATCTCAACGCATTCCGTGAAGTCGCAAATTGCGACTTCACCAAATCACTTCTTTTTTATCGGGTGGCGAATGACGGTTTTCCATTTGTCCGGGGTGGATTTGCGAGGATCGGAAAGGTGGATCTCGTGGTGTAGGCGCGAACTTGTGATATCGTTCTCATAACCGTTCTCACGAATGTACTCATCCATAAGCGCAACCGTCACAGGCTCGTCATCATAGGAGCCGAGATGCATTATCTGAACACAAAGTCCCTCGTCGATAGTCAAGAACTCCGCAGACGAGCAGTCCAACTTCTTTTTCTTTGTCGCCATTTCCACAGCCCAGTCAAAGTCCTTTTTCGTGATGAAATCCGGCAGGCGGATTACAGATATCCAATTAAACGATGCCTTGCTCGAATAATCCATACCCTCCACGCCGTCCTGCCACCAAAAGCCCTCAAGCGGCGGAACCACATATTCAAAAAATCCTTCTATTTTATAGTCTGTCTTATAGCTCATCTTCAATGTATAAGCCACCGCATACAGAACGCCCAGCGCGCTCTGATAAGCCCCGCCTTCTTCATTGGGGTCACCTTTGCCGCGCACCGCAACGAAGTTTGCCTTCGGAACAGTCACAATTTCCGGCTTGTTCTTTGGCAAGTAAAACTCTTTATATTCCTTTTTAAAATCAAAAGCCATAATTCATCCTCCATATAAAACAAATATATCTTACCTGCACCTTTTTGTAAAGAAATCACGACTTAAACGCAATGTAAAAGACCGGCCCACCACAGCCGGTCTTTCATGTTTAAAGCCCGCATTTTCCCCTTTCATAAACTCCGCATCTATGTTAAAATAAAGTGTTGCGAAAGCTAGGAGGATAATATGTCAGAAGGTAGCGAAAAAAGCAATATATTTACACGCAATGCGCGGCTTATCGCACTCTTTGCGATTGCGATGGGCAGTACCAGCGGAATCCTGGGCAAAGCAATCACTGCGAGCAGCATAGCGATAGTTTTTTACAGGCTGACCTTTGCTCTGCCGTTTTTCGCGATTCCAGTGCTTCTAAAAAGGCGCGAAGAGCTCAAGGCTCTCACCCTGCGGGATTTGGCAGGCTGCGGCATCGGCGGACTTTTTTTGTTCGGACACTTCTTTTCATGGTTCAATGCCGTAAAGATGACAAACATTGCAACCGCAATCGTGCTGCAGTCTCTGCATCCTTTTGCGGTGCTGCTGGTGACAGTGCTTCTGTTCAAACGCAAGGTAAAGGGCAAAGCGATTCTCGGAATCTGTGTCGCACTCGTTGGCTGTGCTATTATGGCAGGACTTGACCTTTCTGCCGGCGGCAAAATTTCCGGCGATATCTTTGCGATTTTGGCGGGAACATTTTACGGGCTGTATCTTTGCGTCGGCACGGTAAAAAGGAAAACCATTTCATCACCGGTTTACATTTTTCTGGTGTTCGGAATCTGCTGGATTTGCTGCTGCATCGG
>JAILRH010000122.1 GCA_024698345.1 Lachnospiraceae bacterium | reverse complement strand
ACATCTGATATACGCTCCGCGAGGATTGCAGAAATGCGCAGATGAAAATGTCAGCATGAGATAACTTACATAGTAAATTATCTCATGACTGACGCGCATTTCGCAGCAAGACTCGCGAGCGAGTCTTGAATCTTGATGGATTCTCCAAATGCGAATTTCCATAATTATTATAATGCAGATGGCATAGAAAGACCACTATTACTAAGTATAAACATAATACCTGTAAAAAGTAGGAAGTATCGCTTGAAAAATTGAAATTTTCTTTCTAGTGATGTCAGATTGACCAAAAATATTTTTGAGTTTTATACATTATTCATAAATTTTGAAATGCTAGATTTTTGAAATGTTTTTTATGGGATTTACTGTCAAATCTGTTATTGGATCATCTCCTCCCTTTTTTTTTGCACAGCCCAGATCACTTTTGACAAATACTTTCTCCAAATGTTCTATACTGGAATTCTTTACTCTTTTTTCTCACTTTTTCCAGCTTTTCCGTTCCCGTTCCCGTTCCCGTTCCCTTTCCCTTTCCCTGCCCCTTCCCCTTCCCCTGTTTCCTTTCCCCTTTCCCAGTTTCCCTTCTTTTTCTCCTTTTTTCTTCACCCCCATGTTCCCTGTTCCTCTTTCCCCTTCTTTTCCTCCTTTTTTCTTCACCCCCTTTTCTCCTTTTCCGTTCTCCTTTTCCGTTCTTCTTTCATCTTTCTTTTTCATCTTTTTCTCCCTCTTTTTTCTCCCTTTTTTTCTCCCCTTCATTTCTGCAATACTACTCTATAACAATAATAATTTAATGATGTAATACTGTAATGAGATATAAGAATATAAGATTAAAGTGATAAAACACTAAAATATTGGGCGAATAATGTCACCTTGTCACACCTTTCGCCAAACGAAACCGAGTCCGAAAAAACGGACATAAAATAGCGGCGAAATTTAGCACTTTAAAGCGATGCAAAACTATTAAAAATATATCTTTTTCTATGCTGAAACGGTAGAGAAAAATAACCGGAAAGAGGAGAGAATTATTGGAGATTCAGGAGAAATTTATAAGTGGAAAAGTAGTATATAATAAGGAAGAAACAAGTGGTGGATAAAAAATACGTATAATATATAAATAAAAACAAAAAGTTTTTATCTATCCTCATATAGGATTAACAGAAAATATATAATTTACTATTGAAAAAATGTCACTATAGAGTTATAATTTTTAGTGTTATACAACTTAAGAGTTAAAATTATACATATTTTAATGAAAGGAACTAACATGAAGGAACTGCTGTTATATCATGGCTCACCCAACATTGTTAAGCATCCTACACTGGATAAAAGCAAGGAATATGCTGATTTTGGGGCAGGCTTTTATTGTAGCAGGAATTCAGAAACCGGGAAGGAATGGGCGTGCTCATATTCAAGGGATGGATACTTGAACAAATATGAACTAAATATTGATGGACTTAGGATACTTGATCTTACTTCAAAAAAATACACGACGCTGCATTGGCTTGCTGTTTTGGCAGAGAATCGTAAGTTCAAAATTGCATCTCCTTTGATGAGAACTGCCATTATTGGATTGAAAAAAAACTTCCATATTGATACTGATAAGTATGATGTGATTGTTGGTTACAGAGCTGATGATTCGTATTATTCATTTATAAGAGCTTTTATGAATAATGAGATTTCTCTTGAGCAGTTGTATAATTCCTTAGACAGGACAAAAGCAGGCAGACAATATGTCATCAAGTCTGAAAAGGCACTTGATCGTATTGAGTTTATAGGATTTGAACCTGTAAGCAGTGTTGAGTATTATTTCAAGAGACTCAGAAAAGATAACAAGGCCAGAGAACTGTATGATGATTTTGTTTCTGTTGAAGATAAGTCAGGATTGTTTATCAGAGAGTTTATTCTTAGGGAGGTACATGAAGATGATCCGCGCTTACAACGATAGATATGTCATGGACGCAGCCAACAATATGGGCGAGATGTTGGATTATATTCAGAATATCTGCGAGATAGATCTGAATGATTTTTGGAGTATGTTCATAATGAGTGGCTATGCGACTTTATTTGAAAAGGGCGTTCCCGCAGTTGTTGCAGGGATGTCAGGAATAGAGTTGGCAGTTGAAATTGTTGGAAAGTTTGAAGAGACAAAGGAGATGCCTGATAAGTATATAGAATATAAGACTTTGTCAGCGTATTGGATAGGCTGGATAATCGCGTATTATCAATGGTATTCTGCCAGAACATTCGCAGAGATTGTGGAAGTGATATCTTTCGAAAATTTTAAGCGATTGCATGATGAGTACCGTGATTACGAGAATGAACAGATAATTCAGATAATAGATGCTGTTATGAATCAGGGAGAAAAAGAGACGAATCTTTCCAAAATAAGAAAGAAAAGTGGTCTTTCCCAGCGTGAACTTGCACAGTTATCCGGTGTGAATATCAGAAGTATCCAACAGTATGAACAGCGCGCCAAAGATATTAACAAGGCGGCTGCGCAATCAATCAAAGCTCTTGCCGGCGTGCTTGCATGTAGGATGGAAGCATTGCTTGAATATACAAACGAATAGATAATATAACTACTGGATTTATAGAATAACAAGCTAATTACCGATGTACTGTCTATGCGGTATATCATTTTGATAGAATTTTCTCAAGTGGCAGCCCGACTGTAAAGTTGGAGCTGCCTTCCTCTTTTTGTTTCCACGATGAGAAAAATGCTGAAAACTTGTTTGCATGCAGTTGACAAAATGGTCTAATGAGTGTAGACTAACAGAGAAGTTTACAAACAGTAGACCACAGAAATAAAGGAGAAGTCTTATGGAAGATATAAGATTGGGATTGGTTGAAAGCCGGTTTGCAGATATTATATGGAGTAATGAACCCGTTTCCTCAGGGGATTTAGTAAAAATATGTCAGGAAAAATTAGATTGGAAAAAATCTACTACATATACAATGCTAAAAAGATTATGTCAGCGTGGAATTTTTCAAAATGAGAACGGGATAGTTACCTCATTAATGAGCAAAGAAGAATTAGGTGCAGCCCAAAGTGAGAAAATAATTGAAGAGTCATTTTCAGGGTCATTTCCTGCATTTATTGCAGCTTTTGCATCCAGAAAGAAGCTTTCAAAAAAAGATATAGATGAGATTCAGAAAATGATTGATGCATATGAGGGGGAAGAGTAAATGGAACAGATTTTATCACAAATATGGCACAATTCCATTTCGGTAGCTATTTTGATTCTTGGAGTAATTGTTATTCGTGCTGTTTTTCAGAAAATACCAAAGTGGAGCGTGTGTCTCTTATGGGTAATGGTCGCTGCAAAATTAGTCTGTCCGATACAGATAGAAAGTGATTTTAGTATGAATCCGGCTGGAAAGCTCATATCCGGAATGGTTACATTGGAACAAAAAATACAAAACAATTTGCATAATCAGCAAGCATTAGAGGCGAATAATTCATCTGCAGAACCACAAATTGAGAACAAAGAAACTGTAACTTCAACTGCAACTAAAACTGCATTTTCAACTTCAATGTTGGCTTTCGATTACAAAGAGACTGCTTTAATAATATGGATAGCAGGAATGATTGTTATGATGGCTTATGTAATATTTTCATATGCTATGCTAAAAAGAAAAGTGCAAACGTCTTTAAAAATCGAGTCAAATATATACTTATGCGATGAAATAGAGGGTCCGTTTGTTTTGGGAATGGTACGTCCAAAGATTTATCTTCCATCTTCCTTGAAGAGGGATGACAGGGAGTATGTGATAAAGCATGAACAAATGCATTTGAAGAGAAAGGATTATCTTTGGAAACCGTTGGGATTTTTGATTTTGATTATCTATTGGTTCCAGCCAATGTGTTGGATTGCATATGTTCTGTTTTGTAAAGATATTGAATGTGCCTGTGATGAGAAGGCAATCAAGGATGAGCAGAATAATTGGAGAAAAGAATACTGCCAGGTGTTGTTAAATTGCAGTATGCCGAAAAAATATATTGCAGCCTGTCCGGTTGCTTTTGGGGAAATTAGTGTAAAAGAAAGGGTGAAAAGTATTATGAATTACAGAAAACCGTCAATTTTTATTATCACATTTTTTATTATTATATGCGCCGGTGTAACAGCCTGCTTTGCTACAAATCAAAAGACTTTGAAATTTGATACATCAAAAGTGAAAGTAGATTACGGTCAGTCAGAGATTTATTCAAAAAAGGAAATGGATGAGGCAATTAATATTATATATCAGGAATTTTCAAGCTGGAACGTGGGCGAACTTCAAAGTATTGAGTATTCAACTGATAGTGAAAATAATGAAGATAATGTGATGTGGCTTAATGACTTAAGAGAAGGAATGAACGTTAGAGAAGGAATGAACGTTAAAGAAGAAATGGATGAATGTATTATGTTTACAAGCTCGTTTCATACTAATGGCAAAGCAATAAACGAAGGTTTCAATGAAAATTCAGATTATCCAGAATGGCAATGGTGGCTTGGCAGATCAAAAGGCGGCGAGTGGAAACTTATTTCCTGGGGCTATTAATAGTAATAAGTAACTAACAAATTTTTGAGTAGTTCACAATAATAGAAGAAAGTGGTAAAATAAATAATATAATTTTTCTCACATTTCTTATGTGGAAAATACTAGATCGGAGGTAGTGACAATGGAAGAGAAAATTGTATTTACTTATGAACAGATGCTTGGTTGGTTAGGTCATATATCGGGAGAAATGAACGTCAGTCCTGAAAAGATAAAACTTCTTAATGCCTGCGGAAAAAGAAGAAATATATTATCTGCAATAGCAACTCACAAGAGAGTTTTGATTTTTGCAGATGAAACCAGAAATGATATGTTGTACAAATGCTGGGAAGCAGGTTACGGAGAGTATGACGTATGGTATGGAAAAGGCGTGGAGCCGAGCGAACTTAAGAAAGCAAAGATTCAGGATCTTATGGATAATGATATCAAGGAACCTATGGTGTTTTACGTTGTAAATGAAAATACAAGAGAGTCCATGATATTTGGAATGAAGAACGAGAATTTCAGTGCAGGTTCTGTAAGATATGTGGGTCATGAGATAAGAGCGGTTATCATGAATAAACTGGAACTTGATGCGTCTGATACAATTACAATTGTGAGTGGCGAGAGTATAGTTATTGAGGCTTCCATGATGGCGTATGAAGGTCTTATTATCGCCGTTGAGCGCGACAAAGGTTCTCTCAGATCCATGGAAGAAAATATCGAAAAGTTTGGAGTGCATAACGTTGAGATAGTTGAGGATGTAAAGACTGAACTTTATGATGGATTCAAAGTTCCAAGACTTGCATTTATTGTTGCAACAAAGAGAAACATAGAGAGCGACATTATGAATTTCTTAAAGATCAATCCGGATATGAAGTTTGTAATCTATACTTTGGAACTTGATATATTATCAGACATCAAGTATTTGCTTAACAAATATGGTGTTGAGGTTACGGAAGTAATGCAGATTTCGGTTTCAAAAACAAACAAGAATAGTGAGTTTGTTACACAGCCGACACCGTTTATTATTTCTGCACAGCCAATAAGAAATTAAAAGAAAAAATTAGATAAAGGTGATTTTATGAAAAACGACCACACATTTTGTGTGGTCGTTTTTCATTTTGCATGGAGGAGTTTTAGGATGATAAATAAACTGTGTTTTTCCTATGCATTACTGTTTTCAAAAGATAAATTCAAAAAACAAGACATAAAAAAATATTTATATAAAAAGTGATTGACAACATAATATATGAGTGATAATATAGGCATTACCCGATAAGGCAACAAAAAGTATATGGAGTGTTACTTTGTGATATTCTATCTTTCTGCGTACTTGATGCCATTGGGAATAAGAGAAGGAGGTAATGTTTATGGACGTATTTTTGCAGGAACATGGTAAGACTATATTCGTGGCAGTTTGCATTTTGTTACTGGTTGGAGTCGCATATGCAGTCGGCCCGGTTATTAGCAAGGCTATTACAGGCGTGGTTACCAGTTATACGGGGTCGGTTTCATTTGACAAAGTATCAGGCATGATTCATTAAAGGTGTTAATGATTTAAAATACGCTTGATATTAAGAGGATGAAAAATATATTTTTTTAGAAAAAAGATTTGATGTGAGAAAACTATAGGAGAAGCGTTGGAATATGAGAAAACTGACTTTGCCGGACAAGATTTACGGGGATTTATTACAATTTATCAATGATGATAATATTACGGATATCAATTACAGTCAGGCTTTATGGGTTAATGATTTAAACAGGGGGAGATATAAGGTTGAGGGGTTCACGTTAGACAAGATTTTTATTGAACAGTTCTATACGAGAATAAGTAATCTTATGAATATCCAGTTTAATAGGAATAATCCTTTATTGGAGGCTGAAACAGAGGGTCTTAGAATCTCAATATTGCATGATTCCGTGACAAATACGGGGATTAGTATAAGTATTAGAAAGACACCTGCGGTCAGAAGAATCTGCAGGGAGAGTATTATTGAGAATGATTATTGTCCTGAGATTATTGATACATTTATGGAGAATGCCATCAAGGCGCACTGCACTGTTGTCGTTGGTGGCCTCCCGGGAGTTGGAAAAACAGAATATGTTAAATACCTGACAACATACATACCGGCGTATGAAAGGGTATATACAATCGAAGACAACTTAGAACTTCGATACTCAAAAATTAACCCGGATAAAGATTGTGTGGAGATTAAAGTTGGAGATACTTTTGGATATTCTGATGCATTGAAAGCCAGTAAGCGTCAGCTTCCGACTTGGGTTTTGCTTGCGGAAGCAAGGGGCGAAGAAGTGAAATATCTTTTGGAGAATATATCGGCAGGTGTCCATTGCCTTACGACTATTCATTTGGATGATGTATCAAAGATACCTGACAGAATGAGAAATATGGGACGCAACATAAATGAAAACGACGTATATTCGTTTATTGACATTGGCGTATCACTCAAACAGATTGTCAGGGAAGAAGAGAAAATTACAAGAAAAGTGTATCAGGTGATGTGCATGGCAAGAGAGAATGACCAAAATAATAAAGTGATGATTTATGAAGACGGTCAGATATTAACAAAGAATCTTCCAAAAGAATTAATGAGAAAATTTAAACTTGCAGGGATTGAAGATCCCTTTAAAAAAGCTGAAAAATAATTTTAAATAATTACTCAATCAGTATTTAGGATATAAAAAGTAGAATCATCTTTTGATTGAAGTGGACTTGAAGCGATGATAATAAGGCTAAGACCAGAGTGTTTACAATAATGAAGTTATTAACCGACAATACTGATTGGGTAGTTGTAAAAAATGAATTTAGGCAAGAAAGACTGTAATATGGAATTGATTTTATACAAGAAAGACGGTGGAGAGATACTGAATTTAAAAAAGAAAATAAAGGGAATGACAGATGAAGAAAAGCGGCAGTTTGTTAAGAGGACAGTTTCGGTAGGGATGGTTTCTGTTATTGTTGGTTTGATTTACAATCTCAAAATATGGGGAATAGTGATATGCTTTCTTTTTACAATGAGCGTGGTTCCTTTTTACTACAGGATTAATTTAAAAAAAATACATTACAAAAAGAAATTTGAAAGCGTAATTTTATACATAGAACAGATGCTGTATTCCTTTAAGAAAAGACCCAAAATAAGGGAGGCTCTTATAGATGCAACTAAGACTTGCGACAGTATTGTGAAGGAAATAATAGAAGAGATTATTGTGAATATTGATTCGAAAATGGCTGATCGCATTTACGAAGAATCTCTAAAAATTATTGAGGAAGAATACCCATGTAAACGGCTTTCTTCCATGCATAATTTTATGAAAAAAATAGAGAGTCAGGGTGGTGAATGTGGCTTCTATATTGATGTTCTGATGCAGGATGTCAAGGCTTGGAATGACAGGACAAATCTTTTTATGGGCGAAGTGGACAGGATAAAGAGAAACGTTCTAATCTCCATAGGAGCGACTTTGATTACATGCGCAGTTATGACACATATTGTTCCGGCGGATTACACATATTCAGACAATGTGGTGTACCAGATTTCTACTATTGTAATGCTGATGATTATGGAAGTGATTTATCTTGTGGTGGCATCAAAACTCAATTATGACTGGATAAATGAGGAGAACAGTATGACGCCTGAGAGAATAGACAGATACTACAGTATCGTTCTGGAAGAAAAGCATGATGCTATGGATTATGGAATTCCGTCCCATCTTAATTGGGTTAAGCGCAGCAATTATAAAACGGCCAAAAAGAAGATTGAAAAAGAAGTCAGGAAGCAGTTTCCGGAGTGGCTTCGGGATGTTGCCATTAATCTTCAGACAGAAACGGTGCAGTCAGCCATAGAGAATTCTTTCAACGAAGCTCCTTATGTGATGAAGGAACCAATAAGAAGAATGATGCTTGATTTTGAAGATTATCCTATAGGGATAGAACCTTATGACAGATTTCTTATGTACTTTGATGTGCCGGAGATGAAGTCGTCAATGAAAATGCTTTACAGCATCAGCGAACTGGGAAAGGAAGAGGCGGATGTCCAGATCGGTTCAGTTATTGACCGAAACATTTTGCTTGAAAATCAGGCGGAAGCAATAAAAAACAAAGACAAGATAGGAGCATTTTCATTCTTGTCTGCAGTTCCAATGATTGTGGGTGTAAATAAAATAATGATAGATATGGTTTTGATGATTATTGTATTCACATCAGCAATAGGAAATGTGCTTTCACAGTAATTGAATTTACGAAAATAGGAAAAGAGGTTTTGATGAAATCAATGATGATGGCGATAGGTGAAGTAGTTGTTTTTTCAATTATATTCATTTTTATATGTGTGGCATTTAGGGAAATTATGTATGGATTTGCGGGGTGAAATATGAACAGTTTGATTGAGGAACACGGTGAGGTTGTTGTATCGATAATTACAGGAATAATATTTGTTTCCCTGATGTTTGTGACAGTCGAGGTGCTTGCTCAGATTCAGATGAATGAATTTGAAAGGCTCATGTAATGAAACATCAGATAAATTGATTTGAAAGGCCCATGTAATGAAATGATTTGAACTAATCATACAATGAATTGTCGGATGAATGAATCGGAAAGGGTTATACGATGGATTTTTTGATTGAGGAACATGGAGATGCTTTAAAGTGCTCTGTGATAAGTCTGCTCGTTGTCGCAGTTACTATTATTTCGATAGGCATAACGAATAAAATAACGCCTATTTTCAACACAAATATATACTACAGAAATATGGTCTTATCTAATGAATTTAAAAAATATTCTCCGGCTATTAAGGCAGAATATGCGGTGTATGCTGAGAAAGGTAAGCCCTTTGACTTGTTTTCTGTTGTATCGGTGACTGATTATGACGGCTCTGATATTTCAAAAAGAGCGCTTACAGAGGGAAGCGTGGATGTAAACAAGGAAGGACTTCAGTACGTTGTGGTAAGTGTCACCAACCAGAAGGGGTTTACAGTTTCAAAAAGAATAAATGTATTGGTGGAGTGATGATTTTAACAAATTATATAGGGTGTTTAGATGACTTATTTTAGATGGGAGCGGTTTGAATGAGGTTGGCAATAGAAACATTTACAACAATTATTGTTGTTACGATATCCTGTATTTTACTGTCATCAATGATTAGTATTGCTGCGCAGGAATCAGATGCAAGAGAATTTTTTGATGTTATGAGAAGTGATATAGAGGATAGTGATTATAATTCGACTGTAATTGAAAATTGCAAGAGTGAGGCAAAGAAAAAAGGATATAAATTAAACGTAAATAATCTTTCAGTTTCGGAGAAAAGAAAAAGTTTGTATCTGACGTTGTATTATGATGTGACTCTACCGGTGTACGGGATAATAGGAAAAGACGGTGACAAAAAGGGGATGATACAGGGATATGCAAGATAGCAAAGATGCGATTAGTAAATTAGTAAATATAATGGCAATGTGTATAGTTTGTTTATGGGTGATGCTGGTAGTTGTGTTTGGTGATTTTATGTGTGAAAAGGTTTGCGCCGATCTTGCAGGAAATGGTACAAACAACAAACCCTATGAGGTGAGCTCATATTCGGATTTCAAAAGTGCGCTGACAAGCAAGAAAAGGCAGGAGGGAACTACATATATCAAGATAACCGGCGATATAATAATTACCAATGTAATAAAAGTTGAGGGTGGAAGCTTTGTAATCTATTCCAACCGTGATTGTAAAATCAGTAAAAGCACAAATTCAAATGATGATATAAATGCAAAAGGTGGTTACAGGTACTGTATTCATGTTGGAATGGATAACAAAACTGAGGTGAAGATTGGAACGAAAGGTGACGGCTGTATTTTTCTTGATGGAAACAGGAGTTATTACGAGAAAAATAAGGTTCAGTCATCAGGCTGGATGTATGTAGGGGCAAAGGCAAATGTAGAGCTTGGAAGCAAAACTTGCGCACAGAATATGATTAACAACAAAAAAGAAAAGCAGACTTCTAATTTTACTGTGAACGGAGAATTGACAATCAATTGTGTCATAAAGAATTGTGCTGCACAAAATGGTGGAGCTGTATTTGTTACAAAAGGTGGAAAACTATGGATAAATAAATATGCGAATATAAGTAACTGCCATGCAGAAACGGAAGGTGGAGCGGTTACAATAAAGGGAAGTGCGAGTCTGTATATGAGCGGAGGTGCAATTCATAATAACAGTGCGGGAGAAGAAGGAGGAGCAATATTTGTTTCGGATGAAGAGGCGTATGCTGAAATAACAGATGGTAATATAAGCTATAACAAGGCAGGAAAATCTTCCGGAGCTGTCTTTTCAGGTTACGGCGCGCGAATGATAATCGGCGATAATGGTTATGGTCCAAACATTCGGTTTAACATAGCAGACGGAAGTGGCGGAGCAATTAAATGCAATGGCGGAGATGGAGTGAAGGCCGGAGGTACAACTTATATATACGGCGGGATTATAAGTGATAATCAAAGTGGTAAAAACGGGGGAGGCATAGCAGTTGGAGAAGTTGGGGCAGAAAGCCTTGGAGTGTTTCATTTAGAGTCCACGCAAATTTATAACAACCATGCAGAAAAAGATGGAGGCGGTGTCTGCATTTACAAAGGAAATGCGGGGAAGAATGGGGAAGTTAAACTGATACAATCGGATATCGATGATAATTATGCAAAAGAAAAAGGCAGTGGGTTAATGACAAATTCTTTTGTGGAAATATCAGGTTGCAATATTAGAAGAAACGGGACTCCCGGTTGTGGCGGAGGCATTTACATTGGAAAAAACGGTGGTGTTACAAGCGAGGGCGGATATGTCAACGGCAACAAAGCAAATAATAGTGGAAACGGAATATTTGTGGATGGCAGATTGAAAATAGGACATAACTTTGTAATCGGAAGGAATGATGTTGTTTATCTAAATACTGAAAAATACGTTGAGATAATATCAGGATTTAACTATTCATCGGAGAGATATTTTAGCATTGATTCCAAGGTAAAAAGTGTGGGGACAAAAGTTGTATTTGTAAGTGCCCCTAATCTTACATCCCAGTTGTTTTTGTATGGAAGTAACACAGGAGAGATAGATGAGGCAAACGGCAAAAGTGTTTCAAAAAAGGTAGAACACATTTCGTCGGGCAGTAATCTAAGGCTTAGATCATGTACAAATATAGGCTCGGGAATAGAACGTTGGATATGGATTACAAGAACGTACAAAGTAAGTTACATGAAAAATGTTGATGCGCAGGTTTACAATATGCCAACGGTTCAATATCTGTTTCATGGTGAAAGCCTAAATCTTGTAAAAGAAATGCCTTATGCGACTGATTATGAACTTGTGAAAGATAAGATGTGGAATACGTCAAAGAACGGAGATGGAATGGTGTTTGTTCCCGGTAGCAGGTACAGCACAAATGAGGAAATAACACTGTATGCAATTTGGAGAAAAAAACTTAATCTTAGTATGACCGTTAAAAACAGATATTATCTGGTGGGACAGAAAGTTAAAATGTCGGTGGCAGAATTGGTCAAAAAAGTTAAGGTGACTGACAATCTGGATAGTGATTATCCATATAAAATATCGATAACCAAAATTGAAAGGTATAAGCCGAAAGTAAATAAAAATCTTGGATATGAAAAGAGTAATATTGAAGAGCTAAGTTTTGAAAATATAAATAGTGAAGAAGTGTATATCGAAGAAATAAATATAGAAGATATTCGTATTGATGAGGAAGGGGCATATAAGGTCTATGTCAGCACAGTAAATGAAGATTACAATAAGACAATACAGTCGAATTTTACAGTGAAAATTTTAAGCCCGAAAGCAGACAGAAAAATCAGATTTATAAGTGCAAAATATTTGAACACGATTGATAATTCATCCATATGGAAAAGGAACGAAAGAAATTATTTGAAACTAAAAAAGGTGCTGGGGGATGATGCTAAGGCAGTAAGTGAATATCATTTTGACTCACAGGCAGTAAAGGAGAAAATGAAGATGTCAAATGGTTTGTAACAGAAAATGTGAAGATAGGAGGAAAAAGGTATTAAGCAGGTTATAGTTTGCGTGGGAATTTTGTCAGTTGTAATAATGGCGTCTCTGACTATAATGATTATCAATTCAAAGATGATTAGAAGAGATGAACTTGAAAGTGCAGTCGCGTTATCATGCAGAAACACACTTTCAAAAATGGTGGAAGAAACAGATTCTTTGCGCGAGGAAGAACAGGCCAAGGATGTTTTTTTTCAGGAACTGTTTTTGAATATGAGAAGCGAGTCGGATGATATATGTGTCAGTTTTTATGATATAGATTGCGACAATGGTCTGTTGTCAGTTGGGGTAAAAGAGAGTTATAAGAATCTGCTTGGAATTACAACCACGCTGCATGTAAAAAGAACGGTGATACTTCAGTGAAAAAATATAAGAGGGAGCTGTGCGACAACTCCCTCTTATAAAACATGATTAAATTGTTGTGATTTATTTTACATCTGAAACATCTGATGCACAGTGTGGACACTTTGTAGCCTTGATATTGATCTTTGAGATACAATATGGACATTCCTTCTCTGTTGGCTCAACAACTTCTTCTTTTTTCATTTTGTTTGCAGCCTTAACAATAAGGAATACAGCAAAGGCTGTGATCAAGAATGAGAGAACAGTGTTGATGAAGTTTCCGTAATTGATACTCTTCCAGTGGAGACTTGCAAAAGCTTCTTCAGATCCACCGGAAATAAGCTTGATTACCGGTGTGATAATGTCCCCAACTAATGATGTTACGATTGCGTTGAATGCCCCACCAATGATAACACCGACAGCCATATCAAGTACGTTGCCTTTTGAGATGAATTCTTTAAATTCGCCAAAGAATTTTTTCATGATAAATACCTTCTTTCGTATTTTATTTTGGTCGATAAAACCTAGTCCATTATAACACTTACTTCTCCCGAAGACAATTCTTTTGTAGTGCCGTCTTCCAGCCTTACAATAAGATGACAACTCTCATCAAGGTCAATAGCGGTGGCCGGAATTTTGCCATTGCCGTCCAAAATGTGAATATCTTTTCCAAGCAAAAATGAACGGGATTTGTATTCTTCAAAAAATGATTTTGAAGTAAGGTTGTTATAGTAGTCGAAAAAGTAATTGAGTACGTGAGCAACAAGTTTGCTGCTGACTTCCGATACGTCTTCACCCTGTGAAAAAATAGCACCTGCCTTATTTTTGATATCCTCAGGAAAGTCATCCTTTGGAGGCAGGATGTTTATTCCTATACCTACAATTGCGTAATCGAGTTCATTGTTCTCCACATTGAAGGAGCCTTCAGTAAGAATGCCGCATACCTTTTTATTATTTATATAAATGTCGTTTACCCATTTGATGTCTGCCCTGCAGTCTTTTACATCTTCTATTGCTTTTGCAATGGCAACGGCAGCAGAGGTTGTAAGAAAAAGTGAATTCTCAGCTGACATTTTCGGTCTTAGAAGAATGCTGAAATATATGCCGGTGTCTGCAGGAGAATGAAAACTGCGCCCTAATCTTCCACGACCATTTGTCTGGTTTGTTGCAATAACTACAGTTCCCTCAGCAGCTCCTTTTGCAGCCATCTCTTTTAGAACTGTGTTAGTGGAAGTGACTGTTTGAAATACTTGGATATCCAGTGGAGCCTTTGTAGCTATATATTTCGAAATGCTTTGTTTGGAAATGATATCACTATCGTTTGAGAGACAGTACCCTTTATTTGTTACTGAACTGATATTATAGCCTTCATTTTTTAGAGAATTTACTGCTTTCCAAATGGCATTTCGGCTGACCTTTAAATCATTTGCAAGTGACGCCCCTGAAAAAAAATCACCTTTATTTTCTTCGAGTTTTTTTAATACTTCATCTTTTACTTTCAATTTAATTTTCTTTTAACCTCCGGTGAAAGTTGTAGTGCTTACCAATTTGTTAAAATTTGTGTTAGTAAAACTAATAACAGTAACGGATAATGGAAATAGTATTCCTGTAAGATATATTTACTTAATTGGTAAGAAAATAATAATAACTAATTGGTAGTATATCATAATATTGTATAAATGGATTAAAAATAACCAAAAGATATGTTATACTCGAACGAGTGATATCAGAATAAAGGTGGTATGTAATTTGAATATTAATGAATTGAAAGCATATGAAGTATTAAAAGATTATTATATGGAAGATTTGAATTCGAGAGCTTATCTCTTGAAACACAAAAAAACAAAAGCTTTGATTGCACTTTTGTCAAACGAAGATGACAACAAGGTATTTAATATAGGATTCAGAACTCCTGTTGCTGATGATACAGGGGTTCCGCACATTATAGAGCACACGGTTTTGTGCGGCTCTAAGAAGTATCCGGTGAAGGATCCTTTTATTGAACTGGCAAAGGGATCGCTGAATACATTTTTGAACGCAATGACATATCCGGATAAGACAGTATACCCTGTTGCAAGTTGCAACGATAAAGATTTTAAAAATCTTATGGATGTGTATCTTGACGCTGTTTTTAATCCTAGAATTTACAATACTGATATGATTTTTAAGCAGGAAGGCTGGCATTTCGAATTGGAGGATGCCGACGGCGAAATAAAATATAACGGTGTTGTTTACAACGAGATGAAAGGGGCGTTCTCGTCTCCTGACGGTGTACTCGAGAGAAAGATTTTTCACTCGTTGTTTCCTGATAACAATTACGGAAATGAGTCAGGAGGGGATCCGGAGTTTATTCCTGAATTGACATACGAGAATTATCTTGATTTTCACAGAAGATATTATCATCCTTCAAACAGTTATATCTATATGTACGGAAATATGGATATGGTGGAGAGACTCACATATCTTGATGAAGAATATCTTTCTAAGTATGACTATCTGGAGATAGACTCAGAAATAAAGTTACAGCAACCGTTTGAAGAGATGAAGATTGAGAAAGATTATCTCCCTATCTCTGACGGAGAGGATGAAGAAGATAATGCGCTGTTATCTTATAACTTTGTTATGGGAACTACACTTGATAAGTGTGAATATCAGGCAATTCAGTTGTTGGATTATGCACTTATGGGAATGCCGGGTGCGATAGTAAAGCAGGCACTTCTTGATGCCGGAATCGGAAAAGATGTCTACGGTATAGGCGAGACTTCAATCAGACAGCCTTATTACGGATTTGTAGCTAAATTTGCAAATGCATCTGACGCAGACAGATTCAAAGAAGTGATTGATGATACATTAAAAAATATTGTGGAAAATGGACTTGATAAGAAAGTGCTTGAGTCTGCAATTAACAACTTTGAGTTCAAGTATCGTGAGGCTGATTTTGGAAGATATCCAAAGGGGCTTCTTGTAGGACTTAATATGTTTGACAGCTGGTTGTACGATGAAAACGAACCTTTCATGCATGTTGAGGCAAATGAGACATTTGCAATGCTCAGAGAAAAATTGAAGACTGATTATTTTGAAAAAATGATTGAAAAATATATGATTAATAACAATCACAAGTCAATGGTTATTCTTGAACCTAAGAAAGGTGTAATAGCTGAGAAAGAAGCAAAAGTCAAGGAGAAACTTAAGGCATACAAAGACAGTTTGTCGGATAGTGAAATCCGAAAACTTATTGATGATACAAAGGCACTTAGAGAATATCAGGAGCAGACTTCAACAAAGGAACAGTTAGAAACAATACCTATTTTGTCCATTGAGGATATAGGAAAAGAACCTAGACCTATCAAAGTTGAGAGAAGAGATATGGGCGATATCGAAGCCGTATATCATGACTATTTTACAAACGGAATAGGATATCTTTCGTTGATATTTAAGAATGTAAATATACCGTGTGAACTGATTCCGTATCTTGGTTTACTCAAAGCTACACTCAGTTATATGGATACGGACAATTATACATTTGCAGAACTTAGCAATGAAATAAACATGCATACCGGAGCTCTTGCAGTAGAGGAAATAATACACCAGAAGTTACATGGCGGATATCTTCTTACAACAGAGGTTAATGTAAAAGCTTTGTATGAAAAGATGCCTAAGGCATTTGAACTTATTGAGGAAGTATTATTTGCTACAAAATTTGATAATTACAAGAGACTTCTTGAAATTATACAGGAGGCAAAATCAAAGCTGCAGACAAGAGCAATGCAGGCAGGTAATACAATGGCGAGTCTTCGCGCTTACTCATATTATTCGGAACCTCATTATTTAAGAGAGGCATTTTCCGGTATTTCATTCTACAAATTTGTTGAAAAAATAGAAAAGAATTTTGACGAGTACAAGGAAACAATTGCAAATAATTTATCTCTTCTTATGAAACTTATTTTCAGAAAAGAGAATCTTATTGTCAGCTATAATTGTGAAAAAGACAAATATGATGATGTTGTTCCTTACGTTCAGAAACTATCAGAAAAACTGTTTGATGATGACAGAACAAAGTTGGAAGAGGGATTAACACCGTTTGAGTTTGTGCCAAAGAAATTGAATGAAGGATTTAAGACTTCGTCTCAGGTACAGTACGTTGTCAGAACAGGTGATTTCAGAAGAAACGGTTATGAGTATACAGGACATCTCCTGGTTCTCAGCAATATTTTGGATTATGAATTCCTTTGGAACAATATCAGGGAAAAAGGCGGAGCTTACGGATGCAGTTCAGGATTTTCACGAATGGGAAATGCCGTATTTTCTTCATACAGAGATCCTAAACTCTGTGAGACAAACAAGGTGTACGAAGCAGTTCCTGAGTATGTTGAGAATTTTGATGCCGATGACAGAGATATGACAAAATATATTATCGGAACAATCAGCTCAATGGATACGCCACTCACACCGGCTGATGCAGGATCAAGATCTCTTGAGATGTACCTGTCGGAGATAACAATAGAGGATTTAAGAAAGACAAGGACCGAAGTGTTATCGACGGATGTTCAGGCGATCAGAGGATGTGTGGATACTGTCAGAGCAGTCCTTGCAGAAGATAATCTGTGTGTTATCGGAAATGAAGATGTGATTGAAAAGAACAAAGAGATGTTTGGTGAAGTAAAGAGCCTGTTTGAGTAAAAGGGATTATTCAGGAAAGGCTCAGAATTATAGTCTTGGACAAATTACAGTCGGATAAAAATATGACAAAATATCTGAGACAAAAAGATAATATCGTATAAATGCTTATAGATAAAAGAAAGGATATATAAATGGAAAATAGTTATAAATCAGGTTTTGTTGCACTGATTGGAAGACCAAATGTAGGTAAATCAACACTTATGAATCAGATTATTGGTCAGAAGATTGCCATAACTTCCAACAAACCGCAGACTACAAGAAACAAAATTCAGACAGTGTACACATGTGATGAAGGACAGATTATCTTTCTTGATACGCCCGGTATTCACAAGGCAAAAAACAAACTTGGCGAATACATGGTAAATGTAGCTGAGAAGACATTAAAGGAAGTAGATGTTATTCTCTGGCTTGTTGAGCCTGATACATTTATCGGTGCCGGGGAACAGTATATTGCCTCACAACTTGAAAACATTGACGTGCCGGTTATCCTTGTAATAAACAAAACAGATACCGTTAAAAACGATGAGATACTTGCCTTCATAGATGCTTACAGAAAGTTGCTTGATTTTGATGAAATCATTCCGGCATCTGCCCTTAAAGGTAAGAATGTAGATATTATCGTAAAAGAAATATTCAAATATCTTCCGGAAGGACCTCAGTATTATGATGAGGATACTATAACAGATCAGCCGATGAGACAGATTGTTGCGGAAGTAATCAGAGAAAAATCTCTTCATGCTCTTAATGATGAGATACCACACGGAATCGCAGTTACAATAGAGAAAATGAAAGAGCGTCCGGGTGGAAAACTGGTAGATATTGAAGCGACAATTATTTGCGAGAGAGAGTCTCACAAGGGAATTATCATCGGCAAAAAAGGTGCGATGCTCAAAAAGATTGGTTCGACTGCAAGATATGAAATTGAGCATATGTTAGACATGAAGGTAAATCTTCAGTTGTGGGTTAAAGTCAGAAAAGACTGGAGAGACAGTGATTTGTATATGAAGAATTACGGATACAATGACAAGGAAATATAAGAGATTGAGGCGTTATAAGTGGAACAGATAACATTGAGTGGAATTGTGCTTTCGGCAATGCCTATCGGAGAGTACGACAAGAGATTGGTTATTCTCACAAAAGAGCGAGGAAAGATAACAGCATTTGCCCGTGGGGCAAGACGACAAAACAGTCCTTACCTTGCAGGAAGTCAGCCCATGACTTTTGGTGAGTTTACTGTGTATCAGGGACGAAATGCATATACTCTTACAGCAGTGAAAGTTACAAAATATTTTTCGGAGACAGTGAAAGATTTTGAAAAAATGTCTTATGGAATGTATTTTCTAGAGATTGCTGATTACTATGGAAGAGAAGGTTTGGAAGCATCCGATGCATTGAATCTTTTGTATGTGTCAATGATGGCACTGACAAACGAACACATTCCCGACAGGCTTGTCAGGGTAATATATGAATTGAAAGCATTGGTTATTAACGGAGAATATCCCGACTTTTTTAACTGCTCAAATTGCGGAAGGTCAGAGAGGTTGAATTTCTTTGATGTAAAGAATGGGAGACTTGTCTGCGCAGAATGCGGGGACAATATAAAAAGATTGGTTCATTTAGACGATTCAACACTTTACGCCATACAGTATATTATCACTGCAAAGTTATCAAAACTTTATACTTTTAGCGTCAAAGAAGAAGTGCTTTCGGAAATGGAGTCTGTGATAACTCCGTATTTTGTAAGCATGGTTGACAGGGAGTTCAAATCTTTGGATTTTATATAACTACATTTAATATGTAATTGCCGGATTTTATATAACTACAAAAATCATGATACTGTTCGTTTTTATAAATTAACTGTTGAAATAAAAATGATTTAACGGTAAAATAACTTGTTAGTAAATCTTTCAATAGATTGAATGTAAGATTGAATATATGCGCCGAAGGAGTTATCTTGGACAAAACAGTCCCCTATAAGATAAATGCTTCCCCGTAATAACATATCAGGAGGACGTTATGTTTAAGCGTATTGTTACAGCGTTTCTGATTATGGGCATGACAATGGCTGTGTTATCAGGTTGCGCTAAGAAAGAAGTTGGTAATATTTCGTTGAAGTCAGGTGAGACTGGTTTCTATCTTCAGAAAGATGGGACTGTTGAATACGAGATATACGAGAAATTCGATGAGAGTTATTATGACAAAAAAGAATTAAAGAATAAGATAAAAGAGGAGTTGGATGCTTTTAATGCAGGTGGTTCATCAAAATCTTTGGAGTCAGCAAAATTGGAATATTTTGGTGTAGATGATGAAAAGGTCAAAGTAATTATGAAGTTTTCTTCTGCAACAGACTTTATGAATTATCTTATTGAGTGTAATGAAGAAGAGAATGCAACTACATATATCGGTAAGATTTCCGATGCTGTTGCAGCAGGGATTCCTTTCAAAGGCGAGTTTACGGAGATTAGCATTAATGAACCTACAGGTGCAGTTGCAAAGGGCAAAGATCTCAGAGAGATGGATCTTAATGTAATTGCAATAAAGGAAAAAATGAAAGTTCAGCTTGATTCGTCAATCAAATACATCAGTGATAATTGCACAATCAAAGATGGAATTGTTAATATCAATGATTCAGAGCAGACTATTATTGTGTATGAATAAAGCGTTTTTACAAAAAATATAATTAGAACTAATAAATAATACTAATAAATAATACTAATAAATAATACTAATAAAAAATACCAATAAATAAAAAATACCAAATGGATATGGAGGAATATCATGGAAAAAACAATGGAGAAAATTGTAGCCGTAGCAAAGAGTAGAGGATTTGTATATCCGGGTTCAGAAATTTACGGAGGACTCGCCAATACTTGGGATTACGGTAACCTTGGTGTTGAACTTAAGAATAACGTTAAAAAAGCATGGTGGAAGAAGTTTATTCAGGAAAACCCATACAATGTAGGTGTTGACTGTGCAATCCTTATGAACCCACAGACTTGGGTAGCTTCAGGACACCTCGGAGGATTCTCTGATCCGCTTATGGATTGTAAAGAATGTCATGAGAGATTCAGAGCTGATAAGCTTATCGAAGATTATCATGAAGAAAACGGACTTACACTTGAAGGTTCTGTTGATGCGTGGTCTCATGAACAGATGGCGCAGTTTATTGAAGAGAAGAATATTTGCTGTCCAACATGTGGAAAGCACAACTTTACAGATATTCGTGAATTTAACCTTATGTTCAAGACATTCCAGGGTGTTACTGAGGATGCAAAGAATACAGTATATTTAAGACCTGAAACAGCACAGGGTATCTTTGTAAACTTCAAGAATGTTCAGAGAACATCAAGAAAGAAGATTCCATTCGGTATTGGACAGATTGGTAAATCATTCAGAAATGAGATTACACCTGGTAATTTCACATTCAGAACAAGAGAGTTCGAGCAGATGGAACTTGAATTCTTCTGTGAGCCTGGTACAGACCTTGAGTGGTTCCAGTACTGGAGAGGTTTCTGTCGTGACTGGTTACTTAGCCTTGGTATCAAAGAAGAAGAAATGAGACTTAGAGATCACTCTCCTGAAGAGTTATGTTTCTACTCTAAGGGAACAACAGATATTGAGTTCTTATTCCCATTCGGATGGGGGGAACTTTGGGGAATAGCAGACAGAACTGATTACGATTTAACACAGCATCAGGAATTATCAAAAGAAGATTTGACATACTTTGATGATGAGAAACGTGAGAGATACGTACCTTATGTTATCGAGCCATCACTTGGTGCTGACCGTGTTACACTTGCTTTCCTTTGTGCAGCATATGATGAAGAAAACATCGGTACAGAAGAAAAGCCTGACATGAGAACAGTTATGCACTTCCATCCGGCAATCGCACCTGTTAAGGTTGGTGTACTTCCACTTTCAAAGAAGTTAAATGAAGGTGCTGAAAAAGTATTTGCTGAACTCAGCAAGTATTACAACTGTGAATTTGATGACAGAGGAGCTATCGGTAAGAGATATCGTCGTCAGGATGAAATCGGAACACCTTGGTGTGTAACATACGATTTCGATTCAGAGGAAGACGGATGTGTTACAGTTCGTGACCGTGACACAATGCAGCAGGAAAGAATCAAGATTGAAGATTTGAAAGCATATTTCGAAGAGAAGATGGAATTTTAGAATAAGATTAATATGTAAATTAATCACAGTATAAGATAATCAAGGTGTTGAGAAAGTATTTTAATTATTTGTTGGAAATGCGCTTAATACCTTGATTTTTTTGGAGGTTTAGTTATGAAAGATTTTTTGAATAAGATTATATCGTTAGTTTTAGTTGTTATTTTTATAGCGAGTTCGGGAAGTTGTTATGTAGATAACTCAAAAAAAGTTTATGCTGATGAAACTGATTTATCTAAGACGGTTGTTTCAATTCAATATATTTCAAATAACAAATGGAAAATAATAGAAAATACTCATGGATCATATATTCACAGTGTTTATAACAGGGATTGGTACTTCAATTATAATATAAGAAGTTTACTTGAAGTGGGGGATGTATTGGTAGTCAATTATAATGATGACACAAAAAAAGAATACAGCTTCGATGGAGAGAGAACTTTTAGAAGTGCAGGAGGCGAACAAATAGATTATTATGATGTGAAGTTTGATTCGACACAGGATAAAGAACACTGGGTGGTGAATGGTTTATACGAGGTCACAATACAGTATGAAGGTGCGAAAACAAGTAGGTATTTAACTATAGTGGCGGACAGTGTTACAGATATTGAATTTGAACTGGCGAATCCGATAGTGATAGAAGAGAATACCGGAGGAGAGATTCAAAATGATTTCTATTACTATTTTTTTGATTATTCGTTTATAAAAAGAGAGGGAAATAAATATGTTTTTCACTTCTTAAGTGGAAAAGAAAAGGAATATATTTATGATAGTTCAAAAGAAGGATTCTTTGATGAAAGTGGAAGCAGACTCAATGGAATGCTATATTATCATGATGCTGTACCAAATCAGAATGAAGAGCATTGGGTGGCAGGAGAAACATATAAATTTGAGTTTATCGCCCATGAACATATTTTTGAATTACCGGTAACAATTAGCGCAGCCAAGCAAGGAGAGGTAGAAAGCACTACTGAAGCGGATATACCAAAAGAAACAACAGCAATAGAAACTACCACTGAAGCAGATATATCAAAAGAAACAACAGCAATAGAAACTACCACTGAAGCAGATATACAAAAAGAAACAACAGCAATAGAAACTACCACTGAAGCAGATATACAAAAAGAAACAACAGCAGTGAAAACAACTACGGAAGCAACTACTGCAAATGAGATAGTGATTGAAAGTGTTCAGAAACCAACATTAAAGTCTGCCACAAAGAAAAAGAATAAGGCGAAGATAACACTAGCATTGGGTAAAAAAATAAATGGCATTAAAGGTTATGAAATCAGATTTTATAAATCAAAGAATGCTGCAAAAAAGAATAAAAATGCTTTGGCAAAAATTACAGTTGCCAGTCGAATGAAAAATATCAAAGTGTCTGTAAAGAAAATCAGAAAAAGAAAAAATATGTTTGTTAGAGTGAGAGGCTACAAAACTGTAAATGGTATTAGAATATACAGCAATTGGTCAAATATTAAAAAAGTAGAAACTAAAACAGCACTTTATTGATGGTGTAATATTTTACTAAAAATAGTAAAATATTAAGTAAGTTTAACGATTATTAACAATTTAATGATATGATATTTCTATTCGAGATTGTCGAGAAAAATCGCTTTTCGGACAATTAATAGGCAATAGGAGGATGTAATTAATGAAAATTGTTCAAAGTGTAAAAGAAAACAGAGTTTTGTGGGCGGAAAAGGAGATCGGAAACCTTGGAGAAAACTATAATTTTGATCAGGATACTATCAGAGTTGACAGTTCTGAAAAGTATCAGCAGATTATAGGCTTTGGTGGCGCTTTCACAGAGGCAGCAGCTTACACTCTCAAAAACACTTCGGAAGAAAATCAGAAAGAGATAATTAAAGCATACTTCGATAAAGAAGACGGTATCGGATATAACATCGGAAGAACAACAATTCACGGTTGTGACTTTTCCCTTGAACCATATACATATGTGGAAGAGGGAGATTATGAATTGAAGACATTTGATATGTCAAGAGATTATGAGGCTATCATTCCTATGATTAAGATGGCAGAAGAGAGCGCAGGGCATAAGCTTTGTCTTCTTGCTTCACCTTGGAGCCCTCCGGCATTTATGAAGGACAGCAAAGACATTAATCACGGAGGAGAACTTCTCAAAGAGAATTACGGATACTGGGCAAAATACATGGTCAAATACATCAAGCAGATGAGAGCGGAAGGATTTGATATTAACATGGTCAGTGTTCAGAATGAGCCACAGGCCGTTCAGACATGGGCTTCATGTATTTACGATGCAACACAGGAAGCAGAATTTGCATGTGATTATTTGTACGAAGAATTGAAGAAAGAAGGTCTGGCAGACAAAGTTAAGATTATTATCTGGGATCATAACAGAGATATAATATACAGAAGGGTAAAAGAATCAATGTCTTATGATAAGTCAGATGAAAAGATTTGGGGCGTTGCATATCACTGGTATTGTTGTAACAAATCAGAGAATCTTGCAATGGTTCACAAGGATTATCCGAATCTTCATCTCATTTTTACAGAAGGTTGTGTTGAACTTGTTAATGTGTCAGGAAGTACAAGCTCAAAAGAGGGGGCCGGTGCATGGACACACGGCGAAACTTACGGAAGAAATATTATCAATGACATGAACAATTTCTGTGAAGGATGGATTGACTGGAACCTGCTTTTAAATGAGCAGGGTGGACCAAACTATGTTGGTAACTTCTGCGAAGCACCTATCATGGTAGACAGAAACGAAAACAAGGTTTTGAAGAATGTTTCGTATTTCTACATTGGACATTTTTCAAAATATATTCAGCATGGAGCAACCAGAATAGACACCATGAATGACGTGGAATTCGGATTGTATACAGCAGCATTTAAGAATCCGGACGGAAGTATTGTAGTAGTTGCACAGCACGAGAGCGAAGAAGAGAGAAAGGTTGCATTGGTAGTTGATGGAAAAGGTGTTGATGTGATTCTTCCGGCTCATTCCATAACAACATTTATCATCTAGAAATATTGTGACAATAATTGAATTGTTAATTCGATTTCATAAATGAAAATACAATGTCGGTTTTGTATAGAATTACCTATGCAAAACCGATATTTTTTTGGGATTATGCTGATACTTTTTGCCTTGACTATAATTATTGGTATGTTATAATCTATTATGTGTGCTTGCATGCGGGTATGGTGTTATAATGAGCCGTTTTGCTTGTTTTAGTGAGTAATAGGCTTGTTTACTTAAAACCGGGTGGAAGACATATATTAGACGATATGAATTGTTAATGGAGCCATCCAACAATTCATAACATAAAAATACTAAAGTTTTAGGAGGAAAAATTAATGGCAAACAAATGGGTTTATACCTTTGCTGAAGGTAACATGTCCATGCGTAACTTACTCGGTGGTAAGGGCGCTAACCTTGCTGAGATGACAGAAATCGGTCTTCCAGTACCACAGGGTTTCACAATTACAACAGAGGCATGTACACAGTATTATGAAGATGGTCGTATGATTAACGACGAAATCATGGCACAGGCTATGGAAGGTGTAAAATGGATGGAAGAAGTTAACGGAAAGAAATTCGGTGATCTTCAGAATCCATTATTAGTATCTGTTCGTTCAGGTGCTAGAGCATCAATGCCAGGTATGATGGATACAATCCTTAATCTTGGTTTAAATGACGAAGTTGTTGAAGCAATGATCAAAGGAAATCCAGATCCTACATTTGCTCGTTTTGTATATGACTCATACAGAAGATTTATCCAGATGTTCTCTGATGTAGTTATGGAAGTTGGTAAGAAGTACTTCGAACAGCTCATCGACGAGATGAAAGAAAAGAAAGGTGTTCAGTATGATGTAGACCTTACAGCTGACGATCTTAAAGAACTTGCTCAGCAGTTCAAGGCTGAATACAAGAATCAGTTAGGACAGGACTTCCCATCTGATCCTGTAGAGCAGTTAAAGCTTGCTATCGAAGCAGTATTTAAGTCATGGGATAACCCACGTGCTAACGTATATAGAAGAGACAACGATATCCCTTACTCATGGGGTACAGCCGTAAACGTAATGCCTATGGTATTTGGTAACTTAAATGACCAGTCTGGTACAGGTGTTGCATTTACAAGAGATCCTGCTACAGGTGAGAACAAGCTTATGGGTGAGTTCCTCATCAACGCACAGGGTGAAGACGTTGTTGCCGGTGTTCGTACACCAATGCCAATCGCAGAGATGGAGAAGCAGTTCCCAGATGCATACGCTGAGTTCATCAAAGTATGTGATATTCTTGAGAACCACTACCATGACATGCAGGATATGGAATTTACAGTAGAAAACAAGAAGTTATACATGTTACAGTGTCGTAACGGTAAGAGAACAGCTCCAGCTGCTCTTAAGATTGCTTGTGACCTTGTTGATGAAGGACATAAGACAGAAGCAGAAGCTGTTGCTATGATCGACCCACGTAACCTTGATACATTACTTCATCCACAGTTCGACGCTGCTGCATTAAAGGCTGCAACTCCACTTGGAAAAGGTCTTGGAGCATCTCCGGGAGCTGCTTGTGGTAAGGTTGTATTTACAGCTGATGACGCTGTAGCTTGGGCTGACAGAGGAGAAAAGGTAGTTCTTGTAAGACTTGAGACATCTCCAGAAGATATCACAGGTATGAAGGCTGCTCAGGGTATCCTTACAGTTCGTGGTGGTATGACATCACACGCTGCCGTTGTTGCCCGTGGTATGGGTACATGTTGTGTATCTGGTTGTGGAGACATCAACATGGATGAAGAAAACAAGAAGTTCACACTTGCTGGTGTAACATTCGAAGAAGGTGCTGAAATCTCTATCGATGGTACAACAGGTAACATCTACGCTGGACTTATCCCAACAGTAGATGCTCAGATCGCAGGTGAGTTCGGACGTGTTATGGCTTGGGCTGACAAGTTCAGAAAGCTTAAAGTTAGAACAAATGCAGATACTCCAGCTGACGCTAAGAAGGCTAGAGAACTCGGTGCTGAAGGTATTGGTCTTTGCCGTACAGAGCATATGTTCTTCGAAGAAGACAGAATTGCAGCATTCAGAGAAATGATCTGTTCAGATACAGTAGAGGAAAGAGAAGCAGCACTTGAAAAGATCCTTCCATATCAGCAGGGAGATTTCAAGGCTCTTTACGAAGCACTTGAAGGTAACCCAGTTACTATCAGATTCCTTGATCCTCCACTTCATGAGTTCGTTCCAACAGAAGAAGATGATATCAAGAAACTTGCTGATTCTCAGGGCAAATCTGTAGAAGATATCAAGGCTCTTATCTCTTCACTTCACGAATTCAACCCAATGATGGGTCACAGAGGACTTCGTCTTGCTGTAACTTATCCAGAAATCGCTAAGATGCAGACAAAGGCTGTTATTCGTGCAGCTATCGAAGTTCAGAAGGCTCACGCTGACTGGAATGTAAAACCAGAGATCATGATTCCATTATCATGTGATACAAAAGAATTAAAATTCGTTAAGGATATAGTAGTTGCTACAGCTGATGCTGAAATCGCTGCTGCAGGTGCAAACCTTGAGTACGAAGTTGGTACTATGATCGAGATCCCAAGAGCTGCTCTTACAGCTGATCAGATCGCTACACAGGCAGACTTCTTCTGCTTCGGTACTAACGACTTAACACAGATGACATACGGATTCTCAAGAGATGATGCTGGTAAGTTCTTAGATGCTTACTATGACAACAAGATCTTCGAGAACGATCCATTTGCTAAGTTAGATCAGGTTGGTGTTGGTAAGTTAATGGAAATGGCTATCAAACTTGGAAAGCCAGTTAATCCAAACCTTCACGTAGGAATCTGTGGTGAGCACGGTGGAGATCCATCTTCAGTAGAATTCTGCCATAAGATTGGTCTTGACTATGTATCATGTTCACCATTCCGTGTACCTATCGCTAGACTTGCTGCTGCTCAGGCTGCAATCGCAGATTGTACGAAATAATCTGATTCACTCGATACCCCCAATAGAATTGGGAACTTTCGTAATTACAAAGGACTACTTGGAAAAATACAAGAAAACCGATGTAAATATGAAAAAGGTGAACAGATGGACTGATATAACAGTCAAAATTACAATTTAGTTCTTAATAAGGGAAGTAAGTTTTTTAAAGGCTTGCTTCCCTTTTTTTCATTTTTTCTAATATTCATTTTAAAATCCAATAATCCAAATCTAATTATTTTGTAACCAATAAACAAAGCAACAAAGTCCAGATTCTACCCGTGAAAAATCAAAAGATATGAATGGTATTGATAATCTTATCCTTAAAGGATACGGAAATCAAAGAAAGGTCGCTTATATAATTATTTGATATAGTGTAGACTTTTTTACATAGGGAGGTTCCAGAACAATGGAATACCTTACACTAATACTCTTCATATCTTTTCAAATAAAAAAGAAAGAAGAGGTAGAAAATATATGACCAATAAAAAAGTAGTTTTAGGAATTGATACCGGACATGGTAATCAAAAGAGTGCAAATACTTGTTTTCCAACTGCAATTGCAGAGGTAAGCACTCAACCGGCATTAACTGACAATATTTTGGAAGTTGACGGGAAATATTATTCTTTAACATCAGAAAGAATGGGACTTAGAACTGATAAAACAGAAGATGATAATTTTTATCTTTTAACGCTGGTTTCAATTGCCAAAGAATTAAAGTTCAGAGGACTTAGGTCTGCTGATATATATTTGGCAATTGGAGTTGCTCCTGCCAGGTTTGGAGCTGAAAAAGATCAAATTAAAAAGTATATGATGAGAAAAAGTGATATTTCATTTAAATTTGAAGGTCAGTTATATCATATACATATTGAAAAAATTAGTGTTTTCCCACAGGCTTACAGCGCTATAGTATCAGATATAGCAAATTACAAGAGAAAGCAGTATGTGGTTGATTTGGGGTCTTTGACATTGGATATTATTCCTATTGTCAATTACACATATTCGGAAGCAGACTGTATTACCTTAAATCAAGGTGTTATTTCATGTATTAGTGCTGTAAACAAAGAATGTGTACGTCAGTTTGGATATGAAATCGATGAACTCGATATCAGAGAGATTATGATTACCGGAGAAAGTACATTACCACAGAAGGTTGTTATTGTTATCAAAAAAGTAATAACTGATTATGTGAATAAAATACTTAAGGTATTACTTGAAAACGGAATAAACGTTGAAAGAGACAGAATAACTTTTGTTGGTGGTGGAGCTACAATAATCAAAAGATACGCAAATATTAATTCGCCTAATATCACTTATAAGTTAGACATATGCGCAAATGCGAAAGGGTATGAGCTTTTAATGAAAAAATCAATTGAAAGATAGGGTGATTAGATGGATAAAGGGCTTTATGTTACTTTCAGATTTCGCCCTGATAACCCGGAGCATATTAGAGCATATGAGTTCCTTAAAAGTGATGAAGTGAAGAAGTACGGTTCCAAGAACAAGTTTATAGCGGATGCTATTTTGCATTATCTGGATTTCATAAAGGGGAATGAGATTCAGACGTTGGAAAAAGCAGAATCAACAAAACTTAGTTCTTTGGATATCGAACACTTAAAGCAAGAGATTATGATAGAGGTTCAAAGGGAAGTCTTGAGTCTGATTACGTCGGATTCCTGCAATAAGGGGATTGCAGCTGAACCGAAGGTTGAATCAAACGAAGAGGCAGAAAGAGCTTTAGATTCTATGATTCAAGCATGGGAAGATGGTGAGTGATATGAAGGGTATTTGTAAATCATTTACGTTATTAATTTTGTTTGCAATTGATATTTTAAAATTTGGACTTGCAGTAGTTGCATTTTTATTGAAGACAATACTTATAGCAACAACTGTTATTACAAGTTTATTATTATCATTTGCAAGGGTATAATTTAATACAGGAGGATCAACATGAACAGACCACGTGAACCAACGGTTTATACGTGTGTCATGCTCCGAAACCGCGAAGAGCGGATTACGCCATGATACAAGGGCTAATCCTGCTCTTTCAGAAAGGATTGGTCATTATGAAGAAGGTTCTAAATAAAGCAATATTTTTAACTGTATGTTTGTCGATACTAAGTATGAGTATATCAAATGTTAATGCAGATGATAAGGTACGTTCCGTAAAGAAACATACAATATCCGGCTCCTATAAAAGAGTAGAATCCAAAATCAAATATAATAAAGCTATAAGATTATCGTGGGATAAGTCAGATAATGTCACAGGTTATGAGATATCCGTTTACGGTGTGGCAAGCAAAAGGTGGAGAGTTGTTAAACGAACGAAGAAGACTCATTACTCATTTGCCAATATGTTAAAGAAAGACAAACTTAAAGTTCGAATCAGAACGTATACAGACGGTTTGGATGGAAGAAAGTATGGTGCATGGAGTAAAACTGTTAAGTTTACGACTAAAAAACTTGTTGCAAAGAGAAATTCCAAAGGACGAATAAAGAAATTCTACGACCGATATGTTGCTGAGCAGGCATTTGTTCTTCAAAATAAAATGAGAAGAGATGCTGGGTCGAAGGAATTGATATGGAGCGAGGCTGCTTATAAGGTTGCTTTGAAAAGAGCTAAAGACATATCAAAAGATTTCAGCCATGATAAGTTGGATGCTACGGCTTTAGATGTTTTATCTAAAGAATATGGAGTTAACGGCTTGGAATATGAGTATGAAGAAGATGGATTCACATGTAATTCGTACTACATTACGGGTGAGAATATTGCAACAGGTCAGGGCGATTACAAACATGTTATGAATACATGGAAAAATAGTCCCGGTCATTATTTGAACCTTAAGGATTTCAATTACAAATCCGGTGCAATCGCTTGTTATTGGAACGGCAAGCAGACATATTTTGCTGCAGTTTTTTGTGACAGCGATTTAGATAGCAATCTGACAGAAGCAATTAAATAAGAATTTTTATTATAAAAAAGAGACGCCAAAAATGTTTTATATGTTTTTGGTGTCTCTTTTTTTATGGAAGTTGGAGGAAAAGAATGAAAGGTAAATCAAAAAGAATTATTTCTATGGTGCTTGAGTGGCTTTTACTCGTTTCGTTAACACTTAGCAATATGAATGTCACTTACGCGGACATTAAAGACGGAGATAAGGGGACGGCAAGCCTTGAGTCGCTCGGAGAGCTTGGAGAGGTCAAAATCGGCAATAAGAGCGAAAAGGGTAACTGGCTTAAAACGCAGATTGATGATGTGGATGTATTTTGTCTGGACTTGGGACTAGCTTGCCATACCGGCTATGTGTACAAAGCAAAGACAAGCACAATTTCATCTGACAGCAGTTCGACAAAAACTGCCTTAAAGGCTAAGGTTGGATACTGGTATGCAGTAAAGAAGAAATACTCAAATAAAGCCTGGGTGTATGCTCAGAGTCTTATCTGGAGTATTGAGGAAAACAGGACAAGCGAAGATCAGTTAAAGGATGTAATTAAGCAGGTCAAGGATAATACCAATTATTACAAAGACGACTCTATTTATTCAGATATCTTTGATATCAGTGGAAAGGTAAGTTGTGAAATTGTAACTTGGGAATATTCTGAAAAGACAGACGAAGATGAAGTTCAGACTTTAATGCAGATTACAGGTATGGACATTTCTTATAGACCTAAGAGTCTTACAAAGACAGAGGCTTATCGTCAGAGAATAACTCTTAATAAGAATGATGAAGACGGAAAGCCTATATCACAGGTTAAGTTCAAGTTTACCGTTAAGAATGTTAAAGAATTGGATTCATACAAATATAACGGTTGGGGTGATGCGGTATCGGATGATGTTGACAGTAATGCAACCAGATTTAATCAGACAGTTTTGACTGACTCAAAAGGTGTCATTACTTTCAGGTTCACTTATAAGTTGCAGGCTAAAAAGTATTACTACATAGCTGACAATGATTTAGAAAAGATGACAGGCGATGATAAGAAGAAACTGAAAGCAGATTGGGATGATAAAGGCTACAGTTATGCATCAGATCTTACGAAAGCAAGTGCGGAGAAACTTGCCAATGCTGATATTAACAGTCAGATAGATAAAATCAGTAACACATATGTAATCGAAGAAATTGATGCTAACAATGACAATTTGTTGGAATCATTTACTGTTGAAACCGGAGCAGACAAGGTTGTTGAGCAGACAGCTAATAAGATTACAATTACGCTTACTAAAGCTGATTCATGGACCAAAGTCAATGACAAGTGGCCTGAGACAGCAGATGAAACTTACGGTAATTATTCACTAGCTTATAAGCCTGTATTAAAGGATAACTATAAAAAGGTCAGAATAGAGGCTGTAAAAGTTGATTCCGAAACGGGCAGTGTAACACAGGGTGATGCATCCCTTAAGGGCGCAGTTTACGGCGTATATTCCGACAGTGGTTGCACAAAGTTACTTGATAAGTACACGACAGATGATAAGTGCAAGTTTAGTACAAAGTATTACAGATGCGGAACTAATCTTTATCTTAAAGAAATAACAGCTCCGACAGGTTATGTGAAGAATGACAAGGTTTATTCGATAGATACAGACGGAAAGAAATTTTCGGTTGAGTACAATGTGGTTGAAAAGAGACTGGATGAAGATGTTGTAACAGGTGATGTTTCGATTATCAAGGGTATGAGTAACGGTTTTGCGGGTATTGTGACACCGGAAGTAAATGCGGAGTTTGAAATCTTTCTTGCAAGTGCAGGATCTTACGATAAGGCAAAGAATACTGAAAGAGATATTTTAAAAACTGATATCACTGGATATGCAAAATCAAAGAAAATGCCATACGGTACATACGTTGTGCATCAGACAGTCGGAGCAGCAAATACAGAAAAATGTCCTGACTTCTATGTGAATGTTACAGAGCATGGAAAGACATATCATTATCTTCTCAATAATCCTGAGTTTACAGCTTATTTAAAGATAGTAAAGAAGGATTCAAGAACGCATCAGACTGTACTTAAGTCAGGAACGACTTATCAGATCTACAGCGTAGATAAAGATGGTAAGGAAACAATTGTTACGCAGATTCACAGCAATGGAAATGCAATTGAAAAGGTGGATAAGTTTGTAACTGATGACACCGGAGAGATTATCACATATCAGAAACTAAAAGCCGGAACATATAAGGTTTATGAAGTTGAAGGCCCTAAAGGATATAAGGTCAACACAAAACCTGTAACGGTAGTGATCGACAGTAATTCATACAAGACAATGAAGGATGCCGATGGTAATGACTACCTTTATGCGGAAGTTGAATATTATAACAGTGAGACTTACGGAAGGTTTACGGTAAATAAAACAGGCATGGTTCTTGATGACAGTCCTGATACACCACAGAACGCAGAAACAATTCCGATGGTGTCACAGAATACACCTATTATGTCATTATCAGCAAATATAGAAGATAATAATACACAAAATGACACCGATGAATTACAGGAAAAGGATGAAAAAGAGCAGAGTAGAGTGATTATTAATCCGTTCAATTATAAGGAAATGACATTAAAAAATGTTGTTTTTGAGCTTGTTGCACGAGAGGACATTATGTCACAGGACAATCAGGGAACTGTTCTTTACAAGAAAGATTCTGTAGTAGCAACAATTACTACAGGAAAGAGTGCAGTATTTAATAATCCTATAAAAGGCATTTGCAAATCGAAACTGAATGCTGACGGAACGGTTACATTAGATGTGCCTTTGGGAGAATACACATTAAACGAAGTGAAAACAGCATATGGTTATGTTTTACCTGATCCGGCATCATGGGATTTAAGTTTCAGATGGGATAACAAGAATGATGAATATGTTCTTGATGTATCAGAAAATACAACAGACGGAACAGTCAATGTTCATAACGATTTGGTAAGTACCAAAATCAGTCTAGAAAAGAAGGATTCAAAGAACGAAAAGCCAATAGCTGATGCAGTGTTTGGATTCTACTCTAAGGACGATATATATGACGTTTATGGAAATGTAGTAGTAAAGGCAGATGAAAAAATCTGCGATGTAACAACAGATAAGGATGGCAAGGCAAGTATTCCTTTTGATGTTCCGGTAATGGATGAAGAATATGGTCAGTCAGATGATAATGAAGCAAATCTTAACTCAGGTGATTATTACTTCAAAGAAGAAAGTGTATCTGACAGCTACTTTATTTCAGAGGAACCACATTTTGTTCATCTTGAATATGTTGATCAGAATACAGCAGAAGTTACGGCAGATGTAACAGTACTTGAAGACCAGACAGAAGTAATTGTCGATAAGATGATGATTGCTTCATCTAAGGAAGTTGAAGGATGTCATTTAAAGATAACAGATACTGAAGGCAATGAGATTATCAGCTGGATAACAGGTGATAAGAACAGCATTAAACTTAATGAAAATCTTACGGAGTTAGGATACAGCAATGTATATGTAGAAGTTGCTGAGTCAAGTGCAGATAACTCAAAAATTGATGCACTTAATGCAATTACAATACACGGCTTACTTCATGATAAAGAATATGTTTTATCAGAAACTAAACCAGCAGATGGTTTTGTAACAGCAAGTGATATCACATTTATGATTAAGCAGAAAGTTGAAGCTGCAGAGTTTACACAGGAAGTACTTATCAAAAACGGAGATGAGTTCAAATCCTGCGAGGAAAACAAAGTTGTAATGTATGATGATGTAACCAAAGTTGAAATATCAAAGCTTATGATTGCAAGTTCATTAGAGCTTCCGGGGTGTGAACTGGAAATTACTCACAAAGAAAGCGGAGAAGTTATTGATTCTTGGACATCAACGGACAAGCCTCATTTAATCGAAAATATATTTGTTGTGGGAGAGACTTATGTACTTACAGAAAAGAGACCTGCAGAAGGTTTTGTTACCGCAGAATCAATCGAGTTTACAGTTGCTGATACAGGAGAAGTTCAGTCAGTAAAGATGGAAGATGATACAACCAAGTTGGAATTTTCCAAAGTTAGCATTACGGATGGCGTGGAACTTCCCGGATGCAAATTGAAGGTTACAGACAAAGAAACAGGTGAAGTGATTGATAAGTGGACATCCACAGAAGCAACTCACGTTGTTGAAGGGAAATATGTTGCTAATAAGACTTACATTCTATCAGAAACTAAACCGGCTGATGGATTTGCTACAGCAACAGATGTTGAATTTACAGTTAAAGACGACGGTACAATTCAGAAAGTTAAGATGACGGATGATACCACAAAGATTGAGTTTTCTAAGTTTGCATCAGACACAAAGAAGCAGCTGGAGGGTGCCAAGTATGAAGTATATGACAGTAAAGGTAAGAAGGTGTACAAATTCACAACAGGCAAGAAAGCAGAGCTGATTGAAGGTGTTCTTAAAGTTGGAGAAACTTACACATTCAAAGAAGTTGATGCACCTGAAAATTATAAACTTGCAGATGATGTAAAGATTAAAGTTAAGGATACAGGAAAGGTGCAAAAACTCAAAGCGGTTGATGCCAGAATTCCTGTTGTACCTGATACACCACAGACCGGTATTTACAACAATTGTCTTAAGGTGGCACTAATTGCATTGTTTGCTTTAATGCTCATGATTTGTTGGTCGTGTCTTCATATCAACAGAAAGGGTAAACATGAAAAGAATTAAGTTGTTACTTAAATTGTTACTCTTAGTTTTATTCGTTGCCAACTTGGTGCTTGTCACTAAGTTGGTATACGAAGACGAACAAACTCAAAGAAGAGTAGAGAAAAAGTTTGATGATATCAGACAATCCTTTGTCGGAGATATAACCGGAGCTCCCGACGAAGTTTATATAGATGGTAGCGTTACTGTGATAAAAGATCTGAGAGCGCAAAACAGTGATGTTATCGGGTATATGAGTATACCAAACAGTACGATTGCATATCCGGTTATGCAATCGCCTGATGAACCTGATTTCTATTTAAACCATGACATAAACAAAGAGTACAGCTTTTATGGAACTCCGTATTTGTCAGCCTATTGCACTTTGCAGGAATCGGATAACCTAATTATCTATGGTCACAATATAAACGGTGGTCGAATGTTTGGGCAATTGTTGCAGTACAAGAACAAAGAGTTTTTTGAGAATCATAAAGAGATAGAATTTGTAACTTCCAAGAAAGATATTTACAGAATATTCGCGGTATTCAGCGTAAGTATTAATGACTTTGAGTATTGGAAATTTGTTATGGCAAAGAATGAGGGGGAATACAAAGAATTCATCAGTAAAGCAACGGGGCACAGCTGTTTTAACACCGGTGTTACCCCAAGCTATGGTGACAAATTAATAACGCTATCTACATGCGACAACGCGCGAGGAAATAACTACCGTTTTGTTGTGATGGGAGTAAAAAAATAAATAATTATGCGTTGTAATACATCCTAAGAGATGAAGTTTAGTTTGAACGGAGGATGTATTAACGGGTACATCCTCCAGATTACAGGAGGAAATATTATGGAATTAAATGAAGTAAAAGAATATATCGAAAAAAATCTTAAAGGTTTTTTGCCGGATGAATATAAGGATTACGACATTGCGTTCAAAAAAACATTCAAGACAAACAGAGAGGTTTTGGCGTTTACGCTCGTTAATCCGACAGAAAGAAATCAGGCTGCACCGACTATGTATGTAGATGATGTTCTTTCGGCATATAATGACGGACTCAGTTTGGATGAAGCGTTGGAAAACAGAGCCAAGGTAATTGTGGATTCGATGGGAAAGAGACCGGCGGATTTGGTTACTTCGGTTATGAATCTTGAGCATCTTACGGCAAATGTTGTCTTGACCGTTATCAATGCAAAGGAGAACGAGGAAATGTTAAAAGGCTGTCCTCACAGAAACTTTGAAGATCTGGCAGTTACATATAGCTGGGTTTTAAAGAGTGACAAAGAAGGGCTTTATACAAACCGTATTACAAATGAGTTGTGTGAAAAATATGGAATCGATGAAGAATTCTTATTTGAGCATGCAAAGGAAAATACTTTGAGGATTATGCCTTTCAGAGTACGTAATATCACTGAGGTGATAGGAAATCTTGTCTTTGGAGAAAAGATTGATACTGACAAAGAGCTTAAGGAAGAATTTAACGATTTTATGGAAGACATTCCTGAGGAACGTTCAATGTACGTTGTGACAAACAAGTTAAATATGTTTGGTTCAAATGCATTGTTATACCCGGAGGAGTTTGCCGATTTGGCAACAAGGTTTGACTGTGATTTATATATCATTCCGTCAAGCACGCATGAACTGATTGCAGTCCCTTCAAAGTTTGGAGATGCAGAAACATTGGCAGAGATGGTTTATGAAGTAAACATGAATGAAGTTGAACTTGGAGAAAGATTATCAAACGAAGTTTACTTTTACGACAGAGCCAAGAGAGAAATCTACAGAGCGACAGATGTGCCAAATAAGAGCTTAAGTGCAGTGGCTGCAGAAAAGACTATTAATTACGAAACACATAAGGCACCTGTAAGATAGGAGGCAACTATGGAAATTATCACAACACTTGACGAGCTTGTATCGCTTGTAAACAGTCAGAATACAGAATTCATTATAAGCGTGGAGGTGGAATATGACGATGAAGAGTAACAATGATGAATTCAAACTTAACGAAGTCAGAGTGAGACTTGTTCCGGGCATTCCGCTTACGTCGCAAACATCAATGAGTACTCCGGAAGCTGCGGTTGAGGTTATCGGTAATTTCTTGTCGGACATGGATAGGGAAGTATTCCTGGTTGTAAATGTTGATGCCAAGTTAAGACCTATCAATTTTAATATTGTGAGCATCGGAGCAATTGAGCAGACTATTGTTTCACCGAGGGAGGTTTTAAAATCAGGTATTTTATCTAATGCATGTGGAATTATGGTTTTCCATAATCACCCTTCCTCGGAGTTGCTCCCGTCGAAGGAAGACACAATAATGACAGACAGGTTATCAAGAGTTTGTAATGACATTGGAATAAGGTTTGTTGATCACATTATTGTGGGTCCAAATAAGGGTGAATATTTCAGCTTTGCAAGTAAAAGAATACTTCCGGTCATTAAAGATGATTATGCCAGGGACTATCATGAACTTTCATTAAAGGTGGCAGAAAAAGGAAGGACAAGATGACAGGTTTTACGCATGAAGAGTTGGAACTTGCAAAACAGGTTGATTTAGTTCATGTGGCAAGTGCTCTAGGTTTTCATCCTAAGAAGATTGGAAGGTTTTATACGTTAAAGGAAATGGATTCGATAAGAATTTACAACAAAAAGACGTGGTATCGCTTTTCCAATGGGACAGGTGGAAGCCAGATAGACTTTGTATCGGAATTTGCAAATCTTAGCGTAAAGGAATCAGTTGAATGGTTACTGGATCTGATTGGATACAGAAAATCCGAAACAGAAATAAAGAAATCCGAACATATATGCAAAGAAGTTACAGAGGAGAAAAAGGAATTTGTTCTTCCAAAAGCATCAACAAACAATACATATCTTTATTCGTATTTGACTAAAGAGAGAAAACTTTCAAATGAGATTGTTGATTATCTTATTGAGAATAATCTCACTTATGAGAGTGAAGTGTATCACAATGTTGTGTTTCTTGGGAAAGATAAGAACGGTGACATAAAGTTTGCAAGTCAGAGAGGAGTTTTTGATAAAGATGGCAAGTCATTTAAGAGTGATGTTGCAGGCAGTGATAAGCATTACGGATTTAATATCGTAAATAAAAACAGTGAGCATTTGATAGTGTTTGAAGCTGCTATTGATCTTCTTAGTTACATTGATATTTATGGTGATTGGGATAGCAATAAGCTGGCACTTGGAATGCTTGATGACAAACCGCTTGCAACATTCTTAAATGAGAATGACAACATTAAAGAAATTACTTTTTGCTTGGATAATGATGAACCGGGACGTATTGCTACAAAATCACTTATAAGCAAGTACAAAGAAAAAGGATTTACGGTAACTGAAAGACCGGTACCGGCTGAATATAAAGATTATAACGAATGGTTGGTAAACAGAAGAAAGCAAAACAGACAAATCAGGCGATAGATTATGAAACATATATGTAAATTCATAAAAATCATATATGAATGTGATTAGCAGATTATTCATATATGAAAAACATATATGAAAGTCGTATTTCGCAGGGGTTTTTAAGGGGCTCCCTTAACAAGATGTGGATGAGGGCACTCAGACGCGTATCTTGCAATTCACCTGACGCCTGTAGGTTGTAAAAGAGTTTACTAAACACGGATAAGAGGAATCATATATGCATTTCTTATTACTGATAACAGGAGGTTAGTATGTCAAGAGATTATATACAGAAAGTAAGACTTTCAGGAGAAGAACACGAGCTTTTAATCGAAAAGGCTGACAGAAGCAACATGTCGGTTGCTGCATACATGAGAGAGATATCAAAGAAAAAGGACGTAACTGATGGTGTTAAAGAAGATATGAAGAAGCTTGTAAATGAAGTAAATCATATCGGAAACAACATTAATCAGATTACAAAGAATGCAAATGCGGGAATCTATACGGAAGATGATAAGAACAGGCTTATGGCTTACATGAAGGCACTTAATATGAAGGTTAAGTCTGTAGTCGATAAGTATGGCGATTAGTAAAATCCTCCATATTAACAGCAATAGTAGGAGCCCAGGTCATCATTTAAAGATTGCGATTGATTATATAAGAAACGGTGAGAAAACAAAGGAAAAAGTTTTAACATCTGCAATCAATTGTCAAGGTGAATATGCATATGAGCAGATGAAAAAGACAAAGGACTCCTACGAAAAAAATAACAAAAGGCAGGCTTACCATCTGATTATTTCCTTTAATGAAGGTGAAGTGGATGCAGAGACTGCATTTAAACTGGTAGGTGAATTTGCTCAGGAATATTTAGGCGACAGATATGAAGTGATTTATTCGGTACATGACAATACCGATAACATACACGGTCACATTATCTGGAACAGCGTAAGTTTTGTAGACGGCAGGAAGTACAGATACTCAAAGGGTGACTGGGAACGTATTATTCAGCCGATGGTAAACAGATATTGTGAAAAGTACAGTTTAAAGACACTTGATATTAAAGAGAGTAGAAACAAAGATAACACAGATTACAGAGGTATTCCAAATAATGTCGCTAAAAAGACTGACAGGGAATGGGATCAGAATAAAGACGGGCCTTTTGTTTGGAGCACACTTATAAAACGGGATATAGATGCCTGCATAATGATGTCCTCGGATTTTGACATGTTTGTTCAGACTATGGAAGACAAAGGCTACGAAATTAAAACAGGTAAATATTTGGCAGTAAAGCCAAAAGGAATGCAGCGTTTTAGACGCTGCAAGACACTTGGAGATGAATATACCGAGGAACGTATAAAAGAAAGAATATATACGGAATCCTTAAGAACTTACAGACGTAAAGGAAGTACATTTGCTCCTAGAATAACAGCCTATAAGGGAAACTTTACAAAAAGAGCTAAATTAACCGGACTTCAAAAGAGATATTTTGCAAGACTGTATCGTTTAGGCAAATTAAAGAAGAGACCTTATTCGCAGACTTGGAAGTATAAGGACGATATAAAGCGGATGCATAAATTACAGGAACAGTATTTATTTCTTGCAAAGTACAGCATCACAACAGAGCAGAATCTGAAAGATGTAATGCTTCAAATCGAGAAAGAAAAAAGAGCACTTTCATCTGAAAAGAGAAAAATCAATAAGTTGCATAAATCTTTTGGTGAATTGCTTGAAATTGCAGACTGTATTCATAAGCTGGAAGAATTTGATTATTACTATCTTGGCGGTGATGACACATTTAAAGATGAACATGATCAATTGACTGAGAATGTTAAACAATTGGAACAATCAGGATATTCGCTTTCTGAAATTGACAGTATTAAGGAACATTATGAAGCCGAAATGGAAGCCAATAGGCAAAAGTTTGGTGAACTTAAAAAAGCAATGAAGATTGCAAAAACAATTGACGAAGATATCAAAAAGACAAGGGAGATATCAACAGAAGTTCCCGAAAAGAAAATTGATAGACATCGTGAAAGAAAAAGATAGCAGGAGGATAGAACATGGAAAATAAGATTGATTTTGTGATTACCGATGAAGGCGGAAACACATTCACGGTAGAAAGACAGAAGAAAAGAAGCACTGCTGATGCTTTAATCAAGAAGTTATTTTTATCCAAGAAGTGTAACAGTGATCTTGTGGATAAGATGGCTAAGAATAAGCTTAATGCAGATCAGCTTAAGCAGATTAAGAACGGTTATAAGAACGGACTTACTGATTCACAGCTTGAAAGCCTCGTTAATTCAGATAAGAGTGCTGTAGAGATGGCAGAGATCGTAGAGATTGCAATGCTTATCAACAGCAGAGAGTAG
>JAILRH010000120.1 GCA_024698345.1 Lachnospiraceae bacterium | reverse complement strand
AAAAAAGATGGATTAACATGAAACGATGTTTTGTTAATCCATCTTTTTTATCTTTAAAAATATAATTTGTAAATTAGCAATATTGCATTATTTAATGATGTTCCATAAATTGGCAATAAAACTAATTAACTAGATTTCGTTGAATCCCTCTCTTGCAGCATAAGATGTGTGCAACAATTCGTGTGCTTTGTGAGAGTTTGGTTCACCTAAGAACTTATCGTAGAGTTCTTTGATCTGAGGATTGTTGTGTGACTGGCGGATAACCTGTCTCTCGTCCTCGGAATATAATGCCTTAGCACGTTTTTTCTTGTAGGTGTCCATGATATCGTCTGATTCATTAGGAAGGAAACAGCTTCTGACATATGGCTGACCTCCACCGTTGATACAACCACCCGGACATCCCATTATCTCTATGAAATGATACTTTGATGTACCTTCTTTAATCTGATCTAATAGTACTTTTGCAGAACGCATTCCCGAAGCAATAGCTACATTTACAACTGTTCCATCGATATCAATGGAAGCTTCTCTGATGCCTGCCTCGTGTCCACGAACTTCTGTGAATACTATTTCTTCTTTTTCCTTGCCTGTGAGTGCATGGTAAACAGTACGAAGTGCTGCTTCCATAACACCACCTGTAACACCGAAGATTACAGCGGCACCTGTATAGTCACCCATAATGTCCTGATCCCATTCTTCATCAGGGAGACGGTTGAACATAATACCGGCTCTTCTGATCATACGGGCTAATTCTCTTGTAGTGATAACCGCATCGACATCAGGGATACCGTTAACTTTCTGCTGTTCACGTTCCTTTTCAAACTTCTTTGCAACGCAAGGCATAACAGAAACAACAAAAATGTCTTCAGGGTTGATGTTATGTTGCTCTGCCCAATATGATTTGATGATAGCTCCCTGCATCTGATGAGGAGACTTACATGAAGATAAGTGTGGTAACAAATCTCCATAGTTGTACTCAGCGTAATTTACCCAACCCGGCGAACAAGAAGTAATCATAGGGAGAACTCCGTTGTTTTTGAGTCTTCCAAGCAATTCTGTTCCTTCTTCCATAATTGTAAGATCTGCGCCGAAGTTGACATCATAGACTCTTTCGAATCCGAGACGTCTCAGGGCTGCAATCATCTTGCCTGTGACAGGAGTGCCGATAGGATAGTCAAACTCCTCGCCAAGAGCGGCTCTTACTGCAGGGGCAGCCTGGACTATAACGTGTTTGCCGGCCTTAAAAGCAGCATCAACTTTATCTATTTCTGAGTGTTCCATAAGTGCACCGGTTGGACAGACATTTACACACTGACCACATTGGATACAAGGTGAATCTGCAAAACTTCTGTCCTCTGCAGGAGCAACAAATGTGTTGAAACCTCTGTTTTCATATCCGAGAATTCCGATGCCCTGAGCGTTTTCACATCTTGCAATACATCTTCCACAGAGAATACATTTTGAAGTATCCCTCACAAGTCCCGGAGCAAGTCTGTCAATGTGAGTTTCTGTAAGAACACCTGCAAAAGCGTCGTCTCTTGCGCCGGTAATATTGGCAACGTGAAGCAATTCGCACTGACCGTTCTTGTCGCACTGCTGGCAGTTCTTATTGTGATTTGAAAGGAGAAGTTCTACACTTTCTCTTCTTGCGGTTATAGCCTTAGCTGATGAAATCTTAATGCTCATTCCTTCAGATACAGGATAAACACATGAGGCCACAAGACCTCTTGCACCTTCTACTTCAACCAGACATACACGGCATGAACCCTGATTGCACTCTCCATGATTGAAAGTACAAAGAGATGGTATTTCATATCCGCAGGCTTTGGCTGCTTCCAGTATAGTCAGGTTCTCGTCAACCTGATATGATATGCCTTCTATTTTGATATTTATCTTATTCATTGTGATGTCCTCCAATTAGTTTTTGCTGATAGCTTTCAATCTGCATGCAGCCATACAAGAACCACATTTTACGCACTTGCTTGTGTCGATATTGAAAGAAGCAAGCTTGTGACCTTCAGGAATGTAGTAAGTACGTTCAATACATCCTGCCGGACATCCTTTTGCACAGAGTCCGCAACCAACGCACTTGTCGAGATTAATCTGATATTGCATAAGGTTCTTACAAATATGTGCAGGACACTTTTTGTCTACAATATGTGCAATGTACTCGTCTCTGAAATGTTTGAGTGTAGAGGTAACAGGATTAGCAGCAGTCTGACCTAGTGCACAAAGTGAGTTGGCTTTGACTGTCTCGCTGAGTTCCTCCAAATCCTCAAGATCCTTCATTGTACCCTGACCTTCTGTGATACGTGTGAGTATCTCAAGCATTCTCTTTGTGCCGATACGACAAGGAGAACATTTACCGCAGGATTCGTCGCAGATAAATTCCATGTAGAACTTGGCAACGTCAACCATACATGTATCTTCGTCCATAACAATGGCACCACCTGAACCCATCATTGATCCCTTGGCAACAAGATTGTCAAAATCAATCGGTTCATCTAAGAATTCTTCTGTTAGACATCCGCCGGAAGGTCCGCCCGTCTGGATAGCCTTGAACTTCTTGCCGTTTGGAATGCCTCCGCCTATATCGAAAATAAGTTCTCGAAGGGTTGTTCCCATAGGAACCTCCACAAGACCTACGTTGTTTACATTTCCGCCGAGAGCAAATACTTTTGTACCCTTAGAGTTCTCTGTACCTACTGATGAGAAAGCCTGTGCACCTTCTCGCATAATAAATGGAATGCAGGCAAGTGTCTCTACATTGTTGATAATAGTAGGTTGGCCCCATAATCCTTTTACAGCCGGGAAAGGTGGTCTAGGTCTTGGCATACCTCTCTTACCTTCGATGGAATTGAGAAGAGCAGTCTCCTCACCACATACGAAAGCACCGGCGCCAAGTCGGAGATGACAACGGAAACTGAAATCAGTTCCAAGAATGTTGTCACCGAGAATTCCCATTTCTTCGGCCTGCTTTATTGCAATCTTAAGACGGTTTACTGCGATTGGATATTCTGCACGAACATAGAAGTAACCGTTTTTTGCGCCGATGGCATAACCGGCAATCATCATTCCTTCGATAACTGCGAGAGGGTTACCCTCTAAAATACTTCTGTCCATGAATGCTCCCGGATCACCTTCGTCACCGTTGCAGACTACATATTTTTCATCAGATTCAACATTGTAAGCAAACTGCCATTTTCTTCCTGAAGGGAATCCGGCACCGCCACGACCTCTGATGCCTGATGCAAGAACTTCATCGATTACTTCCTGTCTTGACATTGACAGAGCTCTCTTCAATCCTTTAAATGCCCCCATGCCAAGAGCTTCATTGATATCCTCAGGATTGATTACGCCACATCCGTGAAGGGCGATACGCTTCTGCTTCTTATAGAAAGTAATATCATCCTGTTTAGAAATCTTCTCATTTGAGGCAGGATCTACATATAATAATCTTTCGACTATTGTGTTGTTAATAATGTCGGATTCAATAATCTCCTCAACATCATTAACAGAAACAAGTCGGTATAAAGTCTCTTCAGGGTAGATTTTGACAAATGGTCCCTGTGAACAGAAACCAAAGCAACCAACCTGATTAACTTCGACTTTATAGCCAATATTCTTTTCTTTTATTAACTGCTCAAATTTATCCTGAATTTCTGTTGAGTGGTTAGACAGGCACCCTGTACCCCCACAGAGAATAATATGACGTTTGCCGTCGATTCCCTTAAGTTTTTTGTCAAAAGCTTTGGTGCATTCAGCACTGTGGCTTTCAAGCATTTCGATATTTTCTATCATGCTGTAGGTGCCTCCTCTCCATGTGATTCATTCCAACGGTACTGGTAAAGAATATCCTCAACTTTTGTTGAATCTAATTTTGGATAAACCTTTCCGTTGATTGTAACGGCGGGAGCAATACCGCATGCACCAATGCATCTGAGTGCATCAAGTGTAAATAATCCGTCCTCGGTTGTCTCGCCCGGTTTTATGTTAAGCAATTCGGAAAATCTGTCAATCACTTCCCCTGCACCTTTAACGTAACATGCAGTTCCAAGGCAACAGCCAATGACATATTTTCCCTTTGGTGTGAGTGAAAAGAATGAATAGAATGTAACTACACCGTATATTTCAGCAACAGAGATACCTGTGTGCTTTGAAACAATCTCCTGTACTTCAAGAGGAATGTAGCCATATTCGTTCTGAATATCACTAAGAATCATCATAAGAGGAGTCTTTTCGTCAGTATATCGTGAACATATCTCCTCAATCTTTGCTACTGCGGTAGCATTTAGTTTTCCCATAAGGAATCCTCCTATTCTAATTTGAAAAAATTTGCGTTAAATATATCATACCAAATATAAATAACGGACTCAATGTATATCATTGGAAAAATGAAAAATATTGCGATGATGAGGTCAATATTATCGAGTAAAATGTAATTGGATAGTGCAGATATTTAAAGAGGGTCTTCTTTCTTGAAAAAAAAGAAAGAGGGCTCTCTTTTTGATTGAGATTAATCAGGCGTTGTATTATTATAATTATAACTAATTAGATGTCCCCCTCCTCTAAACAAAGTGAAGGTGGGGGTAAGAAAAATTACTGAGTAGATGCACTCCTCATCTAAACAAAGTGAATGTGGGGTAACAAAATTGCATCGGCAGGAGGTAAAATATATGGAAAACGAGATTATTATAGATATTAGAAATCTCACAAAATACTATGGGGATATTCTGGGAGTAAAGGATCTTTCTTTGCAGTTAAAAAGGGGAGAAATATTTGGATTTATCGGACCTAACGGAGCGGGAAAGTCAACAACGATTAGAGCGGTTATGAATCTGATTAATAAGACAGAAGGTCAGATACTTATTGATGGAAAAGAATTCTTAAGAGATGATACAGAAATCAAGCGGATTATCGGATACCTTCCAAGTGAGGTTAATCTATATGATGATTTGACGGTGAAGGGAATGCTTGATTATCATGAGAGTTTTTACAGGAAGTTTGACTCAGTTGAAAAAACGGCAAAAAAGGATATTCATGCAAGAAGAAAGGAACTTGTAGAAGTACTTCAATTGGATGAGAACAAGAAAATAGAGGATTTATCCCTTGGTAATCTCAAAAAGGTAGGCATTATTCTGGCACTTATGCATCAGCCTGAACTGCTGATTCTCGACGAACCTACCAGTGGGCTGGATCCAATCATGCAGAATGTTTTTTATGACTTGCTGCTTGAGGAGAAGAAGCGCGGAACTACGATATTTTACTCAACTCATATTTTGAGTGAAGTGTCTAAGATATGTGACAGAGTCGGTATTATCAGAAAAGGTAAACTTATAAAGGTTGAAGATGTTGACAGTCTCTCAGACAAGAGCCTGACATTTGTTACTGTCAAATCAGATCAGGCGGATGAAATTGCTGCTGAACTTGGTCTTAAGATTATTTCAAAAGAAGATAAGGTAGTTAAGTTTGCCAATAACATTTCTGATGATGAACTGATTAAAAAAATAGCGAAGTACAGAATTGACAAAATTCTTATTGAAGAAGCGACTTTAGAAGATATGTTTTTGCATTATTACACAGAGGAGGATTAGCGTATGTTTAAGAGAGAATTAAAAGTTAATCTGAAGAATTTTATCATCTGGACAGGGATATTGCTCATCCTTTTTGCAGCGGTATTTTTAATGTATCCTTCACTTATCTCAAGCGGACAGATGGATGAGTTAGATGATATGATGGAAATGTTCCCACCGGAACTTCTTAAGTCCTTCAATATGGATATCTCGGGAATAAGCACACCTTTTGGATGGATTAAGACTGAAGGCTTTGTATTTGTTCTTCTTATAACAGGCGTGTATAGCAGCATACTTGGATCAAACATCTTGTTGAAAGAAGAGAGTGATAAGACAATCGAGTATCTGAACTGTGTGCCCGTCACAAGAAAGCAAATTGTGGCAGATAAAGTGCTGGTATCGGTAATATATATTGTGGCAATGGTTTTGATTTTGGGAGTATTCAATTGTGTATTGCTAAGTGGGGATGATGATTTTGATAAAAAGCAGTTTTGGCTTTTGAGTATAACGCCGATTTTTTCATCGCTGACGTTGTTCTCTATATCTTTGCTCATATCAACCTTCACTCACAAAACAAAAAAAGTATTTGGAGTCAGCCTTGGATTGGTATTTGTAAGTTATTTCTTAAATACAATTTCTGAATTGAGTGATAAAGTTGAATTCCTGAAATATTTATCCGCATTTTCGTTGGCAGATATAAGAAATGTGATAACAGACAGAAGGATAAATCCGGTTATGATTCTGGTTACTGCGGTGCTATTTACAATTTTTACTGTAATTGCAGTGATTCATTATGATAGAAAAGAATTGGTATAATGTTGGAAAATAAGTGAGTAAATGAGTTTATAAATAAAAAGGAGTGGTGAGATGTCACTGAAGATTATCAGAAATAATATTGTGAATATGTCTACTGATGCGATAGTGAATACCGCTAACCCGGAGCCGGTGGTTGGAAGCGGTTGTGATTATGCCATTTATGAAAAAGCAGGATTTGAAAAATTGCTGGAATTTCGAAAGAAGAATATAGGTCGGATGAATGAGGGAGAGGTGTTTGTCACTCCGGCATTTGATTTGAATGCAAAATTCATAATTCATGCAGTTAGTCCTATATATATGGATGGTGCCTCCGGTGAAGAACAAAAATTAAGAAACTGTTACAAGAAGAGTTTGGAGAAAGCAGTAGAATACGGGTGCAACTCAATATCATTTCCTGTAGTTTCGACAGGAAGTTTTGGGTATCCAAAGGAGGAAGGTCTCAACATTGCAGTTGAGGAAATAAATAATTTTTTGGAATCGCAGGATATAGATGTATATATCGTTGTGTTTGATGATACTAATACTGAGCTTGGCAAAAAAATATATCCTGATTTGGAAGAGTACATTTCTTCAAATTATGCGGAGGAAAAAGTACAGAACAAATTCCACTTTTTTCAAAACAGAAAACAGGGCAGAGATGCAAGACAAAGAAATGGTGCTTTGCAGGGTGAAAGTGCAGCATTTTCAGCGCCTAATGTGTATTCAGAAATTGGATTGGATGCAGAAACGGCTACTGTACCTAAAAAGCAAACGGAATCAGATGAGGTAAGTGAAAAGCAAACGGTATCAGAATTTGCGGTGGATGAATGGATTGATTTCGAGGAAATTCACGGTGAAAAACTGAACGAGAGAATAAAGCATAGCACGGATACTTTTTCAGAATATCTTTTATACCTAATCAAAGAAAAAAATATGACTAACGCTGAAGTATACAACAGAGCGCTGGTTAACAAGAAGGTTTTTTCCAAGATAAAAAATAATAAGGATTATCATCCGCAGAAAATAACAGCATTGTGTCTTTGTGTTGGAGCAAGGCTCAATATGGACGAGACAAGAGATATTCTGAGAAGAGCAGGATATGCATTATCGCCATGTGACAAAACAGATATTATTTTTTCTTATTTTATAGAGAATGGAATATATGATATGCTGGAACTGGATATACAGTTAGAAGAGCATGGTCTCGCCTGTATTCTGGGATGAGAGAATTCAAGTTTCAAAAACAATACTTTATGAAATGAAAAAAATATGAAATGATTAATATTAAGGACAGGTCGCCCGTGTGGAGACCTGTCCTTTTTCGTTATGATATATACTCAAATTACAAAGGAGAAACAAAAAGGTATAAAGCAAAAAAAGTAAAAAGTGAATATGTAGAAAACAAATCACAAAATCAAAAAATTAAGAATTAAGGAGGTAACGGTTATGCGTAAAGGATTAACAGAATTAGTATTTATTTTAGACAGAAGCGGATCAATGGGAGGTCTTGAAGCAGATACAATAGGAGGATTCAACTCGCTGATTAACAAACAGAAAAAGGAAGAGGGAGAGGCACTGGTTTCAACTATATTATTTGATGACAAAATTGAAGTTCTTCATGACAGAATTAACATTGATAAGATGGAAAATCTGACTGAGAATCAGTACTATGTGAGAGGCTGTACAGCGCTACTCGATGCAATAGGCGAGGCAATTCATCATATCGGAAATGTACATAAGTATGCCAGAGAAGAAGACAGACCTGAAAAGACATTATTTATCATCACGACTGACGGAATGGAAAATGCCAGCAAAAAGTACAGTTACAAAGAAATCAAGATGATGGTTGAGAGACAGCAGGAGAAATATGAATGGCAGTTTCTTTTCTTGGGAGCCAACATAGATGCTATTCAGACAGCAAAAAGTTTTGGGATTGCAGAAGGATGTGCAGTTGATTTTGAATGTGACAGTGCAGGTATGAGAACACATTATGCGACTCTTGAGAGAACAGTATCAATGGTTAGAAACTGTGCAAAGGATGCAGTTGGTAGAAAATTACGCAGCGGTGCATGGAAGAGTGAAATTGAGGATGATTATAAAAACAGACACAACATAAAATAGAAGATAGGAGTATTATAAAGCAGACAAGGAACAGCAGACAGAAGATAATAATCTAATAAATATTCTAACTAAGGCCCGCATTTGCAGGCCTTGGTTTTATCTCAGTCGGGTAAGCCCCAACTGTACTTCTATGGTTCTAACAAAGTTATAATAGTGTGAAAAGTAAAAGTGGTTGGGTCTAAATGGAATTGAATATTTCCGTTATAATTGTTGATTGCATTGGTAACACTCTTCATTCCATAACCGTGATTTAGGGTGTTTGATTTGGATGTGATAAGCTGACCGTATTCGTCGGTCAAAGGCATAGTCTGGCAGGAGTTTACTATATTAACAAGTATTAGATTTGTTGAACTTTTGCGTGTTATGTTCAAATCAATAAATGAATTTGAACAGTCACCGCAAGCATCTATTGCGTTTTCCAGCAGATTTGAAAAAATGGCAGTCATGTCCTCAAATTTTAGAAATGACAGCAATCCCTTTCTTATATCAGATGCGAGATGACTCCCACTTCAAGCACATATGTGCTAAGTGGTGAGTAACAAAATAGTATCAGTGGGAGTACAATCTCACATCTGATATACGCTCCGCGAGTCTTGAATTCATTGCATCATCAAGATATTCAGTATATGAAGTGATAATGAATACAATCAGATTGTTGTTGGTGCATTTGAGTTCATTGTCGTTAGTTATCTCATATATGCTAAGTGGTGAATAAATAAAATTTTAAAATAACAGGAATCTGAAAAACACTCTGCGAAAATTCCATAAAGGTGTCGCAGAGTGTTTGCATTTTTCCGCTATAGGTTATACAATATATCGTTGAGTCTATATCATATGTTAGATAACTCCCTCTTATAATTAATGAGGACTAAGTGGGAGAGCAAATAATATCGAGAAAACTCTTGAATTTACGATAGGAGGATTTATGGAAAAAGTACAACAGAATAAAATGGGAGTTATGCCGGAGGGCAAACTGCTTATCAATATGTCATTGCCGATGATGATCTCTATGCTTGTCCAGGCTTGCTATAATATTGTGGACAGTATTTTTGTATCAAGAATTTCGGAAGAGGCATTTACGGCTGTATCGCTGGCATTTCCATTGCAGACACTTATGATTGCAATTGCAGCAGGTACAGGAGTAGGTGTAAATGCACTTGTTTCAAGGGCACTTGGAGAGCAGGACAGGGAGAGAGTTAACAAAGTTGCCATGAATGGTTTGTTTGTATATTTTCTAAGTTATATTTTGATAGCAATTATAGGTTTTACGCTGGTTAAGCCTTTCTATGCAATGCAGACCGGAGCAGGCCAGGAGAAGATTATGGAACTGGGAGTTGAGTATCTCCAGATTGTTCTTATTTTTGCCTTTGGTATTTACGCACAGTTTATTTTTGAACGTCTGCTTCAGGCTACAGGAAGAGCATTTTTTACAATGATTTCTCAGTCAATTGGTGCGATTATCAATATTATTCTTGACCCGATTTTTATTTTTGGATTAGGGCCTGTACCAAAGATGGGAATCAGAGGTGCTGCTATTGCTACTGTAATTGGACAGATTTGTGCGGGGATTATTGCATTTACATGGAATAAAATGAAGAATCATGATATTGATTTGTCATTCAAGGGATTCAAGCCTGATATTGTTGTTATAGGTGATATTTATAAGATTGGTTTTCCGTCAATCATCATGCAGTCCATTGGTTCAATTATGACAGCGGGAATGAATGTTATTCTCATGGATTTATCTCAGACAGCTGCGGCAGTGTTTGGTGCTTATTTCAAACTTCAAAGTTTCTTCTTTATGCCTTTGTTTGGAATGAATAACGGAATGATTCCGATTGTTGCGTTTAACTATGGTGCCCGCAATAAGAAGAGAATGATGAACACGTTGAAGTACGGATATATGTTATCATTTTTCTTTATGATAATAGGATTTATAGGATTTGTTGTATTCCCGGACAAACTTTTACTTATCTTTAAGCCGTCGGCTCATATGATGGAAATTGGTGTTAAGGCACTTAGAATAATAGCGTTCCATTATCTGATTGCATGGTACTGTATCATAACAGGTTCAATGTTCCAGGCAGTTGGTAAGGCAGTATACAGTATGTACGTATCAGTAGCAAGACAGTTAGTAGTATTACTTCCTGCAGCTTACATACTTTCAAAAATCGGCGGTGTGGATTTAATCTGGTGGAGTTTCCCAATCGCGGAAATAATGTCAATGTGCATTACAACAATATGCTTTATCCGGGTTAAGAAGAAAGTGTTAGATAAGATTCAGTAGAGAAATAATAGGATAACGAGGTAGTAATAAACAATAGTGAAATAATAGTAAAATAAAAAAAGATAATAATTAAGATGACAATAAGACTCACAAGTTTGTAATTATACTTGTGAGTCTTATTGATTTTAGCACTTTAATGTGATAAACTATTAACTATGTTAGTAGAAACGGAGGAAATATAATGTCAAACGAAAAAATACCTTATAAGATTTATCTTGAAGAAAGTGAGATGCCTAAGGAGTGGTACAATGTCAGAGCTGATATGAAGAACAAACCGGCACCATTATTGAACCCGGGAACATTACAGCCAATGACAGCTGAAGAACTCGCACCTGTTTTTTGTGAAGAGTTAGTAAAGCAGGAACTTGATGATACTACACCATACATTGAGATTCCTGAAGAAATCAGAGATTTCTATAAGATGTACAGACCATCACCACTTGTAAGAGCATATTGCCTTGAGAAAAAGCTTGGAACACCTGCAAAGATCTATTACAAATTTGAAGGGAACAATACTTCAGGAAGTCACAAACTTAACTCAGCTATTGCCCAGGCATATTATGCAAAGAAGCAGGGACTTAAGGGTGTTACTACAGAGACAGGAGCAGGACAGTGGGGAACAGCACTTTCTATGGCATGTTCTTACTTTGATTTGGACTGTAAAGTATATATGGTAAAGGTTTCATATGAACAGAAGCCTTTCAGAAGAGAAGTAATGAGAACTTATGGTGCATCAGTTACACCATCACCTTCTACAGAGACAGAAATCGGAAAGAAGATTCTTGCGGATCATCCGGGTACAACAGGAAGTCTTGGATGCGCGATTTCAGAAGCGGTTGAGGTAGCTACAAAATCAGAAGGCTACAGATACGTTCTCGGAAGTGTTCTCAATCAGGTACTTCTTCATCAGTCAGTTATCGGACTTGAGACAAAGGCAGCTCTTGACAAGATTGGTGAAAAAGCTGACATCATTATCGGATGTGCAGGTGGCGGATCTAACCTTGGCGGACTCATTTCTCCATTCGTAGGTCAGATGTTAAGAGGTGAGGAAGATTACAGAATCATTGCGGTTGAGCCAGCATCATGTCCAAGTTTCACAAGAGGAAAATATGCATATGACTTCTGTGATACAGGTATGGTTTGTCCATTGGCAAAGATGTACACATTGGGAAGCGGATTTATTCCTGCACCAAACCATGCAGGCGGACTCAGATATCACGGAATGAGTTCAACATTATCACAGTTATATGATGATGGACTTATTGAGGCAACATCAGTTAAGCAGACAGAAGTATTTGAGGCAGCAGAGTATTTTGCAAGAGTTGAGGGTATTCTTCCGGCACCTGAGAGCAGCCATGCTATCAAAGTTGCAATCGATGAAGCAAAGAAATGTATCGAGACAGGTGAGGAGAAGACAATCGTATTCGGTCTTACAGGAACAGGTTACTTTGATATGTTTGCATATGAGAAGTTCCACGACGGTGTTATGGATGACTACATTCCAACAGACGCTGAAATCGCTGAGAGCTTGTCAAAGCTTCCAAAGGTAGATTAATTGAAATCAACAGAATAACAGCTAGGATAATAATTCCGGAATAACAGAATAACAGCTAGGATAATAATTCCGGAAAAGCAGAATAACAGTTGGAAAAATTAAGTAAGCAATATTTGAAATATAGTATTTGCGGATTACTTAATGAAATTTAGATAACAGGAGAGATACATATTTGTGTATCTCTCCTGTCTTCGTGTGTATCAATTTGCTTGTTAAAATAACTGTCTGTCATTAAACTCTTCATTGTTTTTTCACCTGATTATGCTTGTAGAAAAGGGGAAATTAATATATAATTAACACTGTTTAATGTTTTTTACTATTTTTTTGAGGGGCATTCGCCCGATAGAAAGGATTTTGATATGCAGGGACGTACACATAATTGTAACCAGCTCAGACTGGAGAATGTCGGCGAAGAAGTCAAACTTGTTGGTTGGTTTGAGAATCTTCGTAAAGTAAGTAAGAATTTAGGATTTTTGATTTTAAGAGATTTTTACGGAACAACTCAGATTGTTGCTGAGACTGAAGATATCATGGAACAGTTATCAGCGCTCAATTATGAGTCTACTATAGAAGTAATTGGAACAGTTAGGGAACGTAGTTCTAAGAACCCTAAGATTGCAACAGGTGATATCGAGGTTGTACCTTCAAAGGTTACAGTACTTGGAAACTGTCAGCACAACGAATTACCATTCCTTATCAACCATTCAAGAGAAGCAGATGAGAACGCAAGATTGAAATACAGATATCTTGATCTTCGTAATCCTGAAGTAAAGGATAAGATTGTTCTCAGAAGTAAGGTTGTTGCAGATCTCCGTGCAGCAATGAATGCACATGATTTTATGGAGATTACAACACCTATCCTTACATGCTCATCACCGGAGGGCGCAAGAGATTATCTTGTACCTGCAAGAAATCATCCGGGTAAGTTTTATGCATTGCCACAGGCTCCACAGCAGTTTAAACAGTTACTTATGGCTTCAGGATTTGACCGCTATTTCCAAATAGCACCATGTTTCAGAGACGAGGACGCAAGAGCTGACCGTTCACCGGGAGAATTCTATCAGTTAGATATGGAGATGGCATTTGCAAGTCAGGAAGATGTATTTGAAATATTAGAGGATGTATTGCCACCTATCTTTGCAAAGTATGGCATTTACAATCAGGCATCAAAGCCACCGTTCAAGAGAATTCCATACTTAGAAGCTATGGACAAATACGGTTCAGATAAGCCTGACCTCAGAATCAGTTTATTAGTTCAGGATGCAACAGATGTACTTGCTGACTGCGGATTCGGACCTTTTGAAGGAAACGTAGTTAAGGCAATTGTTGCAAATGATTTCAAGGGAACAAGAAAGCAGATTGACAAGATGTGTGCTGATGTCGAAGTAGTCAGCGGAGAAAAGACATTCTGGTTCAGATTAGACGAAAATGGTGAAATCGTTGGTGGTATCGCTAAGTTTGTTCAGGATAAGAAAGATGCAGTTATCGAGGCACTTGGTCTTAAGAATGGAGATTTTGTAGCACTTTCAACAGGAGACCTTAAGAGAGCACAGAAGACAGCAGGTGTTATCAGAAAGACACTTGCAAACTCTTTCGAGGGATACATGAACAAAGAGTGCTATGAATTCTGTTGGATTGTTGACTTCCCAATGTATGAAATAGGAGAAGAATCAGGAGAACTTGAATTCTGCCATAACCCGTTCTCAATGCCACAGGGTGGAAGAGAAGCCCTTGAGACAATGGATCCCCTCGATATTCTTGCGTACCAGTATGATCTTGTATGTAACGGAGTTGAGTTATCCTCAGGTGCTGTTCGTAACCACGAGCCTGAAGTTATGGTTAAGGCATTTGAGATTGTAGGACTTGGTGAGGAAGACGTAAAGGCAAAATTCCCTGCAATGTACAATGCGTTCACATATGGAGCACCACCACATGCAGGTATTGCACCGGGTGTTGACCGTATGATTATGCTTATCGCAGGTGAAGAAAGCATCAGAGAAATTATCGCATTCCCAATGAACAAGAATGCACAGGATATCATGATGGGAGCTCCGGCAACTGTTGAAGAGAGACAACTCAAGGACGTTCACATCAAGATTGATATTGAAGAAAAGAAAGAAGATGCAACTGAAGAAGATTCAGAAACAGAATAAAGAATGTACATGCAACAGCCGGTTCTTCACCGGCTTGTTGTGTTTCAAAAGGTATACTTTTTGAAAAAGAGTATGAAGGAGGAAAGGATTATGCAAGTAGGTTTTACAAATGATCAGATGGAAAAGTTTATAAGAGATAATTTGTTTTCGGATGAAGTGATTGATACGATTAGCGAGAATATGCTGCCGATTGAATCTTTGATGGCATATTACAGATGTGCGATTATGCAGGTTGAAACAAAATTCAAGGTGCTTGATGAACAGTTTTCACTTCAGTACGACCGAAATCCGATTGAAACAATAAAGAGCAGAATAAAATCAATGGAAGGCATTATCAAGAAAGTAAGACGTAAGAATGTGGCGCTATCTCTTGAAGCAATTGAAGCGGAGATAAAGGATATTGCAGGCGTGAGAGTTGTATGTTCTTTCCCGGAAGATATTTATCTTCTTGCTGACTGCTTTTTGCAACAGGATGATATCAGACTTATCGAGATGAAGGATTATATTAAGCATCCAAAAGAGAGTGGCTACAGAAGTCTGCATCTTATTGTTGAGGTGCCAATCTTCCTTGAAAACGAGAAGAAGATGATGAAAGTTGAGATTCAGATAAGAAGTCTTGCGATGGATTTCTGGGCAAGTCAGGAACACAAAATCAGATATAAGAAGAATATTCCTGAGGATGAGAGGGAAAGACTTGCAGTGGAACTCAAGGAAATAGCTGAAGAAGTAGCAGCTATTGACGGAAGAATGTCGGAGATTAGGGCACGAATTAATTCGCCTGAGTATCAGGAACAGGTTAATGCTTCAAAGAGAAATTTGGTGTTCCCCTTTTCCGGACCGATTGCAAGAGAAATTCTTGACAGTATAGAAGCAGAGGAAGAGGATGAGGAAGAGTAAAACAATATACGCAGAAATAAATATACGTCAAAATTCATAAACAAATAGGAGTTACAGATGAAAAATAATAAAATTGTCAGTCTTGTACTGTCGTTAAGTTTAATTGTAGCAAGTACAAATACGGTTGATGCTGCAAATAAAGATATTAAGGTAGATGTGCAAACTGAAACAATGGTTAACACAGTGTCAGTGGGAAAAATACAGTCGAAATCTCAGAGTGAGACACAGACAGAAACACAGTCGGAATTTCAGAGTGAGACACAGACAGAAACACAGACAGAATTTCAGAGTGAGACACAGACAGAAACACAGTCGGAATCTCAGAGTGAGACACAGACAGAAACACAGTCGGAATCTCAAAGTGAAACAACACAGATTCCAACAACACAGATTCCAACAACAGAACAACCAACAACACAGATTCCAACAACAGAACAACCAACTACAGTTGCTGTCGGAGATACTGTTATTGATACTACTCCAAGAAAAAGAACTTCAAAAAAGATTAGCTTTTCTTTGAAAAGAGTTACAAATGCTACAAAGTATGAAGTTGAAGTGTCTGATTCACAGACTTTTGAATTGATTTATTTTTCTGGAAAGACAAGCAAACTTGAAGGGACTATTTCTTCAAGTAACTTTAAAAATATGGGAGTACTGTACATAAGAGCCAGAGCATATGTTGGCGATACTCCTGGTAAATGGTCAGAAGGTGTCAGGGTAAAGCTTATAAAGAAGTCTTTGGATCTTATAAAGTATATTAAGAAAAGAATCGGATGCCCATATCTCTACGGTTACAAGCAACCTTATGAGTGGGATAATATCTGTACAAAGAAGGAGTTCAAGAAACTTAAGAAGAGATGGGGAAATGCAGTTTGGGCAAGTGATAAAAAAAGATGTGTAGGCAAGAAGCCTACGGATTGTTCAGGACTTATTTCCGCTTACATTGAAGATGAAAGAGGCTCAATTCATTATAAGGAAGACGCAGTAAAGACCTGGAAAATCAGAAAGAAGAGTGGAAGATTAAACATTGCAAAACTCAAGAGAATTCCAATTGGCACTGCTGTATGGCAGGAAGGCCACATTGGTGTGTTTGTGGGATGGATCGGAAACGTACCATATTATATTGCAGAGGACGGCTCAGCATACGGATGCAGGTTACATGCATTGACAGACAGCAATTTTACCCATGCATTGTTACTGCCTGACATGGAATACAGCATAAAATCAAATTATCAGGTGACAGTAAAGAGCAATACTAAATTTTATAAATCAGCTACATCCTCAAAGAAAGCAGTTACCTGGTACAGAAAGGGTAGCAGACTTACAATAGTTGCTGAGAAGAATGGAAGAGGACTTGTGCGAGATAATTCACTTAAGCAGAATTTGTGGGTGGATCTTAAGACTGTGAAAAAATCAGAGTAGCTGAAATGCGAAATCAGTGAAAAATACAATACATTATTACAGAAGGAATATGGAAATGAAAGAAAAAGGGAGAGTAATTTGGCTTGACTGGCTGCGAGCATTTGCAATATTAACAGTAATACTCGTTCATACATCAGAGGGGATTTTTAGATATAATCTCGAGGGAATGGCAGGAACGCCAATCAGCAAACAGGTTATTTTATTTACATTATTTACAATAGGAAGACTGGGTGTCCCGATATTTTTGATGATGTCAGGATATTTGCTTTTAAGAAGAGAGTTTAATGCCGAATACACGAAGAAATTCTGGATAAATAGATGGCTTGGGTTACTTATAACTACAGAAATATGGATTTTCGTTTTTAGCTTTTTTATAGCTTGGATTGCGGAAAAACCTTGGGAAATGTCAGTCGCAATTAAGCAAATGTTGTTTATTGAAAAAGTAACAATCGGTCACATGTGGTATATGCCGATGATTCTCGGATTGTATATTTTTATTCCGTTGATTGCCAACGCACTGAACCGAGTGGAAACAAGTATCCTGATATTTCCGGTAACTGTTGTTGCTCTAGTCTATACAGTTTATCCGACAATGAATCTGTTGCTTGGAGTTTGGCACAAAGAACTGCGCATGAGATGCGAGATTGATACAACTTTTGGTGGTGGATACTATGGATTGATACTTGTCATTGGATACATGGCATATAAGGGGACCTTCAAAAAAATCAAAAGTTATATTCTTGGAATCCTGTTGGCAGTTAGTTTTTTAGGAACTGTATTTTTTCAAATTTGGATGTATTCACACAATTACAGATATAATGTCTGGTATGATTTCCCGTTATTACTAATTTCAGCAATATGTATTTTTGAATTGGTATCAAGAACAAATTTCAAATCTTCAAAGATAGTTGAAGAAGTGTCGAAGTGCTCATTCGGTATTTATCTAATCCATCATCCGATAAGAACATTGCTTGTAAAATATATAAATATTAGCAGTAATGAAATAAAATTGGTGATGGTTTATGTTCTTGTGTTTATTATAAGTTTTGCAATTGTAAAAGCAATTAGTTATACAAAGTATTTGAAAAAATATTTGTTTGCAATGTGATGAAAATGTGAATTCAATCGGAAATGATTGGAAAAATATCACAAAATCCGATGAAAAAAGATAGATTTTGTTAAAAAACTAACAAAATTAACAATATGTATATTGCTTGATTTTAATTAATTAGGTATACTTAACGAGATGGCGTTTTTTTCAGCCACAAGAATGTGTACTATTCCTACCCCATTTATGAATAGAACTCACTGGTGAGTTTATATTCAAGTAGGAGGATATAAATACATAAAAATTAAGAAAAGAGGTAATTAAAATGGCAAATCTTGATTTAACAAAGTATGGAATCACTGGTGTTACAGAAATTATTCACAATCCTTCTTATGATCTTTTATTTGAAGAAGAGACAAAACCTGAACTTGAAGGATATGAAAAAGGACAGGTTACAGAACTTGGCGCTGTTAACGTTATGACTGGTATTTACACAGGACGTTCACCTAAAGATAAATACATCGTTATGGATGAGAATTCAAAAGATACAGTTTGGTGGACATCTGACGAATATAAAAATGACAATCACCCAATGACAGAAGATACATGGGCAATCGTAAAAGATATCGCAAAGAAAGAGTTATCAAACAAGAGACTTTTCGTAGTAGATGCTTTCTGTGGTGCTAACGCTGATACACGTATGTCAGTTCGTTTCATCGTAGAGGTTGCTTGGCAGGCACACTTCATTAAGAACATGTTTATCGTTCCTTCTGAAGAAGAACTTGCAAACTTCGAGCCGGACTTCGTTGTATACAATGCATCAAAGGCAAAAGTTGAGAACTACGCTGAATTAGGTCTTAACTCAGAGACATGTGTAGCATTCAACATCTCAAGCCGTGAGCAGGTTATCATCAACACATGGTACGGCGGAGAAATGAAGAAAGGTATGTTCTCAATGATGAACTACTACCTTCCACTTGATGGTATGGCTTCAATGCACTGTTCAGCAAACACAGATATGAACGGTGAGAACACAGCTATCTTCTTTGGTCTTTCAGGAACAGGTAAGACAACACTTTCTACAGATCCAAAGCGTCTTCTTATCGGTGATGATGAGCACGGTTGGGATGACAACGGTGTATTCAACTTCGAAGGTGGATGTTATGCAAAGGTTATCAACCTTGATAAAGAGTCTGAGCCGGACATTTACAACGCAATCAAGAGAGATGCTCTTCTTGAGAACGTAACAGTTGATGCAGACGGAAAGATTGATTTTGACGATAAGAGCGTTACAGAGAATACACGTGTATCTTACCCAATCAACCACATTGAGAACATTGTTCGTCCTGTATCTTCAGCACCAGCTGCAAAGAACGTAATCTTCTTATCAGCAGATGCATTCGGAGTATTACCTCCGGTTTCAATTCTTACACCAGAGCAGACACAGTACTACTTCCTTTCAGGATTTACTGCTAAGCTTGCAGGTACAGAGAGAGGAATCACAGAGCCAACACCTACATTCTCAGCATGTTTCGGACAGGCATTCTTAGAGCTTCATCCAACAAAATACGCTGAAGAATTAGTTAAGAAGATGGAGAAGAGTGGAGCTAAGGCTTACTTAGTTAACACAGGATGGAACGGAACAGGAAAGAGAATCTCAATCAAAGATACTCGTGGAATCATCGACGCTATCTTAAACGGAGATATCAACAATGCTCCAACAAAGAAGATTCCTATGTTTGATTTTGAAGTTCCAACAGAGCTTCCGGGAGTTGATCCTGCAATCCTTGACCCACGTGATACATACGCAGATGCTTCAGAGTGGGAAGCTAAGGCAAAAGATTTAGCATCAAGATTCATCAAGAACTTTGCTAAGTACGAAGGAAATGAAGCTGGTAAAGCATTAGTAGCTGCAGGTCCTAAGAAATAATTTTATATAAATATGAATGATGAGTGGTTGTGACTGTTGTTAGTCACAACCACTTTTTGGTTTGCGCGCGCTCTAACGGGTGTAAGTCCCGAACACGCCCAGATAGGGGGAAGTGTATAGCTGAACAGCAAGGGTGTCCATCGTGAGGTGAAATCTGAAGGGAGCTGTAAGCAAATCTCTGGTCCGACGGACAGAAATCACATATAAGGCTAGGTTACGAGAGATAAGTTGGCACAATACAACGAAGTCTGATAACTATCACTTTTGTAGTAGCAGAGTAAATGTGGCGGATATATGGAGAGAAAGAGCGCGCACCTTAAGCGTGGAGGTCTCACAGAGGTCTCATTAGCCTAGTAACAACGAACTGTGAGAAGTCAGCCGAACCCATAGTAGTGAAGAAGTTTCTGTAATGGAAATGGAGCGAAGGGGTGAACAATCAATAAGTTTGAGTATGTCTCGTTTTGCAGAAATGACAACATCTGCCGTAACCAATCGGGTGAAGGGTGGTCAAATCAAGCGAGGTGGAAAGGAAAGAACGCATGGACACAAGTAGTCTAATGGAGCAGATATTATCTAGCGATAATCTCAACAGAGCATATCTGCAAGTCGTACGAAACAAAGGTGCAGAGGGAGTGGACGGAATGAAGTACACAGAACTCAAAGAACATCTTGAAAAGAACGGCGACATCATCAAGGAACAGCTGAGGACAAGAAAGTATAAACCTC
>JAILRH010000070.1 GCA_024698345.1 Lachnospiraceae bacterium | reverse complement strand
GACTTTCAATCCACTTTCTTCATAAACTTCGCGAACTGCTGCATCAGATGCTTTTTCTCCAATTTTTACGGCACCACCAATCGCATAATAATAGTGTCTTTTTTCATCATGCACCATCAATACTTTTCCATCTTTTATTACAATCCCAACACCTCGGAACCGAAATCGTCCGGCTTCTGTTTCAAATCCTATATTGCACATATTTTATGTTTCCTCTCTTTTTTCAATTCATCTATATTACGTCAACATCAATTTATGATAATGCATTCAATACCTCCAAGGACGCTTATTCTCAGTCCATCCTTTTTCTTCCAATATTCCATATCGGCTTCATTCCAACCTTTTTTCTGTATCTTGCGAATCAGCAGGAAATACATTCGCGTCATAATGCCGGGTTTAACTTTCCCAACATTCTTTGTAATCTGCTTGGCCAATTTTGTCGTTTTTCGGTCAATGAAAGCCTTCCTTTGTTTTATTCAAATCATTGTGACTCGTCCAAAACATATACTTTGCTACTTCCGGATCGCTTTCCCAACATTTAAAAACTTCCAATGCGTCTTCTTCCTTAAACGGTCTCATAATCAATCTTTCAGTTTTAAGAATTGGTGTTTTCATCTGCTTCTCCTCCCCTGTGTATCAGGTATCTATTCCATTACTTTTCTCTTGTAATTCAATTTTTATTTTAACATATATCCTGACATTTTAATCTAATTCAAAACTCGCCGCGAGTATTAATGAAGTTGTTTGGTATCTCATGATTTATTATCACTACATTCTTTATAGTGCATGTAGTGAATTCCTATATGCCCAATCCCAAGAATTATTGAAGCTACAATCATCAAAATATTTCTTCCATATATCCCCAATATAAATGATGACATCACCGGAATGGTAGCCCCCGCAAGTGGAATTCCCCAAACAGAACAATAGAAATCCCGCATGCTCTTTTCACTCTTAAAATATTTGATCCAAAATATTTCATATAATATCATAAGTACAAATACCATAATAATGTACATTGTATCCATCCTTCTCCTATCGGATATATCAATTAAATATCGAATGTTAAAATCTTTAAAACAAATAACAATGGTAGTTACCATTACTTCACCCATTCTTTCCAACACTAGTAAGATTTTATTTTCCCTATCTGCATATTCTTTGTAACCTTTTGGCACATTTTTCGTCCAAAAGAAATTCGGAATAAATAACATTAACAAAAAGATAAGACCAATATATGAAAATCCAAATTGATATGGTCTCGGATAATATATCAATTTATTTGCTAAGTTAACTCCATTTATGACATCTCCGTAATGTTCTTTCAACATTCCTGCCATTCTGTCATTTCTTCGCAAATCCACATGATAGGATCCGTATATCCCCATGATTACAGTTTGATGGTTATTCCCGTAATCCTTGCATACCTCATCATATAATTTGATAAAATTATCTACCATCATTCGCTCACGGTAATCATCATCGAACGTCTCATAATAAATTTCTCCCTGTTTTATACACCTTTTTGCAAAATTATATTTATCTGATTCTTCCATACCCTGCCCTTTAATATATGTAAGATAACGTTGTCCTGTAGTTTTATATTGATGTCCCAAATCTGTTCCATAAAATATAGTTTCAGGGCACTTTTCCTTTATAGCTCGGTAGAATTGAAGAAAATCATCTGTATGTGAGAGTGTGTTTTCTAAGTCCGAATATATCTCAAGCAACAATTTATCATTTTCTTCCTTCATCCATACATTTAAATACTCTGCAGTGTAATATGGCAACTCCACAAACAATACTCTGTTTCCTTTGTTATATAGTTTCATCCATTCTTCTAACTCTGCATCATATAATTTTTTGACACCATGCTCCTCCCCATACAGGTAGATAACACTTTTTGACTTTGCATAGTAATCCTTTGATTCTCCACCATTATGCAAGAAGCCTATTATAAAAATAGCTATTGCTATTGTTGCAATAGCACAAATCGATTTTATTTTTTTCTTCATTTTTCATAATCTCCTTAATGATGAGAACGGTATTCCCCATTTAGTTTTATCATTTCTATTTGAAATCGAACCGTTCTCTCATAGCAAGATTTTTTCACAAAAATCTTTTATCTCATCAACTCGTGCCTCAACATCTTCCTTATATTCCACTGAGCATAATCCTAAACTTCCACTAGCTTCAATCTCAAGATGTCCATAAAAATGCTCGATACTGCTGATAATCCTCTCACACTCTGGCATACTTGGTCCTGTTCTAAGCGCAATTGTGTAGCCTTTTTTGCCTACGGGTATAGTCGCGTGAGGCTCGTGTGTATTGCACCATGGTGTGCATCTATCAATAAACACTTTGAACTGTCCCGGAATATCTGCCCAGTAAGAAGGGGATACCGATACAATTTTATCTGCCCATTCATACTCCTTCATCAACTTTGTAACGTCGTCGTTTTGAATACATTTCGCAGTTGTATGGCAACTTCTACATCCTCTGCACATCTTTATGTCATAATCATCAATGCATACTGTCTTTACTGTATTATCTTTTCCTGTATATTCTGCCACTAATCTGACAATTTCTGCTGTTGCTCCGTTTTTTACCGGACTA
>JAILRH010000026.1 GCA_024698345.1 Lachnospiraceae bacterium | reverse complement strand
TTTAGTATAGAACAAGTGCGAGAAAATTGCTACATATTTATTTCCCAGGTTGCTCATTCTCTAATCATAACTACCGAGAAAACAGCCTTTTTCTGTTTAGCAGTCAATGGCTTTAAGATACCTTCTTCTAACAATATTTCTATAACAAAAGGAATCATTTCTGCCCACGTGAATGAATTGCTATTGTTGTATTTTACCAATCCTTCAAGATGCTTTGGGTATTTTATTTTATTTGCTGCATATAATCTTTCATCAACCTTTTTACTCTCTTTAATTACTTTGTCAGGAATAGCAAAATGCTCACTTACAAAAGAATCTATTGCTTCACCCAAATTATCTTTATTAGTTTTTATAACAGTAACCTGACTTTCATCGTCTGCCACATAGCCTTTTTTTAACAAGTTCGAAAAATTTTCAAGACTTATTTTATCTTTGTTACAATCATTTGATAAGAATGAATACAAATCCTGCCAGTCCTCATACCTGTTATTCCGCCAACTAATTTCTCTGTCACTATACATACAATTATACTGTTTGCTCTGTAGAACACATTTATCATCTTTCCAAACATCACGTAACATGTACCCACATCCTGCGTATTTGTAATCATTGAATTTTTTTGTACAATCATCTGTTGCAGTAGCATAAGCTATGAAATAACCTCCATCCGGTCTTTTCACTGCAAAATCTTCCCAATTCTGCCAAGCATGTCCTATACTGCTAGGAGTCATCATTACAAGATTATATTTCAAATAATTCTTATCATTATCCGGACAAATCATTCCCCAGTTGTCTTCTGCTTTATCAAACTTTTCAAATAAATCTTTATATAGATTATCAACCAAAAACTTCGCAGCATTTTTTTTAATTTCAATATTATCAGAAAAATCTTCCCTATCATCTGTAATAAACATATTTGTCAGATACTTTGGATTCTTTGAATTGTCTACCTGGTCAATATATCCCCACTCAACAAGTTTTTTCAACTCACCTTCAATATAAGCTACCGGAACTTCTAATTCCTTTGCTATATCTGTCATTGTTTTTGACTCATAATAGCAACTCCATGCAATGTTTTGTTTTAATCTTGAGTCAAACATATCCTTTGTATCCCCAGTTTTTCCGGGAGTGCCACTGTGCCCCATATCATTAAAATATATTGGATTCACACTTAAATTATTACTCTTTACCATATTGATTTCCTCCTTCAATCCATTTCGGATATCAGACAAATGCCATTTAACAGTCCCAACAGAAATCCCCAACTGATTTGCAATATCAGTAACAGACATATCTTTATAATACTTCATATATGTAATTGTCCTCTGCCGATTAGATAGCCTACCGATTTGTTTTCTCAAGTTATTATATACATCCTCATCTTCTAAATTTTCATATCCGCTTTCATTCACTGGACATGCAACCTGAAGAATGTCTGTATGCTTATTTCTAACTTCATTATCAACAAACTTGGCATAAACATTGCTTGATATTCTATATACATATCCATCAATATTTACAATACTCTCCGATTTAAGAAATGATTTATAAAGCTCAAACACAATATTTGAAGCCAATTCTTCTGCATCTGATATATTTCTAACTTTTGACATTGCAAATCCAAAAACCTTCGGCTGATATTTAATTATTAAACTGTCTGCATCTGCCTTATTCATTATTAACCTCCTATGATAAACAAACGTGCACTTTTTTGTTTTTCAATTATATAGTGTCCCTTAAGATCAATATGGTTGGGTAAAAATTTAGTAGTGTCGAAAACAACACTACCATATCATTACTACAATTTATTATTATCACTGACTCTTATAAGCTCTTGGCTTTCGAAACTTTCCTAAATCTTCATTTTCACGATACTTTCTGATAACATCTATATCAAATTCAGCGTAGACGATTCCTTCAAAGAATTCCTCTGCCACAATAATTGTATTATCTAACACTTCCCCATTCTCGCCCCATACCATCGGATTAAATGCTGCGGAACGTCCCATTCCTGGTGCAGGAGGATTAGCCATAGCCACACCGACCATATTCTCCATTGCACGTACAGATAGTTCTTTTAGTCGTGGCTCCATACCACCGCAACAGTTTGGATTAAAAATAATTTCCGCTCCCAGAAGCATCAATTCCCTAGCACTTTCCGGATACTCGCGGTCGTAACATATCATTACACCTATATTTACCCCATCAAACTCGCAGACTTTAAATTCCTGTCCACTTTCCAAATATCTTTCCCAATCAAAATCACAAGTATGAACTTTGGAGTATTTCAGAATAATATCTCCATTTCTATCAATAATAAACGCCGTATTCTGTGGGTACTTCTCGCCTTTTGTAAAAGCTGTAATAACCACACCTATTTGCAATTCTTTCGCTAGTTTTCTGATTTGAAGGACGTGTTCTTCCTCTTCCGTTACCGCACTATTACACCAATCGATAAACTCAGAATCATTCTCCAGTTCTTCTAGCGGAAGTAATTCTTCCACAATATCCGGGCAGCAATATGCTGTCAAAAAGCATTCCGGAAACAATACAATATCTGCTCCTGATTCCTTAGCTTCTTTTATATATTTCATAGCCACTTTGGTATTGAAATCAATGTCCGGCTCGTTGGCGTCATATTGTACCATTGCTACTTTTAATTTCATTTGTTGCCTCCTATCTGTTTATATTTTTCCACATTATTATTGCTATTTTACTTTTGTTTTTTTCTTTATCTATGCTTCGCTATTTGATACTGTCTTTAAATACTTTTCTATCAATTTAGGTTGAATCAGCGGATATGTCCATTCACTTGGCAATTCATCAAACAGAACAACCTTCTCCATTTCACTGTCCAGTTCATCATCAAACTTATTTATCTCAGCAAAATAAAGCATACCGAACATTTCCTCTCCAGTGTCATTTACACGATTCTTTCCTGTAACCGAATAAACACATACAGGTTCTATTGTAAAATCAACAGCACCAGTTTCTTCTTGCAATTCTCTTCTTGCTGTCATATCAATCTGTTCTCTATTTTCACGATGACCACCTGGCACTTCATATGTATCTCTTTCTTTATGCTTGCAGAACACCCATTTCCCATTTGACTTGGAAATAATTACTGCAAACTTTAATAATTTATCATCAACTTTGTCATAAAACTGTACTTTCATATTAAAAACCTCTATGTTAGATTACTCCGTAATCTTTTATTCCCCAAAACTATATTTAGCAAATAACTGACTGCCAAGCAAATGGCAACAAATCCTTAGCTTCTACTTTAATCAATTTACCGTTTTCATCGTTTACAATAACTTTTATATTAGGACAGTACTCAAAAAGCATTTGTCTACAATTACCACATGGCGGAATAACACAATTTAAATGCTTATCGTGAACTGCAACAATTGTATCAAAATCTCTTTCCCCTGCTGATATTGCGGTTCCAATTGTTATATACTCAGCACAAGATCCATGAATTCCGTCACAGTTTACCCCAGTATATACATTTCCATTTTTACAACGAATAGCACATCCGACTGTATGATTATAAATACCGTCATCAAAATTACTTTTTAATACTTCAAGTCCTCTTTTAATTAGTACTTTATCATTTTCATTTATTTCAAATCTTTGCATTATAGTCCTCCATAAACACCGATTTCCCCACTGTAAAGTAATCTTCGTTAACAACTTCAAATGGTTCACGCCTAAAATTGAAGCAGTTCACTTTCTCAACAGCAGATAACATATTGTGCAATCGTTTTCTTGTCAGAGTAAATGATACCATATTCATTGCTTCTTCCCTAGCCACCCACTTAACTTTAATACTTTCATCACTCGTGGTCAAAGTTCCTCCACGATATTTACAAATAAAATCAATGTTCACAATATCTTTTTCTATATTTTTACATATTCCAATAAAACCTGTAATATCGACTTCAACACCGGTTTCTTCTTTTATTTCTCTCCTCAGTGCATCTTGAATTGTTTCACCGGGCTCCACCATTCCCCCTGGATATTCCCATCCTCGTCTAGGACTTTCCAATAATAGAATCTCATTGTTGTCATTAAACACCAATCCAGCTACAGAAACAAAATGTGTATATTCCATCGATTCCTCCTCATATTTCGATTAGTTATCTTTTATCTCACAAATATTATCTTTATTGACCTTCTTCCACTCTTCCCCTTAACATAGATCATCAGTTTCCCGTTCTCATCATACTAATTTTTATTTTACCATACTTCCTATACCTGCGCATTAAGAAAATGCCCTTATCCACGTAGTTAAGGGCATTTCAGTTATCTGCTTCTAACATATTTCTTTTCTCTTTCCTGAGCTTCAACTTTGTCTTCTTTGACAGTTTCCATATACGCCTTAACATTTTCCGCAAGAAACATCCTTGCTTCCTTCTGACGTTCTAGATTACTTTCATAAGCATCTTTAACTCTTTCCAAATCACGAAATCTTCTAATAACATCATCCACATTATCTTCTCCGACCTCACGAACAACTTTGTTGATTTTCTTCTCAATTCTGTCGCATTCCTTTTCCAGTGACATGATGTCACCTTGAAGTTGTTTCTTTCCACCAATGAGTTTATAATCCTTTGAAGATAATCGATTTTCAAGATAGTTAATCTTGCTATAAAGATTATTTCTTTCACTAATCAAATCATTTACAACCACATATACCTTTTTGTATTGCTTATAAGTCTTTTCATCATGAGTTTTCTTTGGTTCAATGATTGCCTTAAATATCTCGATAAGACCTTTTAGAAACTCAATAGCTTTTTCCACTGCATCCAAGAAAACACTTCCGGCAGATTTAATAAAAGAACTATATGGCAGAGCATTGGTATCAATTAAGTTTGTTTTTACATTGCTGAGTCTCTTTGACGCCTTAATGATCTTATAATACTTAATCACCTTGATATGCTTTGCAGGAACCTTATAGAACAGAGCTTCATCTACTAAGCTGTTCCATTCCTTTCTAGCCTCATTTGCCTCTGCGATTTCTTCTGCCTTAGGATTGTTCTTGCCAATCTTTTTAGTTGGAAGATACAAGCCTTCGTTCTTGAATACTTTCAGTTTTTCATCATCAGAAAGAAGCAGATTCATTTTCTCTGTATACTTTTCCTTAACCTCTGAAAGAAATGATCTCGATTTAAACTCAGGCTTCTTTTTAGAAAATTTGTTATTCTCATAAACTTCATCTTTCTTAATTATGGAGCAGCCTTTTCTGATGTTGCCATCTGCATCAAGAATTTCTTTCTTAGTTCTGACGTGCCTTCCGGATTCATCATAGAACATATTCCTGGTCGCAATTTTCTCGATACCGTCTTTTAACTCTTCTCGCTCCGAAAAGATAAGATGGATATGAAGATTTGTTTTGGTCTTATTATGATGAAGTGCTGCAATGCAGTTTACTCCATATTCGTGCTGAAAGAAGTCTGTAAAACTCTTCAGTACCCATTGCTTATTAAGCTCACAGTACGCCTCCGGCAATGCAATGATTAATTCTCGTCCTTCAATGCATTTACCGAAAGAACCACTTTTCTTAAATTCTAAACGATTACACTTTGCAAGCTCGTCCCAAAATGCTTCATCAGTAGTGTTGTATGTTGCGTATAGATTTTCTTGTCTTTTTGGATTTGTAATGTAATCTATACGTCCTTTCAGATTAGGTAATTTACTAATCTGAATAAATGAATTTCTTGCCATAATTACCTCCTCCTTCGTAATTCATTTATCTAACTTGTGGACGTCGCGTCCACAAGTTGGTGACATCATGTCATCTGTCATGTAGGTATTAGTAAGTAGTGTAGGTATGATATAAAGCTCGATGCAATCGCGAAATGTAAACCCTAAGAGCATAAAATACGTCAGTATTTTGTGCGATGGGTGTATTTCGCTCTCAAACGCCGAGGGCTTTGTAGAGCCTGTACTTATTGATTTAATACCTACCTTCAACTTCTGGAACTCAGTTCCACAAGTTACATTTTTAACTCTTCCTTAACTTCTGGACATCATGTCCCAAAGTTCTGATGACATCATGTCATCTGTTCTTGATTCCCACTTATTAATAATTAACCGGCAAGTGGCACTTGCCGGTCTTAGGTCATTAAGGAGAATGATTTAAAGTTGTATGTTTTAATCATCCCATCTAAAATCCGGATGGATACCCTTACTATCCATATACTTCTCTTTACCTTCTTTTCTAATCTCAGGTGTTTCACCAATCTTCATTTCAGTAAACCAGTCGCCTTCATTTATAGATTTCATCTTCTCATCAATTTCCTTAATTATTTCATTCTTCAACTCAAATTGATCCATATAAACATATCGGATAATCTTAAAAAACAACTCACTGCTTATCTTCAAATTCTTATATCTCATAATTAACTTCCTTTCCGTAAATTGGTTTTGTAAATTTGTGCAAAAAAACTAAAAAATAAAAGTTTTTTTAAGCCAATTTACAATTTCCGATTTACAAATTTTCAAACCTCCCATAAATAAAGGCTTTTCTTTAATCCATATGTAAATCCACTCTTTTTTTTACGTCATTTCCAATTTACAAATCGACTAACTCAATTTACAAACCATCTAATTTACATAACCAATTTACAAATTTAATGTCTGTTGTCATCATGACAACGCTTTATAGTTACTTTTCTTCCTGCTCGTCATTGGACTCAGTATCATCCAAAGTCACCTGTAAAAAAGGAATATCATCAGCATTTTCAACCTCAACAAACTCTTCTTTAGGTTTAGCTCTTCTCCATGCAATCTGCGTTCCATACCCTTCATTCTTAAACCTATGACTAGATACTTCTTCCCACTGATCAGCAAATTCAAGCCTCATAATATTTGTTATCTCTCGCGACTCATACTGTTTCGGCTTCCCTTTTTCATTATTAAGTGCCTTTTCCCAAATCATCTGAACACATACATACTCTGCATCAGTAATATCAAGAAATGCTTCAATAATTCCAACCGTTGTATCCTGTGGCATACAACTCTTCTGAAATTCAACAAGAACATCCTCAAGGTCTTTTCTAAATACCAACTTGGTATTAATTCCCTTGCGATACATATTCATTGCTTCCGCCCAGCACTGCTCAATATAAGTCCTGGTTTCATCTTCATCTTCCAATGGATGATGTTCTGCCCTATTCTTATTTACAATAACAGGTACAAATCTTCTGTTTCCTGTTCTATCAAAAGGCAAGAAATCCGCGTTATTGGAAGAACCTACAAAGATACACTGTCTCGGTCTGTCTTCCGGATGCGTTTCATATGGTACCTTGTAAGTTTCACTCTGACGACTAAGAAAAGATTTAATATCTTCAACGCTTCTTGCATTGCAGGTAGCAAGCATTTCAGCCATTTCGATAATCCAATGCCCCTGTATCTTTCTAAATACATTGTCATCATCAAGCTTTCTTAAATCATCAGAAAACCATTCATTATCCATTGC
>JAILRH010000011.1 GCA_024698345.1 Lachnospiraceae bacterium | reverse complement strand
AATCGCCATATAAAGATGAGAGCAATCCAAAGGTCTCTGATCGTATTTAGCTCTATACTTACTTGAAACCGAACATTTTTCATCTTCAACTACAAAATGGTGACTTCCAATCACAACTTTCTTATCACCAATACGCGACACTATTCCATGTGCCACAATATAATCCACTTTCGAATGCATTTCTTCATGCTCAAGCCCTTTTTGTTTCGCACCCTCAACCACAGCATTCGCCATAGAGTGTGGAAAATGTTCTTCTAAGCACGCCGCAATTCTCAAAATCTCATCCTCTACATATTCATCTGTGTAAGATATGACTTCCCTAAGAATTGGTTTCGATTTTGTCAATGTTCCTGTTTTGTCAAAAATTATTGTATCAGCCTCAGCCATAGTTTCTAAGAACTTGCCACCTTTTACAGTGATATTATGCTCTCCTGCCTCTCTGATTGCAGATAAAACTGTTATTGGCATGGCTAATTTTAGGGCGCAAGAAAAATCTACCATCAGAACAGATAATGCTTTTGATACATTTCTCGTCAATATCCATGTAAGAACTGTCCCCATCAAAGAGTATGGAACTAATCTATCTGCTAAATGTTCTGCTTTACTCTCGACTTTCGACTTCATTTTTTCAGTATTTTCAATCATTTTAACGATGTTATCATACCTACTATTTCCATTGCCTCCACGAACTCTAATTGTAAGTTCGCCATCTTCTATAACTGTTCCTGCGTATACATAGGAATCTTCCATCTTATGTACTGCAAGGCTCTCTCCTGTAAGAGAAGCCTGATTCACCATAGCATCTCCCTTTATAACATCTCCGTCAAAAGGAATAATATTACCCGTATTTGCAATGACAATATCATTTTCTTTTACTAATTCATAAGGCACAAGCACTTTCTCATTATTCTGTATCGACCACACTTTCCCTATATTTAGCGTCATGCTTCTCGCCAAATCACCAACAGATTTCTTATGCGTCCATTCCTCGAGTGTTTCACCCACTCCAAGCAAAAACATAATTGACGAAGCCGTTTTATAATCTCGCCTTACGATAGACACACCTATAGCAATAGCGTCCAACAATGGTACTTCCATTTTCAACTGAGAGATACACTTTACCCCCTCGTATATTCTAGGAAAAGCTTTTATTATCGTGATAACTTTCATAACATGTACAGGAATAAATAATCTACCAAGAAATCTCATCGCTATTTTAGAAGTCATCACTTCCTTGTAATATCTATTCAGTTGTCTTCCCGAATTTTCAGTTACAGCATCAGGAACATTTATATTTTCATACTCTGCATTATTTAGAAGTGACAATACCTCTTTTCTGCTGATAATGTATTGCAATACTATGTCGCCTGTGCATTCATATATTTTTACTTTGGTTATTCCTTTAATACTCGAAAAATAAAAGTCTAATGTATCTGCCTGTTCATAAGTCATTTTACTTTGATTAAGGTGCACTCTTATTCTACCCTTAATCTCATGTTTAATAACATACCTCATATCAAACACCTACTTTTTATTGCTCAGTAACAATATCATCCCCTGCAACACTATTTTCATCTTGTTTAGATTCACGCTCTTCATTGATTTGTTTTGCTTCCGCAACAATATCTTCCGCGTTTTCCTGAATAGTTGTAGCTGTTTTAACTACGCAATCTTTTGCTCTAAGTGCTGCTGCTGTGCAATGAGTATATGCTTTTTTTGCATCTTTGCTCGAAAGTGCCTTTACTCCTGCTGTGCCAAATAAAACACCTCCTACAAACGCTATTAATCCTTTTTTCATAGTATTTTACCTCCTCCTATGTTCTATAATATTTGCTTCACAAACGCTAACAAAAGTTAGTTATTGCTAACCTTTAGTTTTAAAAAAATATGCTTCCGAACAAGCATTCAATTTAATTATAATTAGCAACTGTAAGATTGTCAATTTAAGCAAATTTAACAATTCCTTCATCTTCATATATGAGTTACATAGAACAAAGTGTCGCTTGCGACACTTCGCGCGCGAGCGGATGCGTCAGCATAAATACATCTCCGCGAGCTGCGCATCCTTGCGGAGCATTTTTATTTCATGGGGAAGTTCAAAGAACTTTCCTATGAAATAAAAAAAAGAGCCAGGACTATTATATCAATCCCGACTCTTCAATCACTTATTCACCTATCTTTTACCAATCATCTTCATCGTCATCATCCCAGCCTGATACCATATGTATTTCTCCTGTATCGAGATCAAGAGCCATGTTATCAGACATTCTACTCATCATATGACCATCTGAATCAAATCCGGTATTACCACTTCCAAAGATAAAGTCGCCATCTTCTAAATCAAATATACTCATACTATCCACCTCCTGCGCTCGCCTTTTTACCTATTCACGTTTGCCTAACTCAACTATTTTTTCAACCACGTCGTTTAATTCATTTATCTTTTCAGTAATCTTTGAATCTTTTGATTTACATTTCACCGAGATAATATTAGTTAACATCCCTTCATATTTTCTTTTTTCAGGACTATAATGATAAGAAACTAAGCCATCTTCTTCTTTATAATGGAATCCCTGTTTTGCCAAGTATATAGCCTGTTGACGACATTCTTCCCTATATTCTTTAGTAAATTCATCGTCCTTATCTTTAGACCATGCAGTTTTTTCTTCATACAAAATATCTGTATATTCCTCTATTTGTTGCTTTAATAGGTTGAAAGCATTTATATTATGCTTAATAGCTTTATCTAATACACTTCCAACCATTGGATTTTTATTTTTAATCATAATTGCAACAACTCTATTCAAATACGGAAACATAAAAGTGTGTTCTCTTTTATGATTATCCTCAATCACGAATTCTTCTGTGTAGTAGTCAATTATTTTTTCATCCGCATTTGCTATTGTTTCAATCAACTCATCATCCCTTTGCTCTTCTAACCACTCCCCACGGTTATCGAATATAGTTAAGTTATATATTGCTGGATTGACTCTTGCCTTTAATTCTTCCAAACATTCATAATCATGATTTTCGATAGCTAAAGTTATAGCTTTTGTCCTTAATCGTTCTTCATATACTAAACTTTCAGGTACTCCTAATCTGTGTGCTATCGGCCAAATATCGTTATATCCAATCTCTCGTCTTTTAATGTCAGTCGACAGACCAAAAGTAAATCCTCTCTCCCACTTACTATTATCCACAAAATTAAGATGCCCTGTTTTCATCAGATACTTAATGAAATCATAGTTATGAAATTCGAGAGCATAATCAACCACAGATTTACCATATTCATCATAATTTAAAAACAGTTTATCCTCTCGGTTCATATATGATTCCCAGACTTTTTTATCCTTTGAGAATGCCACTTCATAATTTGTAATATGACTTTTTACCGGCTTATAACATTTACCGGCACTAAGAATCTGTTCACAGGACACGTCTAGAAGTTCACAGAATATTGGGAGATCATAAGTCTGAACTGTTCCTTTTCCTCTTATTATTTCAGATATTTTTGATGTGAATTTTTCCACCTCATAATCGTCTGCCTTCTCATCGCGCTTTTCAAGAAATGCTTTACAGAATTGTCTTTGAGATTTGTATTTCCCTAATATTAATTTTTTCAAATATTGTCCTGTCTTTTTCTTATTATCTTCAACCTTAAACATCGCTTTCTCCTCTTTATTTATTACCGGCTTATCTTCATACTACATCGTTTTTTCAAGAAGCGATACCCCCAAATTTCCATACATAAAATATGGTGAAATCATATGTCTTAAATTATGTATGGTTTTACCATATATAATTTATTATAACAAGCGTTATTATGGGCTTTTATTCACATACTAAAAGTAGCTTTTTTTGCTGTCATGATGACAACAAAAAGGAGCCAAACAATCCGTCTGACTCTGCAAAATCTAAATATATTTTTTCTTTTTTAGTAGCAACGGAAAGAGAGGGACTCGAACCAACGTAGACCGAAGTCGGCGGATTTACAGTCCGCTGCAATTGCCGCTATGCGACCTACCCATAATGATCCCCGCCGGACTCGAACCGAGCATTACGAGATTGAAAGTCTCGTGTCCTAACCTTTAGACTAGGGGACCTTGCACAGACTCATTTATCTGAGTCTGCATTTTTTCATGCACCTATTTGCATGTTCGTTTTGTTATCAATAACGATAATGTCGTCAATAGGTACGTTAAATATTGCTGCCAACACGATCAAATTATCCAGTGTTGGCATTGCAGCACCATTCTGCCATTTGTAAATTGCATTCGGTGTTGCAAATCCAAGCATCATCTGTAAATCTTTTACAGATAATCCTGCTTTCTTTCTTAAATCCATAATTCTTATTCCTGTACCGACTGTATCTATTGTGGGTAATGTAAACATCTTTATTTCCTCCATTCAAACTTGCTAATCAATTCTCCGGCGGCATAAAATGCTTACTTTGCCTATCGAGCAAGCTCGATTATCCACTCTGTGCAACACTTCGAATCCGCTTCGCTTCTTCTCAGTGATTACACGGTCGCCAAATACAAATTCTTGTGCAAGCACAAATTTGTACTTGGCTCGTCGTGGATAACAAAAAATACCGCCTATCTTCCAAAAAGATAAGCGGTTAATGAAAATCACATTTTTGTTTTTGTCACAATGACATCTATAGCAATCATGTTCGTTTTCGTATTTTGCTTACCGTTTTGGAGCGCACACAAACTAAACTCTGTTCATATTCCTGAACGAGCTGCTGTTCGTACTGATAGCTATAGCAGTTTGCAAAATTGAATCTAAACATAATCTTTTTCCTTTCCCGATGAATTTATCCACCGCATTTAATCTTTCTTACAGTCCTAATGTAACATGAATTTTTGTATTTGTCATTCTTCTCGTGGGAGAAAGTTTAAATCATAATTTACGGAAGCACAAATTGAATCACAAGTCCTGCCATTGCGCAAACAACAAGAGCCAATGCTTCACCAATAAAAAATCCCTTTATGTGAAACCAATAATCTCTATACTCTTTGACCATATCCTCTGTCCCCTTGAAAACAAAGTAAGGATCATGGCAAAACCATATGATATCAAGTACTATTGCATCGTATGCATTAATTATGGTCCATAATAGGAATCCATATCCAAAACCTTCAGCAAATGTAGTGTATCCGTTTACAAAGCGAAGGATCAAACTAAGAATGATTACAAACAACACAGATGCTATGCACTTTGCGACAATCTTATTTTCCTGTGTTGGTATTTGATCCTTGTATTCATCCAGTTCTTTTACCCTCTCCTGTATCTTTGGTGGGTAGTTATATAGAGTCTTAATCGGTTTTCTCGACATGATGTAAACCATCAATGTAAAAATCAAACATAATACAATACTCTCAATTACTAATAGCATATTTCTCCCTCATTTATTCCTTTAGTCCTATCACACATAATAAACGTAATTAGTCTTTCTTGGAGCAGCATCCTTTGGTGGTTCAGCTGCATATCCAAGTGCACAATGTCCTATACCTTCGAAATCACCCTCAACTCCAAGTTTCTTGAGGAGATTTTTACCAAATTCAGAATCAAACTCTTCCTTTGCTCTGTGAATCCAGATACTTGCAACACCAAGGCTTTCAGCCGCATTCATAAGATTGCCCATTACTAGCGCGCCATCATAAACGTATGTAGGAACACTCTTATCAGCAAGGACTATCAGGATTACAGGTGCTCCATAGAACGGATCAAAACCTTCGTTCCATCCGCCAATCTTCCTATTTTCCTCTGAAAGTTCATCTCTGATTTCTTTGTCTGTAACTGCAATGATTATTGGGCTCTGCTTTCCCATGCCGGTTGCAGCATAAGTTCCTGCCTTGATGATTGCATCAAGATCCTCCTTATTTACTGATTCCTGTTTGAAGTTTCTGCAGCTTCTTCTTGTTTCTAATACCTTTAATGTCTCATTCATACTATTTCTCCTTCTGATTTGTAAATTCAATAAC
>JAILRH010000254.1 GCA_024698345.1 Lachnospiraceae bacterium | reverse complement strand
CAACTATCCCCTTTTTGAATTTTTTGCTTGTTGAATACATTACTGTATATTTTGAAGCACCATTAACTTTTTTGATAGTAAGTTTACATTTCTTTTTAGATTTTTTAACTTTAGAAATAACCGGCTTTGCTACTTTTTTTGAAGTAGTTGTTGATACTACGTTTGAAGCAGTTGTTGATACTACGTTTGAAGTAGTTGTTGATACTTTGTTTGAAGTAGTTGTTGGTACTTCGTTTGATTTTGGAGTATTTTCTTTTTTGTTATCAGGCACAACTACAGTATCATCAGCAGTTACCGAAATCATATAAACCTCCGAGAAATCACTGTATACTTTTGTTCCGTTATAATCCTGATATGCACGAACTTTCAAAGCATGATTGCCTGCTTCAAGACGTATTGTTGCAGTATTCTTTGTTGTGACATTTACCAGATTCTGTCCATCATAAATCTCAAATCCGCTATATAACTGTCCACTGACTGTTACTGTATAATTAGAATATGCGTTCTCTACTTTTGAAATACTTGGAACAACCATTTTCTTTTCAAGACTTACAACATTACTATACTTAGAAGAGAACTCACTATTCTGCGCCTCCGCCTTAACCATGTAATAATAGTTCTTTCCAAACAAAGCAGACTCATCAACAAACTTAGTTCCACTAACACTGCTGATATTCACATATCCACCATTCTCCTCGTCACTTCTCCAAACAGTATAACGTGTAGCTCCTGCACATTCATTCCAAACTAAAGCGTTATCTGTTACCGTCAAAGTTGGTACAACTGCGAAACATTTTACTGTAAGCTTTGCAGTCTTTCCATATTCATCCTTGAAAACAAACTCTTGTAAACCTGCATTTTTTTGAGTAATAATAAATACATTCTTTTTACCATCTTTTTTCTTAAACTCTGCAATTGGACTATCCCAAGAATTGTCACCGGTGATTTCTCTGATTATTCCTCCATCAACATATATCTCTGTATCATCTTCAACATTAATTGATGTTATCTTTTCACCATTTTCATTCTCGATTTTAATGCTATAGTCAATAACCCTAATTGTACACGTCTGTTTTACTCTTTCTATAGCAGTTGAAATATTATCTACTACCTCATCATTAACATAGCAAGTAAGCACTATGTTTTCACCCACCGCTAATCCTTTTAAGTAAATTGTCTTATCATCATTCTTTAAAGAAGTTATCTCAAACTTATCATAAGTCGCCTCCCACGAAACTGTAGGTGTCTCTTTATACTTTGATCCTGTACCACTGATTGTAGCTTTGAGAGGATCCACCGCAATACATCCCTTAGCCAAAGTTTTGGAATTAGCACTCAATGATAATACCGGTAACTTTCTGATATGCACTGTACAAGTGTAGTAAGTAGTTGCATTCTCAGTGCTTGTCATCTTTATTGAGAAATCACCTTCTTTTTTCGCCTTAATGTTGTATCCGCCAAATTTATATACTCCAGATCCCTGACCACCAACTTCAACATCTTCCTTACGGATAACTTCAATACCGCTCTTGTCATTGTCAGTAACTGTCAATTCAAAGTCCTGCACAACATTTGTATTTCCAACGCTTGCCATAAATGTAGGCTCAAGAGACGCTTCGAGTCCTTCATAAATATAAATATCATAGCCGTCTTTATCCGCCCACTCGCTCTTTAACTTACCTGTCATTGTCGGTTCAGCATGAACATTGAGTGTAATATAATACATAACTGTTATACCGGTAGTTGAACCCTTATAAGCCACGTGTATTGTAGATGTTCCAGGCTCATATCCTTCAACTCTAAGATGATTCGAACAAATAACAGCCTTTCCAATATCCTCTGTGTTGCAAGCATACTCATAATGAGCAATCGTTGCATCATCATTTAATATTTTGGGAATATCTTTTGTGTGTCCCGCAGTAATATCCATTGTTACTGAATAAAAATAATTGTACTTTTCATTATCTGCTGCTTTGACATTGTCAGCTTTCATCATAAAAAAAGCTGATAAAAACATCATAGCAAATAAAACCCTTGTAAAAAATTGTTTCATTTTTCTTCTTCTCCTCCTAATACTTACCTCACTTTATTACTATCGCTAAAAGTTGCTTATAGCACAGTCATATATTCTATCACAATTCCATAATAATTCAAGCATTTTTTATACCGCTCAGTCAAAAAAAATAGATAGGTTTCTTTCCTAATTGTAACTTTTGTTCATACCATATTTCCTTTTACACATCGCTTAATAATGTATATATTTTTTGAAATACTTAACTGTAAATGTTGTACCAATTTCATTTGAATCAACACTAATAATGCCACTATCCTCTTCCACTATTGTTTTTGCCAAAGCAAGGCCAATGCCAAGGCTGTCTGATGTAGCATTTTCTCCCTTGTAAAATCGCTCAAATATATGCGGCAAATCTTCATGGGAGATTCCCTCTCCTCTATCCGTTATTTTTATCACGGAATAGACATTGTTGTCGTCATACGAAATATTTATTTCTGAACCTTGTGGTGAGTGATCAATACAGTTTTTGATCAGATTAGTAATAGCTTCTATCTGCCATTTTTCGTCACAGTATATCTTAGGATTCTTATCTGCCTTAATCTTAATCTGAACATTTTTCAAATCTGACAGCGCCGAAACATTATATACAGATTCATCAATTATCTTTTTGATATCCACTTCTTTTTTTATAAAGTTAATTGTGTTGGAATCAAACTTTGAAAGTTTCAAAATCTCCTGCACCAGGAACTTGATATTAACCAATTCTCGCTTAATGCTTCTGATAAAATCTTCTCGCACTTCCTTATCCATATCAGGATCGTCGATGAGATTATCAAGCATAACGAGAACACTTGTAAGTGGTGTTTTTAATTGATGGGAAATGTCCTCTAAAGACTTTTTCAGATTTACTTTGTCTGTATTTGAATTCTCTGCTGCTTCTTTAAGCATAATTGTAGTCTTATATATCTCATTTTTTAGAATCGACATCTCATCTTCAGAAATGGTATCAATCGCAAGATCATAATTCTTTTTGTTTATCTGCTCAATATATTTTGTGATATCTTTTACTTCTCTGTTCCTTCTTTTATCGTAACTGAGGAACACAAAAACACTGATACACGTAGCAATTAACATCACAAACGCATCGATAACCAACACTATAACAAATGTTCTGTCATTTTCAAGAAGCACCGATTGTTTTCTGACATCAATACTGTATTTTGATAGTTCTTCATCTGCATTACTACTGTCGTCATTGAGCATCTGAATAATATCCGTCTCATTCAAATCCGGATACTTGTCTAACAGCTGACCTACTATTGCGCTTATTTTTTTATTATAGTTAGCTGTATAAGCACGGTACTCAAAATAGTTAGCAATTATAAAAATAATTATAAAACACACTGCAAAAAGAACCGACCTAATCATATATTTTTTTAGTTGCTCTTTATTCTTCATCAATTCTGTAACCCATTCCCTTAATTGTTTTGATAATATCAGTTCCTATTTTTAATCTTATCCTCTTGAAGTACACTGTGATTGTATGATCATCAACATAGTTTCCTGTCCACTCCCACACTTTATCAAGAAGGAGGTTTCTGCTCACAACTTTGTTGAGATTAGAAAACAGATAGTTGACTATTTTGAGTTCTAATGCGGAAAGTTCTATCAGTTTATCTTCTCTGTATAGTTCCATCTTATCAGTATCATAAGTTATATCTTTTATCTTGATTATATTTTTCTTCTTGTTTCTAAGAAGAATTTTATTGACTCTTGCCAACAATTCCTTTGAACTGAATGGTTTTGTTATATAATCTTCAGCGCCAATGTTTAGTCCATTGACAATATCATCTTCATCATCTCTGACTGTCAGGAAAATAGCTGGTATATCCTTCTTGCTGATTACCTCCTTAAAAAGGTCAAATCCATTTCCATCCGGCAAATTGACATCCAATATAGCTATATCAATATCAGAATTGTCTAACACATATTCCTTTGCCTCTCTTATCTTTGTCTTGTACACTAAAGTGTAATTATTTTTTTCAAACGCATAAACAAGCCCTTTTATAATTGACTCATTATCTTCAACAAGTAAAACCTTCATGTTTGATAGCTCCTCAATACCATTTCTATGTAGTATGCTTTATATATTGGAAATCGAGCAGGATAACTCCTACTC
>JAILRH010000214.1 GCA_024698345.1 Lachnospiraceae bacterium | reverse complement strand
TGAAAGCCGTATAAGAAATATGATTTTAAACGGTACCTACATATGTCAATCTGAAGCTTTACTATCTAATCAAATTGAAAGAAAAAGAGTTGCAGATTATATATTCTTTTTTTTCAGAGATGGTATTGATGAAATTCCTGAGATCTTATCAATTAAGGGTAGCAATCATCCTGAGAGTATAAAACATTTGACAGAATTACTTTCTTCACACGAAGGAAGAAATCTTATAGCAAATGAATTAGAAAAAGAAAAAGCCTTACTTGACAACGGTGAAAGAGAAATCCGTTGGAAATACGTTAAAACTCCTGACAAATTACTTGAAGAAGTTGCTGATCTTGATACAGAATTACTTACATTTCCTGCACTAGAGCAGATAAATGTAAAAAACGAAAGTTTCATTACCCAGGATGAGATTGATGCAATTCTTAAAAAGGGTAGTGGTGTTTCTAATGGAAAAATCAGAATATACAGATATTTTAATGAAGGACATGGCACTGCAGACAATATTTCATTTTTAAAAAATGAATATGGTACCGGTGGTCAATCTCACGCATTAATAGGAAATGATAAAAGCTGGGAAGATCATGATGCAAAAGGCATTAGGTTAGAAAAAGGTGATATCATGAAACCTAATGCAGCAACTTTACTTACCTGGAATGTTGTAGAAAAGCGTATCCGCCATTTAATAGCAGAAGATGTTTATCTGAATGAACAGGAAAAGATTGAAGCCGACAAATTAATCGTTGACGATGATATAGAAGAAGATATTTCAGTCAAAGATAATATTTCTTCTGAGGTTCAAGAAAAAACTGTTACCTCAAAAACTGTACAAAAGAATATCATTTTAGGTAATTCGCCAAAAGATAAATTTAGAAGAAATATTGTAGCAATTCAGACTTTACAAAGTATTGAATCTGAAAACAGAAGCGCTACACCAACCGAGAAAAAAATTCTTGCTCAATATATCGGATGGGGTGGTCTTGCGGATGCCTTCGATCCAAACAAAGCAAATTGGCAAAATGAATTCGACGAATTAAAAGGTCTTCTTAGTGAATCTGAATATAACGCTGCAAGAAGTTCGACTTTAAATGCTCATTTTACTAATCCTCTTATTATTAACAGTATATATGATGGATTAGAACAAATCGGTTTTAAAGGTGGCAACATCTTAGAACCATCTATGGGTATTGGAAATTTCTTTGCAAATATGCCTGAATCGATAAAGAATTCTTCTTCTTTATACGGTGTTGAACTTGATGATTTAACCGGAAGAATGGCTAAATTGATTTATCCGGAAGCAAATATTCAAGTGAAAGGCTTTGAAAAAACGAATTTCAATAATGATTCGTTTAATGTAATTGTTGGCAATGTACCATTCGGAGATTATTCAATATCCGACAAGGATTATGAAAAAGAAAAATTCCTAATCCATGATTATTTCTTTGCAAAATCACTTGATAAGCTTGCGCCATTAGGCGTATTAGCTTTCATAACAAGCAAAGGCACACTCGACAAGAAAGATCCATCTGTAAGAGAATATTTGGCACATAGAGCAGAGCTGCTTGGTGCAATAAGATTACCTAACGATGCGTTCAAGGATGCCGGAACTAAAGTTACTTCAGATATTATATTTTTAAGGAAAAGAGAAGAATACCTAGAAGATATAAGTAAAGAGTCCTGGGTAAAAACATCAACTAGTGATGATGGCATCACTCAAAACAATTATTTCAATGAGCATCCAGAACAGATCTTAGGTCAAATGCAGCTTATATCCGGTCCTTTTGGTATGGAGCCGTCTTGTGTTCCTACGGAAGATCTTCAATCTTTACTACCGGAAGCTGTTAAACGCATTTCTGAATATGTTAATTCAAATAACATTAAATTGGATTTTGAGCGTTCAATTGTGTCTTATGATATCAATGACGAGCAAAACGAATTATATAATATTCCTAAATATACATATTTTGTAAGAGATAACCAGGTATTTTATAAGACTTCTGACGGACTTGAAGTTCATCCAGAAATTAATGTACAAACCTGTCTTGATTATATTAATCTGTCAGATGCAGCAAGATCTTTAATTAATCTTGAAACAAATAATGCTTCCGATGACGAAATTAAGGTTGCACAAAATAGATTGAATACGGTTTATGATGAGTATGTTTCAAAATATAATCGTATCAATTTCAATGCTGGAAGAAAAAAGATCTTTTCAACACAGAAATACTTCGAAGATGATAATAACTTCCCGTTGTTAGCATCACTTGAACTTCTTGATGATGATGGAAACTTTGCTTCAAAATCTGATATCTTTTTCAAGCGAACAATCAAGCCTGAAATTACAATAACCCATTGTAATAGTGCTGCGGATGCCTTAACAGTATCCCTTACACAAAAAGGTTTTATTGATCTTGATTATATGTCGGAATTGACGGATATTACTAATGAGCAGCTTATTAATGAATTAAATGACCGTATTATTTTGGATCCTGTTACACAAGAGTATATTACTATATCAGATTATGCTAGCGGCAACGTTAAGGAAAAGCTCA
>JAILRH010000128.1 GCA_024698345.1 Lachnospiraceae bacterium | reverse complement strand
TGCTTTAGTTTTCTTTATCAAGATCTATTTTCAAGCAATTCTTTCCGTATTTTTCAACAAACTCATCCATTGGAATAGGCTTTGAGAAATAAAATCCCTGAAGATAATTACAGCCAAATTCTTTTAACTTCTCTGCCATCTCTTCTGTCTCGACACCCTCTGCCGTTACGCTGAAATCCATATCAAGGAATATCTTGATTTCATTAGGAAGCAGGCTTGATGGTGTGTTAAAATATGAAACAATAATACCTCTGTCTATCTTGATGTTTGACAAAGGATAGCTGACAACACTTGAAGCATTTGAATAAGCGCTTCCGTAATCATCAAGAGCAAACTTAAATCCATGCTGAACCAATATCTGCATCTGACTCTTTAAAATCTCCGAATCAATAACACTCTGCTCTGTGATCTCAAGATGAATCTTAGAAACCGGTATATTGTATTTTTCAACAATCTCCGTAAATTCATCACACAGATTCTTGTTCATACATTGGATTGGTGAAAGATTAACATTAATCCACTCCAATCCAATCTCATCATTGTGTTCTTTTATGAATCTACAGGTCTTTTCAAACACCTGCTTACCAAGCTTGCTGATACTTCCATTCATCTCAGCTATTGGAATAAAATCATTTGGTGGAATAAATCCAATATCAGGATCTATAATTCTTGCTAAAGCCTCTGCTCCAACTATGGCGTAATCACTTGCCCTTACTACCGGCTGGAGATATACAAGAATATTATCCTCATCGATAGCTCTCTCCAATGCTTTTCTGACAGCAATCTGATGATCAACATTCTTAATCATCTCTTCGTTGATTCTAATATCATCCTGATTGTCCACACGTCCGGCATTTATCAATGCTGCTCTCGTACTGCTGACTATATCATCTGTCTTTGCCCCCAGGCTCGAATCATAAACAACAAAACTTATATAAAGGAAAAGTTCCGTTCCCTCAGCAAGCCATGTGCTCTCAAATCGTTGCCTTATGGTGTTACATATCTCCTCTTCCCGGTCAGGATTATCCGTTATTATAGCAAAATCTCCGTTTCTAAGATAAAAACACGTATCTTTCTTAAATGTAGATGTCAGATAATCGCTGATGAGTTGAAGTCCTCTGTCCATCTGCTGCCATCCGTACATATCTCTGTCAATCTGATAATCTCTGATTGCAAAACATATAATCTTGTACTTATGATTAATATTGTTGTATTCATTTACCAGCATTCTGAAACTGTTTCTGTTAAACAGTCCTGTTGAAGCATTAAGGAAAAATTCAGGATTCTCAAATGCAAGATAAATAATAACCAATGCAGCTGAGCAGAACATATCCATAACCAGATGCTTTGGCAGCAAGATTCTTACAATCAGTCCCACAAACAATATAACCAAATAAATAACCGTGCTATAATACTGATTTTTCTTAACCTTCCTCCTATTTATAAAAATAAGAATAATGCCGGAAATAACATAGAAGAACGAATGTACATATAATATGTCATACACCGGTCCTCTGATATAATTACCGGCCTCATCTATAGAATAAACCCAGCCTGTATAGAAACTTGATAATGTAATCACCATAGTAACAGCAAACATTATCATCCCGGGTTTAAGTCTAAACTTTGCGTCTTTGTTTTTTATGTCTATAACATAAACAACAAAAAGGAAGAATAAATATATCCTTACAATGAAGAGCACAAAGAAAATCATATTGACAATCCAAATAAAGGACACAGGAAACTTCTCCGGATACTGTACTGAATATGTCGATACCAAATCAATCAACAGAGTAAGCTCTTCAACAATAACCAAATATATAAATGTAGCTTTCGCTCTAACCGGCAACCTCGGTCTTGACAGATAATAAATCAAAAAAATTGTCAGAATACATATTGCCGGAATAATGTTAGAAAAATCCCACATACAATCCCTCCTATCGAAAAAACCTGTATACGATTAACCCAACAAAATCAGGCTTTTTCGTTCCTGATTTACAATTGGGAATCACCTTCACTATTCTACTGTTGGAATGCCGCAGCATTCAAAAAATCCGTACATGCAATATATATTTATTATAAAGTTTTTTTGCCATAACTACAAGCAAAATATCAATTATTTTGATTTATCTGTAACCATTCAGCCGTGCACATAAAAGAATAAATATTATGAAAGACTGCTTGCAGGATTTTAAATATTTATTCTTTTATGTATTTGGGGAACCCAAATCAGCGAGACACGCGACAAAGCATTTTTTGTTGCGAGCGAAAGTGATTTGATATCCGTCAAAAGAATTTTTCCTGAATCATATCAAGTTGGGCATCATTTATTTTCTCATCACATCTCATCCAGACTATATTATTATCATCATAGATCAGATATTGATAATCTCCATTTTCGCCCTCATCATCTTCATAATCAGTTTCAGTATTTTCATAAACATTCAATTTGTCATTATCAATTTTTGCAGCCGTATCAAAATCAAACCACACGCCAAAAGCTCTGGTCTTATCCTGTCTTGCCTCCCTGATAAGTCTGGCTATGATTTTCTCATTTTCTGAATGATAAACATCGATACTCCACTCATATTCTATAGGAAGAAACTCCTCCCCTTCTTTCTCGGACATTGACATTGTTTCTCCATTTTCCTCTAAGAGGACACTGTATTTATTTTTAGCCACAATTTCGTATCTTGTATAGTCCATAAGGAAACGTCCCATTACTGTCTTATCAATTTCTCTGCTCTCAAAAACATTAGAATATCCAAACATTTCAAGTTCTTTTTCTGAAAAATCATCAACCTTATCGCTTTTGGCAAAGGAATCTCCCAACGATGTAAATATCATCACACATACTACTATATTAATCATCACTACTGTCCCAACAGCAGATGTAATAATAATAAGTGCCCTGTTATTATTTCTTCCTATCTTATTTTCCTCTGCTATAACTGTTATACGTCTGCTTACCAGACCAAAAACTCCTATCATCAGCCATACTATCGGAATAAAAACACCTATAAACATGTCATCAAACTTAATGCTGTACCACAATGCACCGCCAATATGAATTAATGCGATAATGCACAAAAAGATAACTGTATCTTTCAAGGAAACTGCTTTTTTCTCAGGCATTTTTCCACCTGATGAAATAACTTTCTTTGCTCTATTCATCCACAGCACTTTGCTTGAAATAGAGATAGTATTAACTGTCAGAACAACAATCCACAACAACACAGACTGTGCATTCAAAAAACTTGCTTCCGTCATATTAAGTTGCATGGTAAATGCCATTAAGAGCATACATATTCCACATATCATGCATACTATTGAGTTGGTAAATTTTGACTTTATCACAGCTTTTTTAACTGTTTTGAACTTGAGCATCTCATCACTTTCTATATCTTTAACCTGCATATCTTCAGTATAAAAAACGTAAAACATTGTAGATGTGCAAATATAATTCCACCCTATGCTCTCACACATACCTATATATTCTTCATTTTTTTCACTTGGATGAGTATCATATACACTTCCATCCGGTATAATCTCAACTGCAAATTTCACCTTTTTAGGTTCACACTTTTCAAAAACAAATTTGAAACTCCCCATTATGTTCTTAAGCATCCACCCTTTGCCTGCCATATCCTCGAGATACTCTCTTGTTGCACTCAGACTCTCAGGACTTATTACTTTATATCTCACTAATGTATTACTGTCTTTTTTCATATCAAAAACCTCACCTTTTCAAAAAACTCATATACAATCTTCTCTTCCCTTAGATAATGGGAGTATACGTTTTAACCATTCTCTCATAAGTTACAATTCTCATAATCGTTGACCAGTGTCCTCAGTCTTGCATATTCTTCCTCAAGCATCTGCTTACCCTTTTCTGTAATGATGTAACTTCGCTTTCTTCCCTCCACTGCAGTCTCCCTAATGATGTCCTGCTTCACGAAATCCCCAAGAAGGGCATACAGTGTTCCGGGACCAATAGTCACTCTGCCATCAGTAATGGCTGCAACCTTCTCCATGACGTCGGTGCCACAGCACTCTTTTCTGAAGCACATAAGTATATAAAACATCTGCTCAGTCAGAGTCTTGTACTTTTCTCTTGCCATATAAATCACCTACCTTTGCATGCTTTAACATGCTTATATGATAATGTCTGAATATCCTTATTCGACACTAATATCAAACATTAATATCAAGCATCAATATCGTATATCAAACGCCAATAACGAATATCAAGCGTCAATATCGAATATCAAGCGTCAATATCGAATATCAATATTGATTATCGATACTATATCATCGAATATCGATATTGTCAATAGGTTATTGACTTTTTTCTCACACTAAGATACGTTACTCTATAGACAAATATGTATTTTCTACTAATCCATGGAGGATTCTATGACTATAAAAGATTTACAAATAGGTGAAAGTGCCACTATTCTTACAGTTGGCGGCGAAGGGGCCCTTCGCCAGCATTTCTTAGATATGGGTGTTATTCCCGGGACTGAAGTTTCAGTTGTCAAATACGCCCCTATGGGTGATCCCATTGAGTTATTGATACAAGGGTACAAGCTTACCCTTCGACTTGAAGATGCCGCTCAGATAGAAGTAGCATTGCCACAAAAATCAGATGGTGATTCAGAAGCTGAGAAATCTGACAACACTTCGGGCAAAGGAAAATCAACTAACAATTCAAGTAGCGATTCCAAGCCCGATTCACACAATTCTGAAAAGAATAAATTTATAAGTAAGAGCAAGGATAAAATCAAATATTCTGACAAGAATCAGACGAACGAAGAAAATACAAAAACCAGCCATCCCGGACTTGGTGAAGGCGGAAAGTATCATCCTAAGGGAAGTGGTAATCCATTACCACCAAACACTCTTCTTACTTTCGCACTTGTGGGAAATCAGAACTGTGGAAAGACAACTCTCTTCAACCAGCTTACCGGTTCAAACCAGCATGTAGGTAATTTCCCGGGTGTAACAGTAGACAGAAAAGACGGTCCTATAAAAAGTCAGAAGAACACTCTGGTTACTGATCTTCCGGGCATTTATTCCATGTCACCATATAGCAGCGAAGAGATTGTTTCGAGAAATTTTGTTCTTGAAGAAAAGCCAAAAGCAATTATTAATATTGTTGACGCCATGAATATTGAGCGTAATCTCTATCTCACAATGCAGCTCCTTGAAATGAATGTTCCAATGGTAGTTGCTCTCAATATGATGGATGAAGTTGCCGAAAACGGTGGAACTATAGATATCAATAAAATGGAAGCTATGCTTGGCGTTCCCGTTGTCCCTATTTCAGCAGCAAAGAACTCCGGTGTTGACGAACTTATAGATCATGCAGTTCATATTGCATATTATCAAGAGAGACCGGTAAGGCAGGATTTTTGTGACGAGAGTGGAGACGGTGCCGCTGTTCACAGATGTATTCACGGAATATGCCATCTTATACAGGATCATTCTGAAAAAGCCGGTATTCCGGTTCGATTTGCGGCAAGCAAAGTTATCGAGGGCGATCAGCTTCTGATTGAAAAGCTGAATCTTGACGACAACGAAAAAGAAACAATTGAACACATTGTAGCCCAGATGGAAAAAGAACGCGGCCTTGATCGATGCGCTGCGATTGCTGATATGCGTTTTTCATTTATCAGCAAAGTATGTCGCAAAACTGTTCGCAAACCGAGAGAAAGTAAGGAATCTGTCAGAAGTGAAAAAATAGACAAAATACTCACCGGCAAATACACTGCCATTCCTTCATTTATACTTATCATGGGTGTTGTTTTTTGGCTCACCTTCAACGTAATAGGTGCCTGGTTGCAGGGACTGATTGAGATAGGTGTCAATGCTATGACCTCCGGTGTGGACAAGCTTCTGACTGACAATGATGTAAATGTTGTACTTCACGGACTTATTATTGACGGTATTTTTGCCGGAGTTGGAAGCGTACTAAGCTTTCTTCCAATTATCGTAACACTGTTCTTCTTCTTATCACTGCTGGAAGACAGCGGATACATTGCAAGAGTTGCCTTCTTTATGGATAAGCTTCTCAGAAAAATCGGGCTTTCCGGAAGAAGTATCGTTCCTCTTTTAATAGGTTTTGGATGTACTGTTCCAGCTGTTATGTCAACCAGAACTCTTCCAAGTGACAGAGACAGAAAGATGACTATACTTCTCACACCATTTATGAGTTGTACTGCCAAACTTCCAATTTACGCATTTTTCGTAGACGCATTTTTTCCTAAGCATGGTGCGATTATAATGATTGGTCTTTATCTCTTGGGAATACTGATGGGAATTCTTGTTTCATTATTATTTAAGAGAACATTATTCAAAGGTGAAGCTGTTCCATTTGTTATGGAGCTTCCAAATTACAGAATGCCCGGTTTTAAAAATGTAACTCAGCTCTTATGGGAAAAAGCAAAAGACTTCCTTCAAAGAGCTTTTAGCGTAATACTTCTTGCAACTGTAGTAATCTGGTTACTTCAGAGTTTTGATTTCCATTTTAACTATGTAACCGACTCAAAGAACAGTATTCTCTCAATGATTTCAAGCCTTTTAGTTCCTATTATGGCTCCGATAGGTCTCGGCGACTGGAGAATATGTACTTCGCTAATCAGCGGATTTATGGCAAAAGAAAGTGTCGTATCCACACTCAACATCCTTTTTGATCAGGATGTTGCAGGCTCAATGTCTTCACTTTCCGCTGCATCACTTTTGGTATTCTCGCTTCTCTACACACCTTGTATTGCTGCTGTTGCATCAATCAAACGTGAGATGGGAAGAAAATGGGCATGGCTGGTTATATTGTGGCAGTGCTCCGTAGCCTGGATTACAGCACTCATTGTTCAGATAATCGGATATATTGCATTTTAGATATATTGCATTTTAGATTTATTGCATTTTAGATATATTGCATTTTATATTATTTCAGCTTAGATATTTGACAGTTTAGTTATTTGACAGTTTGGTTATTTGACAGTTTGGTTATTTGACTTAGATGTTCAACATAAAAAGAACCATAGGATTTTGAATGAGTTATTCACTCAACTCCCATGGTTCTTTTTATGTACAAATTCCTAGTGTCTGCTCACTCTGTACTCTCTAGGCGACATTCCCATCATCTTCTTAAATACCTTTGAGAAATATTTCTCATCCCTGAATCCGACTTTGTAAGCCACCTCGTAAGTCTTTAAATAATTCTGCTCCAGATAACTGCAGGCACGACCTATTCTCACCTGATTGAGATAATCAACAAAGCCGCACTTTACATTCTGTGCAAATAAAGTTGACAGGTAGCCGCTGGATATTCCCAGATAATCAGCCATATAAGATAATGAGATATCCTCCATATAGTGTTCTGAGATGTAATCGCAGGTCTCCCTTATAAAATGATTTGTCGACGCTTCTTCATCTACATTGACATCCTTATCCACATCGCCAAACAACTTATTCGCCCACTTTTCTACACATTCCAATATGTCATTTGCCCTTATTGGTTTGAGCAGATACTCTTTTGCCCCATATTTAATAGCCTGCTGGGCATACTTGAAATCATCATATCCGCTCAGAATAATTATTACAGGATTGAGTCCTGCCTTTGTAATTTCCCGCATAACCTCAATGCCTGTTATCAAGGGCATCTGTACATCGAGAAGTACAATCTCAGGCTGGTAGGTCAATATGACATCTATCGTCTCCTGTCCGTTTTCAGCCTCATATATTTTATCAAATCTGTTTGAGTGAAGTTTAATATACTTTACTACCCCTTTTCGAATTGTATCTTCATCATCTGCCACTAACAGTTTCATTTTTCATTGCTCCTTTCAGGTAAAAGTTATATAATTGGAATTCTTATTATAACTTTTGTTCCTTTTCCGACTTTACTCTCTATTTTAAGTTCAAAATCATCGTTGTACTTAAGTTCCAGTCTCTCTTTAACATTCTTTATGGCGTATCTGCCGATTCGCTGCTTTGCATACATTTCCGACTCACCGTTCCATATGCTGTCAATCTGATCCTGTCGCATTCCTATCCCCGTATCGCTAACCTCAAATCTGATATAGCCGTCTTCCAACATTCCGGTAACTCTCAGAAGACACTTTGTGCTGACATTTTCAAATCCGTGTACAATGGCATTTTCCACAAATGGTTGAAGTATGAGCTTTGGCATTTTCTGTTTCAAAGCCTCCTCAGATACTTCTATCTCATAATCAAGCCTTTTTGAAAATCTCATTTTTTGAATCTGAAGATACCTCGAGATAAGTTCAATCTCGTGCCCCACCGTCACCTCGCTGTTTCCGCGATTAAGCACAAGCTTAAACAATTCGGAAAGTGCCAATATGCACTCGGCAATCTCATCGTTGTCTTCCGATGTCGCTTTCCAGTAAAGTGAATCCAGTGTATTGTATAAAAAATGCGGATTAATCTGGGCCTGCAATGCGCTCAGTTCGCTCTCACGTTCCTTTAGCGTGATTACATAGTTTTCTTCAATCAAATCCTTTATATCAAGAACCATCTTATTGAAGCATCTTGCAACCTCTCCAACTTCATCGTTTGTTGCAACCTCAAGCTGCTGTTTAAAATCGCCCTTGGAAAAATCTTTTATTGCCATACTTACTTTTGCAAGTGGCTTTGTAACAATATTTGAAATAATAATCAATAACGGTAACAGTGATATCATAACGCCAAGCAACAGTATAATTGGAAGATATGCAGCACTGAGTGCTAACATTCTGAAATTATAAACCGGCGTAATCTTGCATATAATCGCAGCATCCGCTCTATTCTGAATGCTGCTGACATTATAGTCACCATATGTAAAATGAGCCTCTCGCTCATTATATTTCTTATTCACAAACTTATCATTTTTCAGATATGTTTCGAGTTTTGAATCAATATTACCCACCCTACACAATTCTCCACCGTTTCTGTCAAGAATAATCGCTGCTTCCTTTTCATTCTTAACTGCATTTTCGCACAGTTTAGTAAACATCTTCTGATTGACACCGATAACAATATACCCTATGACTTTTTTTCTGTGAAAATCATATATTCTTCTGTACAATCCCACTTTGTCATAACGGTTTGTGTAATATGTGTCGCCACTTCCTTTTGGAATATGTTTCCATATCATTCCGCTGTCTGTGGAAACTGTCTTTTGATAAATCTCAGTAACTTTCACAAGATTGGTGTCTGAAATATATGCACTTCCGTCCATACATCTGAGATAAGGTCTTATTCCGTTCTCAGGATAAATTGCCAAGGTCTGAATCTGTCCTTTCAGAGCAACTATATCCTGAACAATTTGCATCGGTGCTTCTTCAAGCCACAATCTTGCATTGTCATTTTTTTCTTCAACATTCTCCTCCAACAACAGATTTCTGATCTGTTCATTGATACAAAGATATGTGGAAAAATTCATCACGTCTGTCTGAAGAACATCAACACTGTCCGACAGGGAATACACGCTCTCCATGTCACTGTTCATTCTCTCATCAACGACCTTTCTGTAGTTGAAAAAATAAAAAACAGTGCAGACGATAATCAAAACCGGAGTAATAATCAGATAACCGTAGAATATTAACTTTTTCTTTACGCTGAGGTCACCGACCCACTGTCTGATTTTATTCATCTGTATATGCTGTCCTTTTTATGCACATATTGAATAACATTTGATGTTGTAATCATTTTATTCTGAAGTAAACTTATGCTGAAATATTTTTTTCCTAATTTTATCTGCCACATCAGCCTTTAACTGCACCCATTGCAACACCTTTTGTAATGTGCTTATTTAATATAATATATACGATAATAGCCGGAGCTGCCGTCAATGCCATAACCGCAAACTGAATTGCATAGTTGGATGAATACTGTCCCGTGAAGTCCAAAATCGAGAACGGTAAAGTCTTCCACTTATCCGAACTCAGGTATATTCTTGCCATCATAAATTCATTCCAGTTATTTAAAAATGTCATAATTGAAACTGTTGCTATGGATGTTTTAAGCATCGGTGTTATTACCTGAAAAATAATTCTGTAGATTCCGCAACCGTCAATAACAGCAGCCTCCTCAAGTTCTACCGGAATAGACTCGATAAAACTTGTCATAAGGAACAGTCCCTGTGGAAGTGAAAAAGCTACATAAGGAATTAGAAGCGCCCACATGGTATCGGTGATTCCAAGTTCAGTATATATTTTGTAATTTGGTAATAAAGTTGCATGTATAGGAATCATCATTCCCATAAGCAACATAGTTTTTACAAATCCGCTCAGTTTCCAACGCATTCTTCGACACGCAAATCCTGCCATAATGGAAGCAATCAATACAAGTATGACTGCCAACACATTTATTAGTATACTATTTTTTAAGTACAATAAAAAGTGGCCATCTGTAAATGCTTTGGAATAATTGCTCCACATTATTTTTTTCGGTATAATCAAAAGTCCGCTTGTAAACATTTCCGTACTGCTTGCAACAGAAAAGTCCAAAAGCCATATAAGTGGGAAAATCTGTACAATAGCAATGGCAATAAGAATAACCCACATAAATACTCTTCCTATTCCTGCTTTTTTCTTCTTACTCATCTATCCCACCGCCTTTATACTATTTAATTTATTCTTTACTGTCACTGATTTTCTCATGGCATTTCTTCTCTTTTCCTCATCCCGCTCATGCTTTCTCATTCTCACTTCGTCGCGGTCCTCAAATACCTTGTTGAGTGCAACAGTAGCAATAAGACAAATTATAATGAAAATAACTCCGATTGCATTACCATATCCGTATCTGTAGGCTGTAAATCCCTGCTGATACAGATAGTTTGCCGCAAACTGTGTACTGTTTCCGGGACCACCCTGAGTCAACAGATATACTGTTTCCATCTGCTTTAAAGCTGAAATAACAGCCATTGTAACATTAACCTGAATAACAGGTTTCATAAGCGGAAGCGTTACTCTAAGAAAAGTCTGGGACTGACTTGCCCCGTCAATTGAAGCAGCCTCGTAAAGAGTCGGATCAATATTCTTAATTCCTGTATAATAAATCAACATCCCCCAACCAAAACCGTGCCAGATAAGCACAATTAACACTGACCATATGGCATTTTTCTCATCTAACCAGTTGATATCGCCTTTGCCTCCAAAGGCCTTAACAATATTATTTAAAAGTCCAAAGTTTGGATTGTAAATAAAACCCCAGAGTTTTGCAATTACTGCAATAGAAATAACATTTGGAATAAAATAAACGCATCTGAAAAAACTTTCTGCGCGACCGCCAAGTTTATCAAGAACCGCCGCAATAATCATTGCTATAGGATGCTGAATGCAGATAAATCCAATGGCAAGAAGCAGGGAATTCCTGAGAGATATAGCAAATGCTTCATCATGAAGAAGATTCTTATAATTCTCAAGACCTATCATATCGTAGGTTCCCATACCTGTATAATTTGTAAAACCATAATAAATACTCAGACAAATCGGTGCCAGGATTGCAAATATAAATAATAGCAGTCCCGGAAGAATCAGGCTGAATATAACCAATTTGTTACTGTATAACTTTTTCATTGTAGTCTGTTATCCCTTTCTTATTTTGTATTCTTGAAACTAGCATACGCTGCTTTCAAAATAACCGTTTCGCATTATATGAATGTTTTCTCAAAACAGTTCGACAATGCTTGAAGGATTATCTTCAAAATAAGCATGATTCTCGTTCGCACAAATTCGTGAGTTTTCTTTATGAAAACTCACTCAAATATATAACTCTCAAAGAGAGTTATAAGCGAAAGTGATTGTTTACAATCACGAAAGCGAGCGTAACTTCGAATCATTCTTCTTTTATCAGAATCCTTCTAAGCTTGTCTCAATTGTTATTTCGAAATCCATTCATATAATTGCTCCTCTTGTTATTTTTGAAAGCATCTGTAATCCACATTTCAAATGTATACGATTTTAAAATGGCTGCCCGGATAATCCGGACAGCCACATAAGTTGATTGATTTCGAGTAAAGGACTATTTGCAAGCTTTTCCGATTGCAGTTAAGAAATCATCAACACTCTTGCTACCGTTACATACGCTCTGAATCTCACTCTCGATACTGGTCTTGAATGCAGATGTTCCCTGATCATTGATTGGTGTTCCTGAAAGGTTTGTTGATTTACTTAAAATATCAACGATCTGTTTCTGTAACTCTGTCTCATTTCCTGTCATGTATGAGCTCTGATCCTGAGCTGATAATCCAACCCCGTTTTCCCATCCATATTTAGATAATTTGTCCGGCTGATACATGAAGTTTAAGAACTTGATTGCCTCTTCTTTAACTTCTGAATTTGCATTTACTGCGTATCCACCACCGTTCCAAGCTGAAATATCAGTTGCTGCTGCCTTACCACCTTCTACTGTAGGCATTGTAAATACACGGATATTTGTTCTGATGTCTTCTGCGATATCTTCGTTTGTTGCCATTGAAGTCTCCCAGCTTCCCATGTAGAACATTGCAGCCTGACCATTTGTAAATAAGTTCATTGCTGCACCATAATCCTGTGTATCATATCCCTTCTGGAATAAGTTTGCATCTGATGCAGCCTTTAATAATTCTGTAGCCTTCTTGAGTTCCGGTGCACTGAAATCACCTGTCTTGATTGCATTGCTTACAGTTGATGTGTAATCTGTTCCTGTAATCTTGAAGAGAACATCTGCAAGATATACACAAAGTGGCCATCCGTCTCCCCCGTCCATAGCCACAGGAACGATTCCTTTTTCATTAATCTTGTCTGCCAATCCTAACAACTCATCATAAGTTTGTGGAACTTCCCATCCATTATCTTCAAACATCTTCTGATTATAATAGAACACTCCGATATCTGTGTTTCTTGGGAGTCCATAAAGTTTTCCATCGTATGTATAACCGGTCAAAGAACCCTCTACAAATTTGTAATCTGAGTAATCTGCCGGATTAAGTTCTGCCAAAACTCCTGCCTCAACCACTTCATCCAAGAATGCCGGCTGACCCCAAATACTTACAACATCAGGCATGCCTGACATTGAGTATGCTTTAAACTTTGTCTTATAAGCTTCCTCATCCAAAGCCTCAACTTCAATTTTTACCTTTGGATTGTCTTTCATATACTCATCAATAATTGTCTGCTCAACTAATCCCTGTCCGTTCTTTCTGTCAGTTAAGTTTGAGAACAACTTGATGGTAACCTGACCGTCATCCCCCTTCTTTGCTGCTGTTCCTGTTGATGTGTCTCCACACCCCACTAACATTGTTGATGCCATGGCAACTGTCAAAGCAGTTGACATGATTTTGGTAATCCTTCTCATTCCCTCGTCGTACCTCCTAAAATTTTGTTTCCCGGTCATTTTATTTTTATTATTATTTAATCACTTAATTTAATCACTGAGCGAAAATTATTATCCGACCGAAGAATTATTAATTTGATGATGTGATTGTAGCACGCGATTGTGCCGGATTGTAGATATTAAATTTTCAAAAAAGTGGAAAATTTTCACATTTTATTTTTCTTCATAGTATTGTATACTATTTGGTATTGATTACTAATGTAAAGAATACTACATTATTCCCAAAGGAGGTCTTAAAATAAATGGATTTTAGTGACAACAAAAAACAACTCATAAAAAAAATTGTGGTATTTGTTCTTGATGGCATTTTGACAATATTATTTCTTGCCTCTGCATTATATGATGTGGCATTCAGAGCAGCTTCACTTCTCACTCAGGAAAAAGTTCCTGAGATTATTATTACAAATAATGGTCCCCTTATCACAATTATATTTTTTCTAATTTTGGCACTTGGTGGTTTTATTTATGCAGTTCTTTCTACAGATTCACCAATATCCATAAGTATAGGGGTTCTTGTCTTTCTTGTGATTATTAATGTTTTACAGATTTTTAATATGTTTTATTATTCAAATAAATATATCAGAATAATTGGAAAAGAAATAATAATTGTTAACAATAATTCCAAGGTGCACTACACATTTGATGATATAGAAGAGTGTCATGAAGAAAGACCTGCCAAACAAGCCCCCCAATTTCTTGTGAGATTCAACGATGGAAGAGTTATAAATATAGCCGGTGGTTTAACTAGCAAGAATGGTTGTTTCTCACGATATTTTAAAGATGAATGGGATTACTATTACGAAATAAAAGACTATGTTGAATCAAAAGGAGACAACGTCAGCAATTGACGTTGCCTCCTTTTATTTAACAACTGCATACAATCCCGAAACAAGCTCAGCGGTTTCGTCGGAGATTATCTTCCCATCGCGAAAATCTTAGTAAGTTCCTCCATCATTCCGGCATTGCCGCCTACTGATATCTCTCCAACCTGCTCACAGATTTTCTCTAAATATTCAAGCTCCTTGAGTTTGTACAAAGTCTTGTTCTCATCCATAAGCTTTGCAGTATTGAGCAGTGATCTTGTTGAAGCAACTTCCTCTCTTCTTGCAATTACATTTGCCTGTGCGCTTTTCTCAGCCACAAGAACTGTATTCATGATGTCCTTTATTTCACCCGGAAGTATGATGTCCTTTATACCTGCTGATACAAACTCAACAAATAATGCCTTCTCGCCCTCCTTCATCTTCGCAAATATTTCCTTTGAAATCTGCTCCTTCATCTCGAGAATCTCATCCAGCTTGTAATTTCCTGTCATCTCTCTTATGACGAGCTGCGTAAATGAATAAAGCTGATTTGCAAGGTTATTAATATTCTTTGCAACTCCCTCTGCATCAACAATTCTGTAAACACATGAGAGATTCATTCTGATGCCAATCTTGTCCTTTGTTAGAATCTCCTGACCAACTATATTGAGTTCTGTCTGCTTGAGATCAATCACCTCAGCAGTCACATTATTCTTGTAATTCCAGAATCTGTACTCACCTGCTGCAAGTTTCTTGACTAAAGTATTGTTGTAATACAACAATCCCTCTTGTCCCTCTCTCACAATAACAGTTGTATAATACTTCATTGGAATCATTGATAACATCTGCTTAGTAACGTCATTGCCCATCTCTGTATTATCCATCGAAATGAGCTTCATCTCATATTTATCAAACTCGTTCCAAAATACATACTCATCCTTCACGGCAAACGCCTTTAATACTCCATTTACATAAATAAGTCCTAAATATCCGTCCGGAATATTGAAGTGAACAGTCGCATTCTTAAACTCCTCATTCTTCTCAAGAATCTGAACCGGTGTTTCGTTGTATGAAACTTCACCCTTCATTTCCTCAATCACTACCTTATATCCAAGCATTGCTGCAAAATGGTATGTACCAGCCTTAACAATTTTCTCGAACTTACCATTCTTTGTAACAAAACCTATTTCATTATCCTTAATTATTGTTCTCATAACTATCCTCCTGTATTTCCCTTGTGTTGGGCTCTTACTTGTTGCTTCTTATTACCTTGTCTTCTTTATATCACTACAGACGATTCTGGCAATTTCCTGCTTTTCATCTGTTGTCTTCTTTATATCACTACAGACGATTCTGGCAATTTCCTGCTTTTCATCTGCTGTCTTCTTTATATCACTACAGACGATTCTGGCAATTTCCTGCTTTTCATCTGTTGCCTTCTTTATCTTACTACAGACGATTCTGGCAATTTCCTGCTTTTCATCTGTTGTCTTCTTTATCCCACTACAGACGATTTGGGCAATTTCCTGCTTTTCATCTGTTGTCTTCTTTATATCACTACAGACTATTTTGGCATTTTCCTGCTTTTCATCTGTTGTCTTCTTTATATCACTACAGACTATTTTGGCATTTTCCTGTTTTTCATCTGTTGTCTTCTTTATCTCACTACAGGCTATTTTGGCATTTTCCTGTTTTTCATCTGTTGTCTTCTTTATCTCACTACAGGCTATTTTGGCATTTTCCTGCTTTTCATCTGTTGATTAACAGATAACGACTACATATATTTCATGTCGTACACGGAAACTAAATTTAGTAAATGTAATCAAGTCGGAACTTCTTCAATGTTCTTAGAGTTGCATGCTCTGCAATAAGCAGAACACTTAAACTCCCAGTTCATGAATTTCTCCCGATACAGCGAAGAATTGGGTACTCCGGCTTTTCTCTCCACACCACAACTAGTGCATTACACCACAACTGATGCTTTTAGAAAAGACTTTTCCCATCAACTTTTCTGCAATTATCATTTACGGTATCCTCTAGTTTCAAGTGTATGGTTTGATTCACCAAATAACGCCTTTGCGCTTTTGAATTATCTCACCTGCGAACATTTTTCCTACCATATTCATACAAGAATGTACCAGACATTCTTGCTTGGGAATTAGCATTGCCTATCTAGCATTGCCTATTCCTCATGGTGTCGGAAATATATGTAATCCATTATCCGGAACCTTGGTTTTGAGATGGATTCGAACCATCGGACTTTTAAAGTCTGCCATTAGATGTATGCTATACCACTTAGCTACCGTTTGCACGGGGTGGATTCGAACCACCGCAAATACATTCTTCCTTTTCCAACAAAAGGTTTCCGATAAAAAATGCAGGTATACCGCAAATCAATGATACCGGCACCGTCGGGTAGGGGCTTAACCCCGATACCCTGACATATGCACTTTCTATAATAATCCTGACACAGTCAGGTATTATCCACATTACTTTCTCAATTACCCGGATTAATTATTTTCTCAATACCCCGGATTGCTTTTTTCTCAATTACCCGGATTGCTTTTTTCTCAATTACCCGAATTGCTTTTTTCTGATAATCATCTTATGATGTTATCCTTTCACCACACCAACTGTTTTCAGTTTTCTGATTGGCTTTACAATATCTTCCTGCTGTTTCATAACCTCGTCGATGTCTTTGTAAGCAAATCTGCACTCCTCAGCAACGTCATTTTTCTTACGTTTGCCAAGAACTACTCCCTGCTCTTTGAGATCCACCATAACCTGCTCTGTTGTGAAAGCATTCATAGCTCCACTTCTTGAGTAACATCTTCCTGCACCATGTGATGATGTACAGAATGACTCCGGGTTTCCCTTACCCTCAACAACATAGCTGTATGATCCCATAGCGCCAGGAATAACTGCAAGTTCACCATCTCTTACTCTCGTTGCACCTTTTCTGTGCACCCACACATTCTCACCGTAGTGATTCTCGATTGCCGCGTAGTTGTGGTGACAGTTGATGATACCTGAAAACTCAACCTTAAGGTCTGTATGTTTCTCAATCATCACTTTCACAACATCGCATGTCTTCTCAAGCATGTGTGCTCTGTTCTCGAAGGCATAATCCATTGCAAGCTGCATCCAGTTGATATACTGCTTTCCCTCCTCTGAGTTAGTTGGAAGAAATGCTAAGCTGTAATTATCCGGCACCTCACTGTACCACATGGCATTGAGTTCTCTTGCTTTATGATGGAAATAATCACAAATAGCTTTTCCCAAATGGCGGCTTCCTGAATGAATCATGATACAAAGATATCCCTCTTCATCCTCCTGAAGCTCAATGAAATGATTTCCACCACCAAGTGTACCCACCTGATAATATCCGTCATCAATTAAAGGAAGCAACTCCTCATTTGCACTGTACTTCTCAAGTTCCTCTTTAGCCTTATCCAAAACTTCAGAATTCTGAGGCTCTTTATATCTCTCAGTTCCAAGAGGAATTGCTCTCATAACACTTCCAACAATTGCCTGAATCATAGTTCCATTTCCTGTCATAACATCTTTGATATCTGCGACTTTAATATTTGTTGCCGCAAATACCATTCCACAACCGATATCAACACCGACTGCATTTGGAATAATTACATTCTTAGTTGCAATCACACCACCGATTGGCATTCCCTTACCGGCGTGAGTATCGGGCATGAGACATACCCATTTATGTACAAATGGAAGATTTGCCAAATTATAAGCCTGTTCCATACAATTCTCTTCAATTTTATCTCTATCCTCCAGCCAAACCTTAACCGGAAATCTTGTCCTATCATCATAAATAACAAACATCTTTCTACCTCCCGAATCACTTGATTCTTGACTTTCTTTTTACTTTTGTTTTCCTGTTGAGCTAATTGTATAATAGTGTCAAAAAAAAATCATATCAAAAAAGGTGCGCGTTTCTACGAGCGTTGCATAACAATAGATATAAAGTGTGTCGGGAGCTTGCTCACGTAAGCACTTTTATATCTATTGTTATATAGCGCGACAGCGCGACATGAGTATGGAGCGCAGCGGAATGCGAATGCGCAACGCGTTATTGGATTTCGCGACAGCGCGACATGAGTTAGGAGATAATTCGCAAAGTGAATTATCGACTGCGAAAGCGATTTGCACAGCACAATCGCGAAAGCTAGCGCAGCATATACACAAATAAAAAAATGCAGGATATACATATTGTTTACAATATGCATCCCTGCGCTTTTTATAAGAGTTCATTTTTCTGACGTGAAAAAGTCAAACTTTATTGTAATATTACTTCTTCCTGCACAATATTTTTATATTTTTCATATTGCTCTTTCCATGCTTTTCTCACATTTCATGAGCCACTTTCCATACTTTTCTCACATTTTATGAGTTACTTTTCAGCATTCCCTCACATTTTATGATTTATTTGTTCTTTTAATGCGTGTCCATACTTTTATTCAGTATATCCACTGCTCCAGATAATATACAAAACAGGGCGATACCACAGTTTTCACTGTAATATCGCCCTGTTTTTCATCTTAAATAACTTTATTTCTAGTCTTACTCTATTACTTTTTAATCCATTAATGTCCCATAATTGCTAACTCGTATAATGAATATCCATACTGAGTTGCCTTTGCATAGAAGTTAATCTTTACATATCTTCCTTTTGCATCTAAGTTTGTTGTAACTTCACCGACAGTGTTGTTCTGCTGATATTTTGCATATCTCCAGTTCTGTCCATCGTCAGATACATAGAACTCATAACTTGTTCCGTAAGCTGCTTCCCAGTTGAGAACTGCTGATGTCAAATCATATGTTTTTCCAAGGTCAACGATTACCCACTGGTTACCGTATGACCAGTCTGATGACCATCTTGTTCCCATATCACCATCAACTGCAAAGTTTGGTGTAAGTGAGTCATTTTCGATACTTGAAGCTGTGATAGACTTTCCTAATGCAAGATTCTTGTCTACTGTTGGCTGTTCAACAGGTTTTGTATTTAAAGCTTTCTTAACTGCTTCTCCTGCATTTACCATACCGTGTCCTACCATTCCGTCATGCTTAACTGCTGTACTTGTAAGACAGTCAATAATCTG
>JAILRH010000075.1 GCA_024698345.1 Lachnospiraceae bacterium | reverse complement strand
ACTGGTATGATAAGTACAGCTATTCAGCTGAAGGCGAAAATTCGAAATGTGTCAAAGGGAAATGATAGGATTGCAAAATCATATACTGACAGTAACGGAGTTCATAAAAATATTTGACAATTGTATTTATGCGTGTATAATAAAATACAATTATAACGTTATAAGAATTTAGGAAAGGAATCAGAGCAATGCAGAACAGAAATCTTTTTTCAAAGTGCGATAGATTATCGAAGTTGCTTGTGGTCAAGGTCGGCTATGGGTCTATTGCTGATGGAAAAAGGTATTGCGAAGTTTGAGATTTTGTTTTCTAAAAATATTAGAAAATGCGAATGAGATAAGTATCAAAACCATCAGGCAATAGAAATATTGTTTGGGGGTTTTTCTTTTTTTACGAGGAGGAATGAAAATGAATCATAAGGGAACAAAAACAATTGAAACAGAAAGATTAATCCTAAGACAGTTTAAGCCAGAAGATGCACAGGCGATGTTTGATAATTGGGCATCAGAGGACGAAGTGTCTAAATGGCTTCCGTGGCCGACGCATGAGAATGTAGAAGTGACAAAATGGATTCTTTCGGATTGGATTCCAAAGTATGAAAATCCTGATTATTATAAATGGGCGATTGAGTTGAAAAGTACGGGAAAAATTATTGGAGATATTTCTATTGTACGTGTTTATGAACATATCGCAGGTGGAGAACTTGGATACTGCTTGGGTTCAAAATGGTGGGGCAACGGAATTATGCCGGAGGCAGGAAAGGCAGTTATCAAATTTCTTTTTGAAGAAGTTGGATTTAATAGAATTCAAGCCAATTATTTTTCTAATAACCAAAAGTCTGGAAGGGTAATGCAGAAAATAGGAATGACCTATGAAGGAACCAAAAGACAAGCCGGAATGAGCAAACAGGGGATTTCAGATATGGTAGAATATGCGATTTTAAAGGAGGATTATAATGGACAATACTAATTTTGGGCAGAGCGTTACAGGAGTCGTGATAAATAAAGGCAAAGTGCTTCTTGTAAGACATACATATGGTGGAGGAAATAATAAATGAAAGAAAAATTAAAGAAAATAGTTGATAAGTTTCATCAATATAATTCAGAACATATGGCGGCTCAGGCATTTGGATTGAGCGAAGATATAACCTATGATGCACTTGTTGTTGCACCAAGTTATTCTCCCTACAAACTTCATATAGAGAATCAGTGTAAAGTAACAACATTGAAGGAAGGTGCTTATATTGCAGGATATCTGGTTGAGAAAGATGGACTGAAAATTGCATGGATTAAGATTGGATCTTCTGCAGGAAATCTAATCGATCATTTAGCGTTATGTGCAGAACTGACATTTAAAAGGATTATCTTCATAGGAGCGGTTGGCGGATTAAAGGAAGAATTTAAAATGGGAGATGTATGCACACCGTCATATTCAATCTCAGGAAGTCACGCGGACTCATATCTTATGAAGGATACTATTCGTGATACCATGCTTTTTGAAAAAGTTTTTCCGAATTTGACCTATGTTGATGAGGTTGTAAATATCGGAAAGAAGAAAGGGTATAACATTAAAAAAGCCAGCGTGTTCTGTACTCCGTCCTTAGCTCTTGAGTACGCACATTTAGATGAAATTAAGTCATTTGATACGGATTTGATTGAGATGGAAACAAGTTCATTCTATTTAATGACGGAGTTGTTTGAACTGCCGGGAATCGCGTTGCTTGTTGTTTCAGATAATTCCGCCAGTGGCGCAGCCTTGGTTGGCCGAACTGATGAAGAGCAGGAGCAGTATGATTATGGAAGAAATGTAGTACTTCCTGATATGATATTTACATTGGCAGCGGAGGAGCAATAAGCCGTGCACTCATAGATGCTGCGCATCTATTTCGTCGCGGGCATGCGCCCTATAAAAATAAAAAAACAGAAACTTTGATGAATGAAAGCATTCATCAAGTCTCTGTTTTTTATTTTGCACGGCTTATTGTTTTCGCACAAAAAAATAAAGCCTTTCGGCCTCTGATTTCAAAAAGTAGTGCAAAAGTAATCAAATTGACACCAAGCGCGAGACGTTGCGGGTGTCCAGTTGACACCTCTGCGAAGCAGAAGCAACGACCGAGGCGGCAGCCGAGAAGGATTGAATAATTCAGAAAGAAATCAACAAAGCTTATGAAATAATGCTTTGCGGCTTGTGATTAGAAAAATAGCACTCAATAATCGCCCGATTTTGAGTAACTATTGAGTAACATTTAAAAAAGTCACTGTTTTGAAAATTAAAATGAAGGAGGAAATCCGGTACACCTAAGTGACTTTACTTATGTAATAATAAATGCTTTGTAATAAATGCTTTTCACATTACGTAAATGAAAAAATAAAAATATTGTAATGTTGTAAATGGCAAGTACTTTTCCATAAATTTTGGCAATTATTTTTCCATAATTACCGGCATTTTATTTTCCATATTTTTTAATTCCCCACGGATTGCTCCGTGGGAGTGTTGTTTATTGAAATGGTAACTCTTCGTTTTCG
>JAILRH010000020.1 GCA_024698345.1 Lachnospiraceae bacterium | reverse complement strand
CAAAAACCTCATCCTTTGCTTCTTCTGTAAAATAAATTAATACATTACGGCAAACAATCATCTGACAATCAGTAGGATAAGGGTCTTTCAACAGATTGTGCTCTTTAAATTCCACTCGTGATTTTATCTCATCGGAAATTTTATAAGATGGACCTACCTGTGTGAAAAACTTTTTCTTTAAATCAGCCGGAACAGCTGCAATACTCTTGTCAGAATAGAGACCAACTTTTGCCTTTGCAATAACCTGCTTATCCAAGTCAGTTGCAAAAATTTTAATCTGATTCAGAGGCAAATGTCTGGAAAGAGCCATAACCAATGAGTATGGCTCATCTCCTGTTGAGCACGCAGCACTCCAGATTTTAAGATTCTTACCAAACTTTTGTATCAATTCAGGAATAACCACTTCGTCTAAAAGCTTCCATTGATCCGGATTCCGATAAAACTCTGAAACATTAATGGTAATATAATTGACAAACTCATCAAACAAATCACGTTTCGTCTTTAAAGCATGGACATAATTATCATATCCAACAATTTTGTTCTTCGAAATCAGAGTATCAATTCTGCGCTTCATCTGTTTTTCTTTATAACTGTTAAGATCGATTGAAGTCAAAGCCAATACTTCTTTTTTTAAGTACTCATAGTCGTACGCCATGCTTTATCCCACCTTTATCGATATGAATCTTACTCTTCGGTAGCTTCTTCTGCAGCGATGACAGCATCAATATCTACAGAAACAACATCTGCATCGTCCTCTGCAGGAGCTTTTTCCTCTTCCACAGGTTCAGGGGCAAGCAAAGCCTTAATGCTTAAAGAAATCTTCTTATCAGCTTCATTAAAGTCTACCACCTTTGCTGTTACTTCCTGACCTATAGTCAAAACATCTGAAGGCTTCTCAACATGCTCTTTGGAAATCTGAGAAACGTGCAAGAGCGCATCAACACCCGGCTCAAGTTCAACAAATGCACCGAAATCAGTCATTCTGGCAACTTTACCTGTAACTTCATTGCCAACTGCATATTTTGTTGCTGCATCCTTCCAAGGATTTGCATCGTCAAACTTTAAGGAAAGAGCAATCTTGTTACCATTGATCTCCTTAATCAGAACATTCAGTTTATCACCAACTTTGAATACTTTCTTGGGATGTTCAACTCTTCCCCAAGACATTTCAGAGATATGAAGCAGACCATCTGCTCCGCCAAGATCGATAAACGCACCAAAGTCAGTTACATTCTTAACGGTACCTTCAACAACATCGCCCTCTTTAATCTTAGCAAAAAGCTCTTTCTGGAGTTCTTCCTTCTGTGCGGCAATCAGCTGTCTGCGATCTCCGATGTATCTTCTTCTCTTAGGATTATATTCACTGATTACAAATTCAATCTCCTGACCGGCAAATTTGGAAAGGTCTTTCTCATAGGTATCAGAAACAAGGCTTGCCGGGATAAAGATTCTAACTTCATCAACAATAACACTCAATCCACCATCAAGCACCTGTGCAACTGTAGCCTTAAGCACTTCATGATTGTTGTAAGCTTCCTCAATTCTCTTGTTGCCTCTGTCTGCTGCAAGGCGCTTATAGGTAAGAAGAACCTGACCCTCACCATCATTGACTTTTAAGACCTTTACTTCCATAGTGTCACCAGGCTTAGCAACAGTAAGCAAATCTACACTGGAATCATTGGTGTATTCATTCTTTGTAAGAATACCGTCTGACTTGTATCCGATGTTCAGAATGATTTCATCCGGCTTAACATCGATTACAGTGCCCTCAACTACCTCTCCTGCATGTATTGTCTTTAATGATTCCTCCAACATTTGTTCAAAAGTTAATTCTGACATAATTTTGAACCTCCTCGATTAATTTGTTTGGGGTGGAAGCCCCCGCGGTAATGCCCACTAGTCGAAAAGCTTTAGGTAGCTCTAAATGCAAGTCATCCAGTGTTTGTATAAAATAGGTATTTGCACATTCCCTGCTGCAAATTTCGTAGAGTTTTCTCGTGTTGGAACTGTGCTTTCCTCCTATTACAATCATGACGTCAGCTTCTTTCGCAAGTCTCTGTGCGGAAAGCTGTCGTTCTTCGGTTGCGCTACATATAGTATTCACAACACTATCATTGTAACCTTTTTTCCGAAAAATTTCAACTATATATTGAAATTTATTGTAATTATATGTCGTTTGTGATACGATACATAGTTTCTCATCGGGTAAAGGTTCATATGCCAACACATCTTCCGGAGTCTCCAAAACCGTAACCGGGCCCTGACACCACCCGACAATTCCTTCAACTTCCGGATGTCCGGGATTGCCGACAACAAGAATGTGCTTGCCTTCCCGGCTTTCTTTTTCAACAATATTATGAATTCTTTTTACGAAAGGGCAAGTCGCATCAACACATTCCATTCCGCATTTTTCAATCTGCTCATAGACTGCCCTTGGAACTCCGTGTGCACGGATAATTACAGCAGCTGATTGTTCACTCTGTATCAAGTCCTTTAATTCACTAAAATCGTGAATGACCTTTACTCCTTTTTCCTCCAATTCTTTCACAACTTCTTCATTGTGGACAATTGGGCCATAAGTATAAATAGTCTTCCCTGTTTTCAGCTGTTCATACACTGTATCCACAGCACGTTTCACACCAAAGCAAAATCCGGCGCATTCAGCAAGTCTGACTTCCATGAAATGCATTACTCCTTTCAGCTGTCCTTCCGCTCACTGCAGATTTCGATAATTCTGTCAATTACCTCTTCAATAGTCATGTCAGAACTGTCAACTAACACAGCGTCCTCAGCCTGTTTAAGCGGTGAATGTTCCCTGTGCATATCTCTGTAGTCACGTTCTTCTATGTCTCGACGAATCTGTTCAAAATCAACGGAAAGTCCTTTCGCCTCCAACTCATCACATCTTCTCTTTGCTCTCACCTCGCTGCTTGCCGTAAGATAAATCTTTGCCTGAGCATTTGGCAAAACACATGTACCTATATCGCGTCCATCCATGATACAGTCGCAGGAAGCAGCAAGTTTCTTTTGAAGTTCCACCAGTCTGCTGCGAACTGCCGGATGAGTGCTTGTAACAGATGCCATATTTCCCACTTCTTCCGTTCTGAGAAACGCATTCACATTTTCACCGTTCAAATATACCACCTGTTCACCATTCACATGTCCTATAGTAATGTCAGCTTCTACACATTTTTTTTCAATTGCAGCCGAATCTGACACATCTACACCACCTCTAAGCATATATAACGCCATCGCACGATA
>JAILRH010000002.1 GCA_024698345.1 Lachnospiraceae bacterium | reverse complement strand
GGTAGACATAAAAATTCCCGTATAGTTTATATAATATAATTAATTATAAAAAATATCAATACAAATTTTTCTTAAAATATAAAACTTTTGCATATATTTTGCACTATTGGTCGGTTTTTATATGATATCCCACTCCTTCCCTGTCAAGTTTTGACATATCAAGCGTTCCTGAGTAATCTTTTAATTCATTCTGCATATCACTCAGTGTAGCTATTTTTTCACTCAGATCCTTATCGGTTCCAAAATAAACTTTTACATTTTTTTTGTAAACCGTTATTTCAAGATTTTCGGAAATGTATATTTTTTTTACTGAAAGATTATACTTCTGCAAGGTCTGAGTAACATTCAAAATCAAATCAAATACCTGATCATTTTTAACAGGAAGTCTTTCATATAATAGTACATAGTCGAAATCAATTCCTGTTATCTTTGGAATACCTTTAATTTTTCTGTCACTTGTTTCTACTACTATTCCATCTTTGTCAAAATACATATACGTTCCAAGATAATCAACATACCCGACAATCTTTTTTTCATAGACTGTAATTTTAATCTTGTTCATTGTAAGAATATCTATATCATACTTCTCAACAAATGGAATCTCTGTTTTTTTACCGAGTTTTCTCTTTAGCCACACAACAGCAACATTATTTCCCAATCCATCTCCCAGAACAGACTGTCTTATCTGCTGTTCTTTACACTGCTCATTTCCCTCTATTACTACACTGTCAATTCTCATATTAGCAATAACAATTAGTATTATTGCCATCAAAAAAAACAGTATACTGACGATAATAATTATCTTCTTTTTCATATAGTTCTCATCTCCAAATCGGGTCAGTTAATTCTTCTGATAGTTCTTGAAACTCCCAGAACAATACCAATCTCAAACATTAAGAACAGTACGGAAGTTCCTCCGTAACTGATAAACGGAAGCGTAACTCCGGTATTCGGCAATGCTTTTGTAACAACGGCAATGTTAAGTATTACCTGAATAGCTATCTGGGTCATAACTCCCACTACCATCATTGATGCAAACAGATTCGGAGCATTGTTTGCTATTATGTACATTCTGTAAATTATAAACATAAACATGAAAATAACTGCAAAAGCACCTACAAGTCCAAGCTCCTCACAGATAATTGCAAACACATAATCATTCTGTGCCTCCGGAATATATCCCAATTTCTGTACGCTCTGTCCTAATCCTTTTCCGAGAATTCCTCCGGAACCAATTGCATACAATCCCTGCAGTATCTGATAACCACCCTTTGACGAATACTTAACCGGATGCAGCCATACTTTGAATCTTTCCGCTCTGAATGCCGCAAGAAAAATACCGGCAACAGCTACAGGTATCATTGCCAATCCCATCAGAATAAATTCTTTCCAATTCTTACTGGCAACAAATACCATAACAAATGTAATCGCCATTATGATAATTGCAGAACTCATGTTTTTAGTAATAATACCTACCCATAGCGTTCCAAAAATCCCAAATCCCATAGCTTTAAAAACTTCCACAAAGTTATTCAGACGTTTGTAGTTCAGTGTCAGATAATGGGCAGTAATTATAATGACTGTGAGTTTAACAAATTCAGCTGGCTGGAATGACATTCCCAAAACACTTATCCATCTTCTCGCTCCGTTAAACTCCATTCCAATCGGAGACCAAACAAGTGTAACCATAACAAGAGAAGCTCCATACATCAAAACCGAAAACTTTTTAAGCAGATTATAATTGATAACCATGCATCCAATCATAACCAGTAACCCTAAGAAACTCGCTTTAAGCTGCTTATTAAGGAAGTATCTTGAGTCTCCGTATTTCAAAGTTCCGCTAAAAGAACTGGCGCTATACATCATAAGAAATCCAAAACAAATCAGGAAAATAATTACAAACAGAAGGCTGTAATCAAAATAACTGACTTTTCTTCTCTCTCTTGACTGAGTATCTATTTGATTTTCTTTATTTCTGTCATCCTGTGGACCTTCGTTTCTACTCATCAACAATTCCTCTTTGCTTATTTCTAAAGATTTTTAACAAACTGTTTAAACAATTCGCCTCGTTGCTCATAACTGTCAAACATATCCCAGCTTGCACATGCAGGGGATAATAAAACAGCATCATTAGGCTCTGCTTTCTGCGCACTCACCTTTACAGCCTCCTCAAGTGACTGTGTCATAATAATATTTTCAAAACCATGTTTCTTTGCAGTCTTGGCAATCTTATCTGCCGTTTCACCCAAGAGAACCAAAGTCTTTATTTTGTCTCCAAAGGCTTCTACCCACTCATCAAATTCTGATTTTTTATCGTAGCCACCTGCAATAAGAATTGTAGGTCTGCTCATAGCTTCTATCGCTTTGATTGAAGCATCTGTATTTGTGCCTTTTGAGTCATTGTAGTAAATAACATCATCCTTTGTCGTTACATACTCTATTCTGTGTTCAACAGCCTTAAAGTCATGAATTGACTGTCTGATAATATCATTTGGCACTCCCATATTAATCGATATACCGATTGCAGCCATTATATTTTCAATATTATGTATTCCTACAAGGCTTGTATCAAAAACAGTAGTTATAACTTCCTGCTTTCCATCCGCACTGTAAACAATGTTGTCACCGTCAAGGTAAATCCCCTCTTCTAATTTGTTCTTGCTGCTAAAATAAACAATCTTGTTTTTTAACTTAGAAGCCTTTTCTCTGATAATTTCATCTTCATAGTTGAGTACTATAACCTGATTCTCATCCTGATTCTTTGCAATGCTCATCTTTACGTTAGCGTAATTATCCATTGTGTAATGTCTGTTCAAATGATCCGGTGTAATATTAAGAACTGCTGATACATCCGGCTTGAACTCATGGATAGTCTCTAACTGAAAACTGCTAATTTCAGCAACTGTGACTGTTTCTTCATCAGATTCAAATGCTGTTGTTGTATAAGGATTACCAATATTTCCAACAACATCAACTTTCTTATAATAATTTGCCATGATTTCTCCAACAAGAGAAGTTGTTGTAGTCTTTCCGTTTGTACCTGTTATTGCGATGAGTTTTCCTTTTGCAACATTATATGCAAGTTCAATCTCACCCCAGATAGGAACCCCTGCATCTCTAACCTCGTTAACAAAAGGAGCATCAACGGCAATACCCGGACTTAACACCATCAAGTCTATGTTACCGATAACTTCTGATGACAGTTCGCCAAATACGAACTTAACTCCATCAGCATTATCAAGTTTTTCTTTTACAATTTCTTCAGTCAAAGCTGAATTTCCATCATACAATGTGATATCGGCTCCAATTTTCTGTAACAGAGAAACCGCTCCTATTCCACTTTTTCCTGATCCTGCAACTAATATTCTCTTATTCTTCAGTTCCATAACAATCTCCTTTTAACTATTCCTTTAATAAGTACGGCAGTATGTTCTCATTTAGTTTTTTCATCAGAGGGCCTACAACTGTTCCTCCGTAATACATTCCTTTCGGTTCATCTACTATTATAATAGAAATAACGCGCGGATTATCGGCGGGTGCAAAGGACATAAACGAAGAAACGTATTTTCCGGAATTCCTTGGAAGTTTTTGGGAGGTTGCTGTCTTTCCTCCAATCCTCATTTCTTCAATGTAAGCCTTATTTCCAGTTCCATCTGCGACCACCTTTTCAAGAATATATTTCATATCTTGTGACCTATCCCTTGATAATACACCATTTTGTATAGGATAGTCAAAGTATTTAATGATTTTTCCATCCTGATTCTCCTGTCATCAACAATCTTATATCGGGGCAGTAAAAACTGTCCTGCAGTTTTACTACGCCTTCCTCAAGAGCTGCGGCAGCCGTTACAATTTTAAATGTGGAGCCCGGCTCATAAGTATCGTTGATACACTGGTTTCTCCACATTTTGTTTAACTCATTCTGATATTTTTTTGTCCCTTTTCTTATATCGCTCTCATAATTCAACTGAAACGGATTATTAAGATCAAATTCAGGTGCATTAACCATTGCTATTATTTCCCTGATTTGGCTCTTCTCTCACCTCTAGTGCATCTTCATCTTCAATACCTTTGGCATCTGTCAGGGTTAGTATTCTCCCATCAATGCCCATCATGTATGAATCATACTTTGCTTCAAGTTCAAGTATTCCCTGATTATCGCTTCCCGTAAACCCCATCACCTTAGATGCAAGACTTCCGTAAGGATAATACCTCCTGTAATCCTCATCAATTTTGACACCCTCAAGATTATATTTTCCGTTTCTGTCATAAATCAAACCTCTTGCTGCTTTTATTAGTCTTTCCCTCTGTTGTACTTCACCGGCCATATCAGTATACATATCCGCTTTTATTATCATAAGATACACTACGCGTCCTATAAGTGTAACAAATTAAACTCTCCTTTATCAGATTACTCTGTATTAGATCACTCTGTATTAGATTGTTCCGTATCAGACTGCTCAACATTGGATTGTTCTGAATCAGACTGCTCAACATTGGATTGTTCTGAATCAGACTCTTCTGTATTAGTTCCTTCTGTATTAGTTTCTTCTGAATCAGATCCTTCTGCCCCGGTCTCTTCAGTTCCCTCGTTGATTATTCCACCCTGATAATGTTCCTGAACATCTTCTTTCTTAGTATTTTTAAGTTCAGGATCTTTTCCGTTATCTTCGGTTTTTTCTATGTGCATATAAGGAAGAACCTCTTCCATTATAGCTCTCCAGAATTCTGTGTTAAATGCCGTTGAATCCGGCTGTTCTTTTGGTGAATCCATCAATGTATAACAAACTACTTTAGGATTTTCCGCCGGAACACAGCCAAGGAAAGAAATAATGTATTCTCCTGCAATTCTTCCCTTTCCTTTTCCGGAAGTATCTACTTTTTCCGCTGTACCTGTCTTACCTGCAATTGTATATCCGTCAATTGCAGTGTTTGTTCCTGTACCGTCAGTAACTACGGCTCTCAGACATTCTCTGATAAATTCTGAAGTATCTTCAGTAATTGTCTGTCTTACTATCGCCTTTGAATAATTCTCAACAAGATTTCCGTCAGCTGTTCTTACTTCCTTTACAACATGAGGCTCATAATAATATCCTCCGTTTACAAGTGAAGAAAATGCTGAAACCATCTGAACCATATTAACAGTAAAGTTCTGTCCAAAAGAGTTCGTGGCCAAATCTGTCACTCCCATTTTATCAGCGTCATAAACAAGTCCTCTTGTCTCGCCCGGCAAATCAATTCCTGTCTTAAAGCCCAAACCAAATCTTGTCTGATACTGTGTAAAAGTATCTGCACCGAGTTTTGCACCTATCTGCATTAAAGCATCATTACAAGAATACGCTATTGCCTGCTTTGCATTGATAGTACCGTGTCCCGTGACTTTGTGACATCTGATATAAAATCCCGGCAACTGCTGTCCACCATCACATACGAAACTTGTTTTATCGTCAATAAGTCCCTCCTCATATGCTGCGGCAACTGTAAATGGTTTTGCAGTGGAACCAGGCTCATATGAGTCGCTCACACAATAATTTCTCCAGATAAGATTCAATTTTTCCTGCATCTTTTCTTCAGACATCTTGTCAATTTTGCTCTGGGTGAAATATGCACTCAAGTCTCTTGGCTTGTTAAGATTGAAAGTTGTATTATCCGCCATAGAGAGAATCTCACCTGTGTTTGGATCTGCAATAACCACAGCCATACGTTTTGGCTGGAATTTCTTCATGTACTCCTTTATTTTTTTCTGAACAATTCTCTGAATATTGACATCAATTGTTGAAATAACGGTATCACCATTTTCAGGCTGTTTCACAACACTTTCCATATTGCTGTCTGAATTTACGTAGCCGTACTCTCTTCCGTTAGTTCCGATAAGATAGTCGTTATAATAAGCTTCAATACCTATGTCAGCAGACTCATTGTCTCCGTTTGTAAATCCAATGACACTGCATGCCAGATTATCAAAAGGATACATTCTCTTATACTCTTCCTCGAACCATACACCTTTGACATCATCTTCGTCTTCAATGAATTTCTGAAAATCTTTTATTTCATCATATTCAAGTTCTTCTATTACAACCCAGTAATTACTGTCTGCTCTGTCTTCAATGCCGGAAGCCAGTTTTTGTGCATCTATATTATCAGATTGTGTAAATATATCTTTGTTTATTCTGTCTTCATCTATACCACTGAAGTACTTATCAATAGCCTCAACAGTAGGCTCAAGACATATTGGATTCTTCTTTTTATCCTTCTCCTCAAGTATGATTTTTGAGTCAACCACAAGATTATATACTTTAATACTTGTTGCAAGGGAGTTACCGTTTCTGTCGGTAATTTCCCCTCTCTTGTAAGGTATGGTCTTACTTCTGTATTCCTGCTGACTTAAAACTCTGATTGTGTAACTGTCGTTTTTTTCTAATGCATAATATGCTGTAACTCCACATAACGCAAATAAAGCTAGTATAATCAACACTAAAGTTGTAACTAGCTTACTGCGCATATATCTTCTAAATATTGGTATTCTTCTCTTTCTTCTCATAACACATATCTTCCCTACTTCGTTGGAATATCTTTATACTGTACAGTATACTCGCTATCTGTACTATTGTAAAATACAACATGCTCTGAATCTGCTTCTACCATTCCAAGTTCCTTAGTGGCAACTTTTATAACATGTTCAGATGAAATATATGTGTTTATAGAATAATCGATTGCTTCATTTTTAGCAACCATTGTATTTATATCATTTTTCAAAGATGTAATATCTCTTCTCGCAGCCTTAATATCAGCCTGTACACCAAGATACATAACTGCTACCGAGAGACAAAACACTGATACAATGGCAAGAAAAAGTGCATAAGCGCCATTCATCTTTAACGCTCTTTCTCTATATACCATCTCCCTACGGCTAACCTTTACTCTCTCCCCGTTTCTGTAAACCCTCTCTTCTCTTCCGGATTCACCTTTTCTGACAGTATTACCGTACACAAATGTACCACTTGTTCTTTTTTCCATAACTATCCGTTTCCTCCAACTATAAAATAACCGTCCACATCCATTAATATATTAAATATGTTCAAATATTCTCAACTTTGAACTTTTTGATCGCTTGTTATTCTCTATTTCCTCATCAGAAGGTACAATCGGTTTCCTTGTAATAACCTTTCCCTTCGGCTTATTTCCACATACACACACCGGAAAATCAGGTGGGCATGTACATGGATTTTCATTGTTTTTGAATTTAGTTTTCACTATCCTGTCTTCAAGAGAATGAAATGTAATAATACATAACCTTCCGCCTTCATTAAGTCTGTCAATCATGGTGTCTATTGACTTGTTAAGCACTTCGAGTTCCCTGTTAACCTCGATTCGTATGGCCTGAAAAGTCTTCTTTGCAGGATGTCCGCCTTTTGCCTGCACTTTCATTGGAATTGAAGCTCTGATAATATCACTTAACTGTTTTGTTGTGGTAATTGCGCCCTTTTCCCTCTCAGCAACTATATGTTTTGCAATGTTCTTTGCGAACTTGTCCTCTCCGTAATCACGGATAATTCTGTATAAATCAAATTCGCTGTACTCATTTACAACTGTTGCTGCTGTTTTGGTCTGTCGGCTGTCCATTCTCATGTCGAGAGGTGCATCTTCTTTGTAGGAAAATCCTCTCTCTATCGTATCAAGCTGATAAGAAGAAACACCAAGATCAAGAACTATGCCATCAACCTTATCAATTCCCAAATCATTTAAAATTGTATCTATCTCACTGTAGTTGCTTCTGACAAATGAGGTGATATCAGAAAACTCACTAAGTCTTTCTTTTGCTGCTTCAAGAGCATCTCCATCCTGATCTATTCCAATGAATCTGCCCTTATCGGAAAGTCTCTTACATACTTCGTATGCATGTCCTCCACCACCAAGAGTCCCATCAACATATACCCCGTCAGGTTTGATATTTAATCCTTCCACTGTCTCATTCAGAAGTACTGATATATGTTTAAAACTCATGTGTTGTTCCTTTCCCGATTCAGATGAAACTAATTAGATACTGATGCCGAGTTCTGTCATATAATCTGCAACCTCATCCATCTCATCCTCATCAAATTCTGTATATTCATTAAGTTTGTCCGGATTCCAAATTTCCAATCTGGAGCCTGTCCCAATCCAGATAACATCTTTATCTAGTGAGGCATACTCCCTCAAGCCCTGAGGAATAAGTACTCTTCCCTGCTTGTCGGTCTCGAGGGTTGCTGCCCCTGCGAGGAAAAATCGAATGAACCTTCTTACTTTTTTGTCTGTCATAGATAAACTGTCAAGCTTCTCAGCAATCACTTCCCATTTTGATAGAGGGAATGCAAAAATACACTTGTCAAGCCCTTTCGTAATAACAAACTGCTCTCCAAGCCCTTCCCTAAATTTGGCTGGAACAATAGCTCTGCCTTTTGTATCAACTTTTTGATTGTATTGTCCCATGAACATAACCAAATTCCTCCTAAGTCGTCGACTACCTATGGAAGTAAAACTTGTATATTGATATCTTTCACAATCTTCTTGCTAAGTCACTGATGAACCTGCGCTAATGTCCATCATCATGACAAACTCAATATATCGCCTGCAGTCAAATGGTATTTGGTGTACTTTTGTGATAATTTACCACTTTCCACCACTTTTCACCTTTAATCACCACTTGTAATGAAATTTTATACCATTTTTGCATAAATTTCAATAGTTTTAAGGCAAAAAAAATAAAACCCGCGAAAATTTTTTCAAAAACTTTCGCAGGTTTCATTTTTTTGATTTTCCTTATAAAATAAGGGAATCTCGACATTATTTATTCAGTTATTTGTCCACATTTTTTTCTTCAAAGTGGTAGATTTTCCCACTTTTTAATTAAAAGTGGAGGAAAATCCCACTTTTTAGTCACATGTGGTGGGATTTTTCACTTTTTCTTCACCAATCATGACTTTCTCATCACTTTTTTTAACCAATTTGGCAATCATAATCACCAAAGAAACTACAACCAACAACAGAGACAAAGCTCTCGACACCGGATAATTAACAACCGGCATCATAAGTTGATCTGTTCTAAGACCTTCAATATAAAATCTTCCGATTCCATACCCAATCAAATACAGCAATAGTATCTGACCGTCAAACTTCTTTCTCGTTGTCATAAACAAAAGAATTCCAAGAATCAGTAAATTCCAGCAGCTTTCATACAGGAAAGTAGGTTCAACCTGAATATATCCAAGCGTCTCAACAGTTTTTCCTGTCATTTTCTCCATACCCTCAACGACTGCCTTCGGAACATCTTCTATTCCAAAATAATCATCAAAATATATTCTCATTGCCAGTGGATTGGTATCTTTTGCCACTCCTCCAAATGCCTCTCTATTGAAAAAGTTGCCCCACCTTCCAATTATCTGACCGGTTATCAGACCGGTTATTGCAGTATCTGCAATTCTTCCAAACTCGAGTTTTTTGATTCTTGTATATATAAAAGCTCCTACCACCCCTGTGATAACTGCTCCATATATTGCAAGACCACCTTTTCTCAGATTTATTATTTCTGAAATATTATCCTTGTAATAATCCCACTGGAAAACAACATAATAGATTCTTGCCCCAATGATACAGGAAATAATAATATACATTGCAAAATCTAAATAATCATCTGCATTCTGACCTGTTCTCTTTGCCTGAAAACAAACCATCATTATTCCTGCAAAAATGCCAAATGCAATAATCATTCCGTAGAAAGCAATTTCTAAACCTCCTATCGAAATTCCTCTTCCAAGATTTTCAAGTTTTATTCCCAGATTTAAAAACTCAATTCCCGTATTAGCCAACAACATACAAGCAACTCCTGTTCCGTCACAAAACTTTTATACATTAAATCTGAATAATATTACATCGCCATCTTTAACTACGTATTCTTTCCCCTCAAGTCCTACAAGACCTTTTTCCTTTGCAGCTGAAAGCGAACCGCAATCAAGCAAATCCTGATAATTAACTACTTCTGCTCTGATAAATCCTCTTTCAAAATCAGTATGGATCTTTCCTGCAGCCTGAGGTGCTTTTGTTCCCTTTGTAATTGTCCATGCTCTTGTCTCATCCTCTCCTGATGTAAGGTAGCTGATAAGACCAAGCAATGAGTAACTCGCCTTTATAAGTTTATCAAGTCCTGACTCTGACAATCCAAGTTCTGACAAAAACATTTCTTTTTCATCATCATCAAGTTCTGCAATTTCCTGCTCAATCTGAGCACTTATGACAAACACTTCACTGTCATGTTTTGCAGCAAAATCCCTTACTGCACTTACGTATTCATTTGAGTTTCCGTCATCTGCCAAATCATCTTCAGATACGTTTGCAGCAAATATAACCGGTTTTGCAGTGAGAAGATTATATTCTTTCATCCACTTTTCTTCATCTTCGTTTTCAAGTTCAAAACTTATTGCAAGATTTCCTTCGTCGAGATATGCTTTTAATCTCTCCTGGAAGTCAAGTTCCTTGGCAAGTTCCTTATCATTTCTTGCTCCTCTTGTTGTCTTTGCAATACGTCGCTCTAATACTTCCGCGTCAGCAAAAACAAGTTCAAGATTAATTGTCTCTATATCTCTGATTGGATCAACACTTCCCTCAACATGGATAACGTTTGTATTCTCAAAACATCTTACAACATGTACGATGGCATCTACTTCTCTGATATTTGAAAGGAACTGGTTACCAAGTCCCTCGCCCTTTGATGCTCCCTTAACGAGACCTGCTATATCAACGAATTCAATAACTGCAGGTGTAACCTTTGCTGAATTATACAACGCTGCAAGTTTATTAAGTCTCTCATCAGGTACAGTAACAATACCAACATTAGGATCTATAGTACAGAATGGGTAGTTTGCCGATTCTGCTCCTGCCTTTGTAAGTGAATTAAATAAAGTACTTTTACCAACATTTGGTAAACCAACGATTCCAAGTTTCATTTCTTATTATTTCTCCTTTTACATTTTTGCCCACCACACAGTATCATCACACTTGTGGTGAAGTCATATCACTTCTTATATATTTAACAATATTGATCTGTGTATCATTTCTTCATCTGTGCGTATCTGCACTCCTTAGAAGTCATATCACATCAATACTTGCCGAATATCTCTTTGAACTGTTCAACATTCTTTTGAACATCCCCCTTATAAACTGCAGATCCTGCAACAATAACATTAGCCCCGGCCTCAAGAGGTATCTGAACATTATCTGTCTTTATTCCTCCATCTACTTCAAGAAGAGTATCCAGATTGTATTCATTTATTATAGCATTTATTATTTCTATCTTTTCAGTACACTCATCAATGTATGACTGTCCGCCAAATCCCGGATGCACTGTCATTACCAGTATCATCTCCACATGGCTTAGATATGGAAGTACCTCATCAACTGCAGTTTCGGGATTGAGTGCAAGTCCTGCCATCTTTCCCAGCTCATGAATCTTGTCTATTGTTGCAGCAACATCTTCACATGCTTCTACGTGAACTGTAATCATATCAGCTCCTGCTTTTGCAAACTGCTCAACATACTTGATTGGCTCTTCAATCATAAGATGAACATCAAACACCTTTTCGGTACATTTCCTGCAGGATTCAACCACAGGTATTCCTATCGAGATATTAGGAACAAACATTCCATCCATAACATCAATGTGAATCCAATCTGCTCCTGCATCATCAATAAGAACTATATCATCTCCAAGTTTGGAAAAATCTGCCGACAAAATAGAAGGTGCCAGTTTAATCATAACAATTCATCCTTTCTTTTTTTAGAAATCCATATTTGTAACTGCGTAAGCCATTTAATGTTGTACTTACAGAACCTAATACTTCTTTCTGTTCTTCAATTCCTCATAAAAGTTTTTGTAATTATCATATCTTTCAACGGAAATGCTTCCTTCTTTCACAAGGCGCTTTATCTCACAATCAGGTTCACTGACATGAGCGCATCCTGTAAATTTGCATTTGCCTATGGAAGATATAAATTCAGGAAAACATTCTTCCAATACTCTCTCATCCATTCCCGGGACATCCAGTGATGTAAATCCCGGAGTATCTATTACATAAGTTCCCTTGTCTATATAAAAGATTTCAGAGTGCCTTGTTGTGTGCTTTCCTCTTCCAATCTTTTTGCTGACTTCACCGGTTTCCATCTTGTAATCAAGTGCCAGGGCATTTAACATGGAGGATTTCCCTACTCCTGAAGGTCCTGCAAATACAGTTGTCTTCCCTTGGAGCTGATTTTTCACTGCCTCTATACCTTCGTCCCTTTCGACACTTGCCACTATAACTTTGTAACCTGCCTGACTATATATTGCTGACAGTTTATTTGCTTCTTCATCTGTTGAAATATCTGACTTATTGAAGCAGACAACTGTCTGTATATTCTGAAACTCCATCATTACAAGGAACCTATCCAAAAGGTTCAGATTAGGTGTCGGATCTTTCAAAGCAAACACAACCAGTGCCTGATCCACATTTGCAACCGCCGGTCTAATCAAATCATTAATTCTTGGAAGCACTTTTGAAATGTTTCCTTTCAGCTCTGTTTCATCTATAATGTCAATCTCAACATTATCTCCAACAAGCGGTTTTATACTCTTATTTCTAAAAACTCCTTTGGCCTTACATTCATATACTCCGTGCCCCTCAACGTGCACGTAGTAAAACCCTGCAATTCCCTTTATTATTTTACCGGTCATATTCGCCTTTCATCAGTATCTGTACTTTATAGTGATGTGAAATCACCTTACTATTTAAGTTCAATCTGAGTGTCAACAATTACAGCATTATTTACATATAACTGTAAGTTTGCTGTTCCGGAATAATTTTCTATTACAGTGTATGTGTAATCTCCCGGCCAAGTCTCCAATCTTGAATAAGCAGGATCAACACTTACCTTCTTTCCATCCACATATATCGCTATAGCTCCCGAAGTCAAATGTTCTCCGTTTGCATCAAGCATATCTTCCAGTGAGAATGTATAAGAAGCTGAGTAAGTAGCCTGAGCTGATGTTTCCTCAACTGTAGTCACTTCCTCCGCGCTGGTCACTTCTTCAAAAGTTTCTGTTTCAGGATTTTCTGAGCCAAGGCTGACAACCATTCCTACCTTAGAACCGTAAGGGAGTCTCACTCCCGGCTTGACAGTCATTCTGATAACTGTTCCGGCTTGTGCAACCTCACTGTAAACTTCCTTTACCTCACCAATTCTGAATCCTGCATTCTTCAAAGCAGACTCAGCATTACTTCTTGACTTTCCGGCCACACTCGGAACAGTCGCAAGGCTGATTCCCTCTGTATTTGCTTCTTTTCCCCTGCTGACAGTAAGAGTTATTACTGTGCCTTTTGAAAGTTCAACTTTTCCATCAGGATCATGAGAAAGAACCGTTCCTATATTGCTGCTACTGTAAGTGTAGACAACTTCAACCTCAAAACCTACATTATTAAGTTCAAGTGTTGCAGCCTCTACATCCTTTCCATCAATATCTGAAGGTAACAGAATACGTTCCGCACCATTACTGATAGTAACAGTGATTGTTGAATTCTTCTCTATAATTGCATTAGCTTCTTCAGACTGTGCGCAAACAAAGCCTTTTTCTACATTATCATCATAATCGTACTGATATTTGATTCCAAGTGCATTGTTATGCAATGCTGTTCTTGCATCTTCCTCACTGAGTTCATACAGATTCGGAACAATTGCAAGTGTAGGGTCTAAAGTAGTTGTCTCTATTTCAAGATTTCTGTTGTTCTCTCCTCCATCAAGAAAAATCTTTGGAATCATTGCTATTGCCACTCCAAGGAAAAGCAATACAATTCCTATACCAAGCACCATAAGAACTTTTTCTAATGTGCTAGGCGGCTCTTCATCGTCAAAAGGACTCTTTTCACTGTCCGCATCTTCTGATGCTCTGAGTTTTTCTTCTTTTCCTGCAGCATTCTTGATAGTAATCTGATCTTCTTTCGAAACAATGACAGTGTCGTTCTTCTGTTCTTCATCAAGTTTGACAAAATCATCATCCGGATTCAAAAGTGCTCTCTTCAAATCCATGATAAGAGATGAAATCTTCAAATAACGTCTCTCAGGAACATTCTGAGTACACTTAAGTACGATTTTTTCAACACTCAGTGGTATATTAGGCAATTCCTCACTGAGTCTTGGAACCTGTTTCTGAATATGCTGTAACGCAATTGTCACAGTGGAATCACCGTCAAAAGGAACATGTCCTGTAAGCATCTCAAACATAGTAATACCAAGTGAATAAATATCACTCTTCTCATCTACCTTTCCGTTTGATGCCTGCTCCGGTGAAATATAATGAACCGAGCCCATTGCATTTGTTGTATGTGTATTTACAGAAGTTGCTCTGGCTATACCAAAATCGGCAACTTTAACCTTTCCGTCTCTTGAGATAATAACATTTTGAGGTTTGATATCTCTGTGAATAATATTGTTATTGTGAGCACATTCAATACCCTGTGCCACCTGAATTGAAATACTTACTGCTTCTTTTACTGATAGTCTTTTCTTTCTTGCAATATACTGTTTGAGAGTAATTCCCTCAATCAGTTCCATAACAATATAGTACATTCCTCTGTCCACACCAACGTCATACACGCTAACGATATTCGGATGTGCAAGTCCGGCAGCATTCTGAGCCTCTGCCCTGAATTTTGTAACAAAGTTCTTATCCTCGCTGAATTCGGACTTAAGGACTTTTATGGCAACAAATCTATTAAGTTTATGACATTTAGCCTTGTAAACATCGGACATTCCACCGGAGCCGACCTTTTCAAGGATTTCATATCTATTACTTAAAAACATACCTTTTCTAATCATTATCTTCCTCCTATTTCAGGTTCTAATAGAACTACGGATATATTATCTCTTCCACCATTTTCATTGGCTTTATCAATCAAAATATTGACTGCATCTTTAAGATTGCTGTTACCGTTGACAATCTTCTTTATATCATAGTCCTCAACCATATTGGAAAGACCATCCGAGCAGAGCAAGAGCTTATCTCCTCTCTCGATTTCAATCTGAAAAATGTCTGCAACGACATTTCTCTCAACTCCCACTGCTCTCGTAATAATGTTTTTCTTTGTGTGGGTTCTTGCAGCATCACGCTCAATCTCACCCATATTAATCATCTCTTCAACCAAAGAATGATCTCTTGTAATCTGGACAATATTATTGTTAATCAGATATAATCGGCTGTCTCCGACATTTGCTATGTACACTCTGTTCTCAATAACAGAAGCCACCACAAAAGTTGTTCCCATTCCGTCATAATCAGCATTTGTATGCGACAGTTCAAAAACCGCATCATTTGCAATCTTTATACCTGCATCGATTATATTAACGGGATCTGTCATATCTGTTGTGCGAACAAAATCAACAAAAAGCTCCACTCCTTTTCTGGATGCTACATCCCCGGCCTTGTGACCTCCCATGCCGTCCGCCACAATAAACAAATTCGGGAGCTTTCCGATTTTGTCTTCAGACAAAAAAATAAAGTCCTGATTTATTGATCTTTTAAGTCCTACATTTGTACTTCCAAACGCAATCATTTTGCTCCTCCTTTCATTGTTTATCCATGAAACTTTTTCTTAACTGTCCACAGGCACCGTTAATATCTCTGCCCATTTCCCTTCTTATCGTAACATGTATTTTATTTTTTTCAATAGTATTTTGAAATGCATAAATAGCTTCTTTGTCAGACTGGACAAAGTCCCTCTCCTCTATAGGATTGACAGGAATAAGATTAATATGACAGTTCATTCCCTCAACCAGCTTTGCAAGTTTTGTTGCTTCTTCTTTTGTATCATTCACTCCTGAAACAAGACTGTACTCAAAAGTTATTCGTCTTCCTGTCTTTTCAAAATAATACTCACACGCATCAAGCACCTCTCTGATTGAGTACTTATTTGCAATAGGGAGCAATTGTTTCCTTGTCTCGTCATCTGATGCATGAAGTGAAAGCGCCAGGGTAATCTGCAATCCCATATCTGCCATTTTCCTAATCTTTGGTACAAGTCCACAGGTTGATAAGGTTATATTTCTCTGGCTGAGATTCTTGCCGTTTTTGTCAGTAATAAGTTCGATAAACTTTATTACATTATCAAAATTGTCAAGAGGCTCGCCGCTTCCCATAAGAACAATATTGGAAACTCTTTCCCCGATATCATTTTCTATCTCATATATCTGGGACAGCATCTCTGAAGCTGTAAGATTTCTCTCGAGACCATTCAGTGTTGATGCGCAAAACTTGCATCCCATTCTGCATCCCGCCTGTGTGGAAATGCATACCGAATTGCCGTGATGATATCTCATAAGAACACTCTCTATAACTATCCCGTCACAAAGTGCAAACAGATACTTCTTTGTACCGTCAATCTTTGATGTAAGAATCTGTACCGGATTAACAGTTCTGATTTCGTATCTTTCACCAAGTTTTGCTCTCAGGTCTTTGGAAATATTTGTCATTTCATCAAATGAAGAAACCTTGTCAACGTGAATCCACTTATAAATCTGCTTTGCCCTGAATGACTTTTCTCCTATTCCCTGCAACTGTTCCTGTAACTCTATTAAGTTGTACGACTTAATATCCAACTTTTCTGCCATTTCAATCCTCTAATGTAACATTTTATCTTCTTCTGTTTCTCAAAATCAACATTCTCGCAAGCTGTAATATTGCAACCGATGCAGATGCAACATAAGTAAGTGCCGCTGCTGTAAGCACTTTAGCTGCCATCCTTGTCTCATCTTCACTCAAAAGCCCATCATTTTTCAAAATTTTCAAAGCTCTGTGCGAAGCATTAAACTCAACCGGCAATGTCACAATATGAAATAGTACCGCAAAAGAAAATGCTATTATTCCGATATCAATAAGTAGCATAGACATTGAGCCGCTAAACAGAAATCCAACCATAATCAGAATCCATGACATTTTTGAACCGATATTTGCAGCCGGAAGAATCGCTGTTCTCCACTTTATTGGCTGATATCCCACATTATGCTGAACCGCATGTCCGCACTCATGTGCAGCTACAGCAATTGCTGCAACGCTGTTTCTTCCGTAAACACTGTCAGACAGATTAACTGTTTTGTTTGAAGGATGATAATGATCTGTCAGATCCCCGGAAACATGTTGCACACTCACATCAGTAATTCCCTGGGAATATAGAATTCTCTGTGCCACATCACTTCCTGTTATATTTCTGCTGCACATAACTTTTGAATATTTTTTAAATGTACTCTTTACGTAAGCAGATGCTGCCAAAGATAACACCACGCCGATAAGTACCAGAATATACGTCCGGTCAAATCCGTATCTGTAACTTCCATATCTGCTTATATATCCCAAAACAAATTCATTCATAACTAAAACACCTTTCCTTGAAATTGGACCACTACTCAGTAAATTTTCTTATCCCAGCTTCACTTTATTTAGAGAATGGGGACATCTGCCTTTTAGTCATATCGTCGTATTATAATTCACCGAGAATTGTTCCTTTTTGTAACTGATATCCTCTGAGGAAATCAGCCGACTTCATTCTTTTCTTGCCTTCAAGCTGAACTTCATTAACTCTTAAAGTTCCTTTTTTAGTGGCAACCAGGAAATCCTTCTTTGTTATTTCAAATATAGTTCCCGGAACTTCCTCACTGTCAATATCCAAAACATCTGCATCCCAGATTTTTAATGTCTTACCTGCAAGCGTAGTAAATGCACTCGGCCACGGATTCAATCCTCTGATCAATCTCTCAATTGCAGCTGCGTCTGACTCTTTAAAATTAATATTACCCATATCTTTTGAAAGCATTCCTGCATGAGTTGCAAGGGTTTCATCCTGTTTTACAGGATGAATATTTCCTTTCTCTATATTCTCAAGATTATCGGCTAATAATTTTCCACCAAGAACACTAAGTTTGTCAAAAAGGCTGCCACCTGTTTCTTTTCTGTCAAGCTTGATTGTGGCAACATCTATAATATCTCCGGTATCCACGCCTTCATCCATTTTCATAATGGTTACCCCTGTCTCTTTTTCACCATCGATAACCGCCCACTGTATCGGTGCAGAACCCCTGTATTTTGGGAGTATTGAGGCATGAACATTTATGCATCCGTATTTTGGATAATCAAGCACTCTTTTTGGAAGTATCTGTCCAAAAGCAACTACTACAATCAGCTCCGGATTAATTTCTTCTAATATTTCCATAAAAGAATCATCCTTTACTCGTGTTGGCTGATATACTTTCACACCAAGTTCTAACGCTTTTTCCTTTACAGGTGTGTATACTAATTTGCCACTTCTTCCCTTTGGCTTGTCCGGCTGAGTTACTACCGCAACTACTTCGTGATTTGTTTTTGAAATTTCTTCCAAAGTACTCACCGCAAAGTCCGGTGTTCCCATAAACATTATCCTCATACCACTGTCACCTCTCTAATTACAATTACTTTCAAGCTATATTTTTACTCTTCTTCGTCGTCTTCCATCATAAGCTGCTCATTGTCAATAAGTTCACCTTCAACTCTGTCAACGTAAACAACTCCGTCAAGATGATCAAGTTCATGACAGATCGCTCTGGCAAGTAATCCTTCGCCCTCAATCTCAAACTCATTCATTTCCTCATCAAAAGCTCTGCATACAACCTTTTCAGGTCTTGATACTTTTCCTGATTTTCCAGGTACTGAGAGACATCCCTCATAATCAAACTGAACTCCTTCTCTGTCTGTAATTTCAGGATTAATAAGAACAATTGGACCTTCGCCCACATCGATAACAACTATTCTCTTTAGTATTCCAACCTGCGGTGCCGCAAGACCAACACCGTTTGCCTCATACATTGTATCAAGCATATCCTCGATGAGAATCTTAGTTCTAAGGCTCACATTCTTTACTTCCTTACATACTTTTCTAAGACAAGGATCACCAAGTTCTCTAATATTTCTAATTGCCATAATTCCTCCTCATTAATAGTTTCCCTGCGGAGTAAAATCGAAAGATACATTAATATCATCGAATCTGCCGTCAGTCTCTATTAATTTTTCCAAATTATCTTTTATTTGTATTAATACATTATTATCCAAATGCTTTAGATAAATAACTTTTCTGTAAACATCATTTATTCGGGCAATTCCCGCATCCGCCGGACCGATTATCGCCAGCATTTTCTGATTATTTCTTTCCTTGAAAGACTTTATACAATCACTTATCACACCCACAGCCCGGTCTAATTTGCCGATATCTTTTGATGTCATAAGAATCGCTGTCATACGTGCCACCGGCGGATAAAGCATAAGTTTTCTGTATGCAATCTCCTCCCTGTAAAAAGACTCGTAATCCTGCTCTTTTGAATAAACAATACTGTAATTGTCGGGTGTGTAAGTCTGAATCACAACATCGCCTTTTTTGCTTCCTCTTCCTGCTCTTCCCGCCGCCTGTGTCAGCAATTGAAAAGTTCTCTCCGCAGCACTGTAATCAGAAGCATACAGCGACATGTCGGCGGCCAGAACACCAACCAATGTGACATTTGGAAAATCATGTCCTTTGACAATCATCTGGGTTCCCACAAGAATATCCGCATCTCCATTTGCAAAAGCTGACAAAATCTCTTCATGACCACCTTTTTTTGAAGTGGTATCCATATCCATTCTGAGTACCCTGGCTGTAGGAAACATCTTCTTTATTGACATCTCAACCTTCTGGGTTCCCGTTCCAAATCCGGCAATATACTTTGAGCCGCATTTAGGACAAAGTCTCGGTGTAGGAACTTCATATCCGCAATAGTGACATATAAGCTTACCGTTATTGTGAGCTTTTAGAGAAACATCACAATGTGGACATTTCATTACCACTCCACATTCTCTGCAGGACACAAATCCCGCATAACCTCTTCGGTTGATAAAAAGCATTGTCTGTTCTTTTCTTTCAAGCCTCTCCTGTATCAGTTTTTGAAGTTTAAAACTGAATATAGACTTATTACCGGCATGAAGTTCATCTCTCAAATCAACAACATGGACATCAGCAAGATTACCTTTTTCTCTTTTTGTGAGTGTATGAAGTCTGTACTCCCCTCGCTTTGCCTTGTAATAAGAATCAAGTGACGGAGTTGCAGATCCTAATACCAAGGTTGAGTTTGTGGTTTCTGCAATATGCCTTGCCACCTCTATTGCATTATACTTTGGAACAGAGTCACTCTTGTAAGAGCCCTCATGCTCCTCATCAATAATGATAAGCCCCAAATTATTAAAAGGTGTAAACAGCGCTGAACGGGGACCAATCATTATGGATACTTCCCCTTTCTTTGCCCTTTCAAACTGATCATATCTCTCACCCTTAGACAGCTTTGAGTTGATGATAGAAACCTTATCTTTAAACTTTCTTGTAAACCTCTTTACTGTCTGGTAAGTCAATGCAATCTCAGGAATCAGAACAATAACTTCTTTTCCATTTCTGACTGCACACTCAATCAAATCCATATAAACTTCAGTCTTTCCACTGCCTGTGATACCATGAATAAGATGAATACGATTTAAACTGTCATCCTTTAAAACTGTTCCTGAATAAATATCTTCCATGGCCTGCTTAATTTCTGATGCCACCTTGTTTTGTTCATCATTCAAAATGATATCATACTCACCCTGAGCCTGAACACTGACAGGATTTCTGTATTTTGTCTCGCTTTCAATCACTATCACTCCCTCTTCCTTCATGGATTTTAGGGTGCTGTTTGTAATATTAAGCTTGTCAGTCACAACATCTTTCGGTATCTTCCTAACTTCCTTAAGTTCATTTATCAGCCTAAGTTTTGCTTTGGCCCTCTTTTTGATGTAGGCGGCAATAGTATCTGACAGTTCATCTCCTGAAATATTAAGGACAATTGTCTGCTTCTCAATTTGCTTTACCTTTTGCTTTACAGGAATAACCGTCTTCAAAGCACGGTTCATGGTTGAACCGTATTCAGTCTTAATAAAATAAGCCAACTCAATAAGTCTTGATGTAACAATCTCTTTATCTTTTGACACGGACATTATCTCTTTCATCTTTTCAACGGGATAATCTGTTTCGTCCGTTATCTCTATTACAAATCCTGATATTTCTCTATTCCCTTTTCCAAAGGGAACTTTTACAAAACTCCCAACGCAGATAACATCTTCTAACCGTTTTGGAATTATATATCCAAAAGGACGATCAAGTTTTTCGTGAGAAATATCTATGATAATATTTGCAAACATCATTTATTTATCTGTTCTGAAGTTCTACACTTCTAAGGCAGTTTGCCATAAGCATTGTTACAGTCATAGGACCTACCCCTCCCGGAACAGGAGTAATTGCGTAAGCCTTTGGCTCTACCTGTTCAAAATCCACATCTCCACATAATTTACCATTTTCCATTCTGTGGATACCAACGTCGATTACAGTTGCTCCATCTTTTACAAAATCAGCTGTAACAAATTTTGGTTTGCCGATTGCAACAATAAGAATATCTGCTCTTCTTGCAACTTCCTTCAAATCCTTTGTTCTTGAATGACAGATTGTAACTGTGCAGTTCTCTTTAAGCATAAGCATTGACATTGGCTTACCAACGATATTACTTCTTCCAATAACCACACATTCCTTTCCTTCAAGTTCAATGTTTGTTCTCTTTAAAAGTTCAACAATTCCTGCCGGTGTGCATGGAAGGAATGTCTCCTTTCCAACCATCATCTTACCTACGTTATTAGGATGGAAACCGTCAACATCTTTTTTGCTGTCGATTGCATCAAGAATTATATCTTCATTCATGTGCTTTGGAAGCGGAAGCTGAACTAAAATTCCGTTAATAACATCATCTTTGTTGAGTTTGTCTATAAGCTCAAGAAGTTCTTCTTCTGAAGTCTCTTCCGGTAATTCATATGCCACAGAATCAATTCCGATATACTCGCAAGCCTTCTGCTTATTTCTTACATATACAGCTGACGCAGGATCCTCTCCCACCTTTACAACTGCCATTGTAATCTTAATTCCCTGCTCTTTGTACTTTGCAACTTCAACCTTCAACTCATCCTTAATATCGGTTGAAATCTTCTTTCCATCAATCAAAATCGCCATTATACATTCTCCTCTCTACTATTTCTATTATTTTACTTTTCCTCTATAAGTCAACGACATTTCATAAAGTATACTTTTTGAAACAAGCACATAATCTAATTTATAGTTATACCTAAGGATTTCTACATTATATATCCCTTTTGGCAAAATTCATTTGGGGGATGTATGCTTATTAAACTTGATTTCATTATGTTTACATCCCTATTGGGATTTTTTTCATATGGGTTGTCAGGCATAACTTTTCTGTCAGAAATTTCTTGCATCCCTTTTGGGATTTTCTTCATATGGGTTGTCAGCACTAACTTTTCTGTCAGAAATTTCTTACATCCCATTTGGGATTTTCTTCATATGGGTTGTCAGCACTAACTTTTTCCTCGGAAATTCCTTACATCCCTTTTGGGATTTTCTTCATATGGGTTGTCAGCACTAACTTTTTCCTCGGAAATTCCTTACATCCCATTTTGGATTTTCTTCATATGGGTTGTCAGCACTAACTTTTCCCTCGGAAATTCCTTACATCCCATTTTGAATTTTCTTCATATGGGTTGTCGGATATAACTTTTGCAACAAAATTCCCTACCTTGCTTTTGAAAATAGTCCTTTAAGTAATGACTCAATTTTTAGAAAAAACATTCATATAATGCGAAACGGTTATTTTGAAAGCATCGTATATCCATTTCAAAAAATATACTTTACGAAATAAACCTAGAATAATCCGGTGATTACACCCTCATCTGTAACATCGATTCCGTATGCTGCAGGTGTCTTAGATAATCCAGGCATTGTCATAATGCTTCCTGTAATTGCAACAACAAATCCTGCTCCGGCTGAAACATACACCTCTCTGATATTGATTTCAAAGCCTGTAGGTCTTCCGAGTTTAGTCTGGTCATCAGAAAGTGAATACTGTGTTTTTGCCATACATACAGGAAGATTTCCATATCCCATCTCTGTAATCTTAGCAAGTGCTTTCTTTGCTTCTGCTGAGTATGTCACTCCGTCTGCGCCGTAAATCTTTGTTGCAACTGTCTCAATTTTTTCTTCGAGTGTTGCTTCATCTTCATATAACACTTTGAAGTTTGAAGGCTTTTCTTCTAATGTCTTAATAACTTTATTTGCAAGTTCAATTCCGCCTTTTCCGCCTTTTTCCCAAACTTCTGCAAGGGCAAATTCACAATCTCTTTCTTCACAGAATTTCTGAACAAAATCTGTCTCTTCTTTTGTATCTGTAATAAATGAGTTAAGTGTTACCACTACAGGTACACCAAACTGCTGCAGGTTTTCAATGTGCTTTTCAAGGTTTACTATACCTTTCTTTAATGCTTCCACATTTGGCTCATTAAGATCTGCCTTTGCAACTCCACCGTTGTATTTAAGTGCTCTGACTGTGGCAACAAGCACGATGGCATCAGGCTTGAGTCCTGATTTTCTGCACTTGATATCAAGGAATTTTTCTGCTCCAAGATCTGCTCCGAATCCCGCTTCAGTAACTACGATATCCGCCATCTTGAGTGCTGTCTTTGTAGCCTTTACAGAGTTACATCCATGAGCAATATTCGCAAATGGTCCACCGTGAACAAGTGCAGGTGTGTGCTCTAAAGTCTGAATAAGATTTGGCTTGATTGCATCTTTTAACAACGCAGCCATTGAACCTACCGCATTAATCTGCTTTGCAGTTACAGGCTCTCCGTCATATGTGTAAGCAACTACTATTTTTCCAAGTTTATCCTTCAAATCTGCCATGTCATTAGCAAGGCAGAGAATTGCCATTATCTCTGAAGCAACTGTGATTACAAAGTGATCTTCTCTTACAACACCATCTGTCTTTCTTCCAAGTCCAACAACAATGTTTCTGAGAACTCTGTCGTTCATATCAACACATCTCTTCCACACTACCTGATTAGGATCAATGTTCAAAACATTTCCCTGCTGGATGTGGTTATCAAGAAGAGCGGCAAGAAGGTTATTTGCAGATGTTATGGCATGAAAGTCACCTGTAAAATGAAGATTGAGATCTTCCATAGGTACTACCTGTGCGTATCCGCCGCCTGCTGCTCCACCTTTGATACCAAAACATGGTCCAAGAGAAGGCTCTCTCAAAGCGATGATGGACTTCTTATTGAGCTGTCCTAATGCTTCGCCAAGACCAACTGTTACTGTAGTCTTACCTTCGCCTGCAGGTGTTGGATTGATAGCTGTTACAAGGACAAGCTTACCGTCTTCATTATCTTTAATCTGATTCCAGTATTCGTTTGAAATCTTTGCCTTGTACTTTCCGTATAATTCTAAATCATCCTCTGTAAGTCCAATCTTCTCTGCTACTTCTTTGATTGGAAGCATCTTCGCTTCCTGTGCAATCTGAATATCAGTCTTCATATCATTTCTCCTCTATATCTTTTATTATCTTTTCATCTATATTTTTTATAGCTTCTTAATTTAATCTGTAAATTTCATATAGCATCTTAATTTAATCTATAAATTTCATATAGCATTTTAAAATACCTTAATTGTTTTAATTATCTTACAGTGTCTTATTACATCTGCAATTATCTGTCATTAATATCTTGTCACGAGAATCTCTCATCAAATTCATCCAGTGTCATGAGAACTCTTCTCGGTTTGTTTGTCTCTTCCTGTCCTACAACTCCTGCATCATACAACTGTTCCATGATGCGAGCCGCCCTGTTAAATCCAACTCTGAAACTTCTTTGTATCATACTTGTAGAGCCTTTTTGTTTTTCAATTACAAGTCTTCCTGCTTCCACAAAATAAGCGTCTTTTCCGTCATTACCGCCTTCTTCGCCTTCCTCTGAATCGGCAACCATGGCAGTGTTTACTGCGTCGTTGTATTCAACCTCTCCGCAGTTATTTTTCAGGAATTCAACAGTGTTCTTCACCTCATCGTCTGAAACAAAGGCCCCCTGCAATCTCACGGGTTTTACATATCCCGAAGGATAGAATAACATATCACCGTTTCCGAGAAGTTTCTCTGCTCCATTCATATCTATAATAGTCCTTGAGTCCGTTCCCGACGAAACAAGAAGGGCAACTCTTGATGGAATATTTGCTTTGATAAGTCCTGTTACTACGTCAACAGAAGGTCTCTGGGTTGCAATTACAAGATGAATGCCCGCTGCTCTAGCAAGCTGAGCAAGTCTGCAGATTGCATCTTCAACATCCTTTGCAGCAACCATCATAAGATCTGCGAGCTCGTCAATAATAATAACAATCTGTGGCAATTTATCAGGCTTTTCATCGCCCTCGTACTCTCCATTTTCAATCGCCTCGTTATAACCCTTGAGATCTCTTGTTCCGGTGGCTGCAAACTTCTTGTATCTGTCAGACATTTCAGCCACCGCCCAGTTAAGTGCACCAGCTGCCTTCTTTGGATCGGTTATTACCGGTGTAATCAGATGTGGAATTCCATTGTATATTCCAAACTCAACAACCTTTGGATCCACTATGAGAAGCTTAACTTCATCAGGTGTTGCCCTATACAAAATACTCATAATAATCGAGTTTGTAAATACAGACTTTCCTGAACCGGTTGTTCCGGCAACAAGCATATGAGGCATCTTTGCAATGTCTGCAACAATTACTTTTCCTGAGATATCTTTACCTGCCGCAAAAGCAATCTTTGACTTGTTCTCCTTTAGTTCTTTTGACTCAATCAGGTCTCTGATATAAACTGTATCTCTTCCCTTATTTGGAACTTCTATACCTACAGCTGCCTTTCCCGGTATAGGTGCTTCTATACGAATATCGGAAGCTGCAAGGTTCAACTTGATATCATCCGTCAAAGATGTAATCTTTGAAACTTTTGTTCCAATCTCAGGCTGAAGTTCATATCTTGTTACAGAAGGTCCTCTCGAAACATTTGTCACTGTAACATTAACACCGAACTGTTTGAGAATCATCTGAAGCTTTCCTGCAGTCTCAAGCAATTCCTCTTTCGAGGTTCCATGAGCACTGCCCGGATTCTTTGTGAGAAGCTGATCAGTTCTTGGTCTGACATATCTCATCTTTTTCTTCTTTGCAGGCTGTGCCGGTTTCACCTCAACTTCCGGAGTATGACTGGTATCCGCAGTTGGTCTTTCTATCATGTCGTTTGCATCGCCAACCGTAGCGGTTACAGAAGCAGGTGAAAGGCTGGTCTTGCTGTATGGATTTCTCGCCATAGTACGCTTTGCGCTTTCACTGACTTCAATTCTCTCTTTTGGAGTGAATTCTCCATCTGTAGAATGATCTTCTTCCTCCTCTGCCATATCATGACCGGTGATATTAATATTTATCACTCCACTATCTTGCTTGGTGTTGTTCCAGTCAGTAGTTTTGTTATTTTTTGAAGTATTATTTCTGCTATCATTTATAACACCATTTGATCTGCCTGACTTTTTATCACTCTCATAATATGTATAAGGTTCATCCTCAATATCAACATGTCCTGAGAAAGATGGTTCTATTCCTTCTATATTAATCTTTTGACCTTTTATTTCATGTATGTCCTCAATTTGGGATTCTTTGTTATTCTCCCCGATTGTAAGTTCATTGAAATCAACTCCAGTAAATTTAGGGGCTGTTCGCATAGCCTCTCTTCTTTTTCTCTCAATTCGTTCTGCCTGTCTCTGCTTTTCTCTCTCTTCTCTGGCCTGACTCTTATTCTGTCTAATCTGTTCTCTGTACTTTCTGTACTGTTCTCTCTCTTCTTCTCTGTCGTCGCTTCCCTCTCTGTAATCACTAATCCATCTGACTATGGATGCCGAGAACAAAAGAGCAAGCATAGCAACAATTATAGTTGCGGTTATTATCACTCCGCCGACATCAGTGAAAAGTTTAGAAAAGGCAAGATAGAATTCTCCACCAAAGAGACCTCCACCTATTCTCTCCTTTGCGCATGTAGTCATCAATTCCCAGAAAAAGTAGTCTTCAACTTCGTTCTTGTATATAAACTGAGATATTATGCCAAGACATAAATAGATTACCGAAACCTCAACAGTCACGGGCACTACCTTTTCATCACCATACATCAGCGCTGCAAACCATACAACAAAAAGCAGGTATAACGGGAAAATATAAGCCATTGTTCCAAACAATGCAAACATCACTCCCGAGAATGCATTTCCAACAGGTCCTAATATTCCAAAATTGCAAAGCATCAGAAATATTGCTGCCATCAGTGAACAGATAAGCCAGATATCCAGTTTTCTTTTTATCTGTTCAGTACTTCGCCTGTTTCTCTTAGTTTTTGAAGTAGCACGCTTTCTCGTATTCGATTTTCCTGTTCCTTTTTTCTTTGTGTTAGCCACAAAAAAGTCCTCCTAATTCATCTTAATTACGTTAAAGGCAAATGCAACTATGCAGATGCTTCCCAAAACATAACAGTAATATGCAAAATATTTAAATTTCTTTCCCTTTACAAAATCTAACATCTTCTTGATGCATATGTATCCAACAATGCCTGCGGTTATTGCTCCCACAATGTAATTGACATAGTCAAGTGTTCCAAGACCCTCACTACCAAAATCTTTCAGATCCAATATAGCAGCTCCAAGAATAGCCGGAATAGACATTATAAATGAGTATTTTACCGCAAAATCACGCCTGAATCCACATACAAGTTCTGCAGTAATGGATGTACCGGAGCGGGAAATACCCGGTAAAGTTGCAATTCCCTGCGCAATACCGACAAAAATGGCACTGGCATAAGACACATTCTTTGGCGTCTTGTTGCCGTCCGGAAGGTTATCAGAGATAAGAAGCAAAGTCGCCGTTATCAAAAGACAAATTCCCGGAACCAATAAGTTCTGCCCCGCCTGTTCAATCAAATCCTTACCAAGAATGCCAATAATTCCTGTTGGAATGGTTGATACAATAACAAGCAGCGCAAACTTTCTGTAAGCAGTTCTTATTACTCTCTTGTATCTAACATTCGCATATTGTTTATCAGTCTTCTTTCTAATAAATATAATAATATTAGAAATCGAGTCTGCCAATATACCAAGTCCCTCAAGAAAAAGCCTCAATATATCTCTCCAATAACAGACAAAAACTGCCATCAACGTACCTAAATGTAATAATATATCAAAGGATATTCCAACATCTCCCATTCCAAGAATCTGCTTAAAAATAGCCAGATGTCCTGAACTGCTAACCGGGAGAAACTCTGTAACACCCTGTACAAAACCTAAAAAAATAGCTTTCAATAATTCTAATACTTCCGCCATTTATCCCTCCTACATCATCTAACCATAGATAATCCTATTTTACTATTATTATAATATGATTTCAAGCCAAACATTATTTAACTAAAAAGTTGAAAACATTATTTAACTAAAAAGCTGAAACATCATAAACTAACAATTAACTACGACAATAATACAAGAGATACTATACCAAAAGGCTGTCACATCAGTGATTGATTATCTCACTGGCGCAACAGCCCTTACATTATCATTATATTTCACCTTATATTAAGCTACTTTTAATCTTACTTTATTTATTATTAGATTTGTCGTATTCAACAATCTCTTCAAAAGACAATTCTCCACCGAACAAATCCAATGCGCTTCCTATAGTATAATCAATCATGCCTTTTGAGCACTCATTGAACGCATCTATATCTTCAATGGAAGAGATTCCTCCTGCATATGTTATATCACACTTATCCTTATTTTTCTGTTTCCAGTCAGAAAGCAAATTAACCAGTTCTAAGTCCATTCCACTTCCCTTTCCTTCAACATCAACTCCATGAATCAGCAATTCATCGCAGTATCCGGATAGGAAATTGAGATTTTCTTCATTTAACACTGTATCGGTAAACTTCTGCCATCTGTCAGTAACAATGTAATACAAGCCGTCTTTTTTTCTGCAGCTCAAATCCAGCACTATATGTTCCTTTGATACGGCATCTACAAGTTTATTTAGATTGTCCATATCAATTACTCCGTCTTTAAAAACGAAGGACGTAACTATTATATGAGATGCACCTGCAGCAAGAAATTCTCCTGCATTTAAATCGTTTATTCCTCCGCCAATTTGCATTCCATTCTTATAGGTAGAAAGTGCTTTCATAGCCTGAGCTTTTGTTGCCTCATAATACTCTGAATCCTTGTGATTCAGTATAATGATGTGACCACCCTTAAGCCCCTTTTCCTTATATAACGAAGCAAAATAATCAGCTCCTTTATCTGCCACAAAATTCTCTTTGGCGTAATCTCCTTCATCCTTAAGAGTTCCGCCAACTAACTGCTTGACTTTTCCATTGTGAATATCAATACATGGTCTAAACATATTTGTTTAAAGCCTGCTCAATATCTGCAATAATATCATCAGCATTCTCAATACCTACTGACAATCTGATTAAATCAGGCTTAACTCCTGCTTCAAGCAACTGTTCGTCCGACATCTGTCTGTGTGTATGACTTGCAGGATGAAGCACACAGGTTCTTGCATCAGCAACGTGTGTAACGATCTTAATAAACTCAAGATTATCCATGAACTTAATTGATTCTTCTCTTCCGCCTTTAAGTCCAAAAGCAATTACTCCGCATGTTCCGTTAGGCATATATTTCTTTGCAAGGTCATGGTATTTGTCTCCCTCAAGTCCTGCGTAAGTTACCCAAGCTACCTTGTCATTGTTCTTTAAGTAAGTTGCAACCTTCATTGCATTCTCGCAGTGACGTGGCATTCTCAAGTGCAATGTCTCAAGACCGATATTTGTAAGGAATGCATTCATTGGTGACTGGATTGAACCAAGGTCTCTCATAAGCTGTGCTGTAGCCTTTGTGATAAACGCACCTTTTCCAAACTTCTCAGCATATGTAAGTCCGTGATATGACTCATCAGGTGTTGTAAGTCCATGGAACTTATCCCCGTAAGCCATCCAGTCAAAATTACCGCTGTCAACAATACATCCGCCTACAGCCATTGCATGTCCGTCCATATACTTTGTTGTTGAATGTGTTACAATATCTGCTCCCCACTCAAAAGGTCTGCAGTTGATAGGTGTTGCAAATGTGTTATCCACAATAAGCGGAACATTATGAGCATGTGCAACTCTTGCGAATTTTTCAATATCAAGTACTGCGCCTGATGGATTTGAGATTGTCTCACCAAACATTGCTTTAGTATTTTCCTTAAATGCTGCGTTTAACTCTTCCTCTGAAGCATCAGGATCAACAAATGTTACCTCGATTCCAAATTTCTGCAAAGTCACACCGAAGAGATTGAATGTTCCACCGTAAATCTGTGTTGAGCATACAAGATGATCTCCAGCTTCACAGATATTAGTTACCGCATAATTGTTTGCTGCCTGTCCTGATGATGTAAGCATAGCTGCCACACCACCTTCTAACTCACAAATCTTTGCTGCAACTGCATCATTTGTTGGATTTGCAAGTCTTGTATAAAAATATCCTGTATCTTCCAAATCAAAAAGTTTGCCCATCTGATCAGATGTGTCATACTTAAATGTTGTAGACTGGAAAATAGGTAATACTCTTGGATCACCCTTCTGCGGATTCCATCCACCCTGAATACAAATTGTTTCCAAATTCTTCTTTGCCATCTTTATACCTCCATATTATTCATTTCCATATTATAAATTTCTATATTATTTCTTTTATGATTAATAAACATATAAAACTTTATGTGTTTGACTCTTAATGCAATCATCAAAATTACGACATCTTATTCAAACAGCGGTGTAGAGAAATATCTCTCGGCAGTGTCAGGCAGTACTGTAACAACAGTTTTTCCTTTTCCCAACTTCTTTGCAAGTTTCAAAGCCGCTGCAACATTAGTCCCCGATGATATTCCACACATAAGACCTTCCAGTCTTGCAAGATCCTTGGCTGTGTTGATAGCCTCTTCATCTGTAACAATATAGATATCATCATAAATCTCCTGATTGAGGATCTCAGGAATAATACCATCACCAATGCCCATCTGAAGGTGAGTTCCAATATCGCCTCCGGCAAGAATTGCCGCATGTTCAGGCTCAACTGCCCAAATTTCAATATCAGGATACTGCGCCTTTAACACTTCGCCAATTCCGGTGATAGTTCCTCCTGTTCCTATTCCGGAACAAAATCCGTGAATATCACCCTCAACCTGTTCCATTATCTCAAGCCCTGTATGGTGCTTGTGAGCTCTTGTATTGTTAGGATTTTCAAACTGCTGAGGAACAAACACCCTGTCATCCTCTTTCGCCATTTGCAAAGCCGTCTGCAGACACTCATCTATACATGCCCCTATATCTCCGTGGTCATGTATCAGTTTGACAGTTGCTCCATAATGTTCAACAAGTTTTCTTCTCTCCTCACTTACAGAGTCCGGCATAATAATAACCGTCTTATATCCTTTTACCGCTCCAACCAACGCAAGACCTATTCCCTGATTGCCGCTTGTAGGCTCAACAATAATAGTATCTTTGTTTATTAATCCTTTTTTCTCTGCGGCGCGAATCATATTGTATGCAGTTCTTGTTTTTATCGACCCGCCAACATTTAATCCTTCAAATTTCACAAGCACTTCCGCCATATCGTCATCAACCATACGATTAAGTCTGATCATCGGTGTGTGGCCAATTGCCTGTAACACATTATCATATACCATTTTTTTGCTCCTATATAAAGAATTATTCGTCTCTTCCTGTCTTCTCAGTAAATTTATCCTCTTTGTAATCCTTCAGGCAAATATTGGAAATGACAACACTTGCACAAAACAAAACGAAGATAATACCCATAATTACAATGTATGTTTTCAAATCCATGTCTTTCATCAGTGGATACAAAAAAAGAACTAATATCCATATCACAAAAATAACAGTTGAAATATGATTAAATATCTTTCCTATCTTTATTTTATCCATAATAAATCCTCTGTAATTCCAACAAACAAAATGTAATTTCTACAAATAGAAAATGTAATTTCCACCAATTCATAATACCATTTGCACAAATCAATCTGTCTGAATATATCGATTACACAAAAGACACAAGGTACATTGCTGCACCCTGTGTCTGATTACTTTCTAAAATACGTAAACCCGTCAGATTACTGTTCGCAATCTTTGATAGAGAAACTGATACGTCCCATCTTATCTTTTCCAAGGCATTTACATTTAACAACATCACCCAAAGTAAGAACATCCTCAACGTGATTGATTCTTTCTTTTGCAATCTTAGAGATATGAACCATACCTTCTTTGCCAGGTGCAAACTCTATAAATGCACCAAACTCTTTGATGCTTACAACCTTTCCTTCAAAGATCATTCCCTCTTCGAAGTCTGTTGTAATTGTTTCGATATATTTAACTGCCTTATCCATTGCAGCCTTCTCAACGCCACAAACTGAAACAGCACCGTCATCTGTGATATCAATCTTAACACCTGTCTCTTCGATAATAGCGTTGATTGTCTTTCCTCTCTGTCCAACAACATCGCCAATCTTTGCAGGGTCAATCTGAATCTGGATAATCTTTGGTGCGTACTCACCAACTGTTGGTCTTGGCTCAGCGATAGCAGGCTTCATACATGTATCCATGATGTAAAGTCTTGCTTCTCTTGTTCTTCTGATAGCCTCCTCAACGATTGGTCTTGTAAGACCGTGAATCTTGATATCCATCTGGATAGCTGTGATACCTTCTGTTGTACCTGTTACCTTAAAGTCCATATCACCGAAGAAATCTTCAAGTCCCTGGATATCTGTAAGAACGATGTAATCATCATCTGTCTCACCTGTAACAAGACCACATGAAATACCTGCTACCATAGCTTTGATTGGAACACCTGCTGCCATAAGTGACATACATGATGAACATGTAGAAGCCATTGATGTAGAACCGTTTGACTCAAATGTCTCTGATACAGTTCTGATTGAGTATGGGAACTCTGCTTCTGATGGAAGTACAGGCATAAGAGCCTTCTCTGCCAATGCTCCATGTCCGATTTCTCTACGTCCCGGTCCTCTTGAAGGCTTTGTCTCACCTACAGAGTATGATGGGAAGTTGTAGTGGTGCATATATCTCTTTGTTGTCTCGTTCTCATCAAGACCGTCAATCTTCTGAGCTTCTGATAATGGTGCAAGAGTACATACGTTACAAATCTGTGTCTGTCCTCTTGTAAACATAGCAGAACCGTGAACTCTAGGAATAATGTCAACCTCTGCTGCAAGTGGTCTGATCTGGTCGATTGCTCTTCCGTCAGGACGCTTGTGATCTTTTAAGATCATCTTACGAACTGTCTTCTTCTGATACTGGTAGATAGCTTCAGGAAGAACTGCAAGCCACTCTTCATTCTCAGCAAAAGCTTCTTCTAACTTCTCTGTAATCTGTCTGATGTTTTCTTCTCTTACCTGCTTAACATCTGTAAATACTGCTTCTTCCATAGCTTCAGGAGTAACAATTTCCTTGATAGCAGCAAATAACTCTTCAGGTATTGCACATGACTCATATTCATGTTTTGGCTTACCACACTCAGCAACCATCTTATCAATGAAATCAATAATAGTCTGGTTAACATCATGAGCCATATAGATAGCTTCAATCATCTTTGCTTCAGGAACGATATTTGCTCCTGCCTCAATCATGATAACTTTTTCTCTTGTTGATGCAACTGTAAGCTGTAAGTCTCCCTCTTTCCAAACTTTCTGGCTTGGGTTAACAACAAACTCACCATCAACTAAACCAACCTGTGTCATAGCACATGGTCCGTCAAATGGAATATCAGAAATACATGTAGCAATAGCTGAACCAAGCATACCAACCAATTCAGGTCTGCACTCAGGATCAACAGCCATAACTAAGTTGTTAAGTGTAACATCATTTCTGTAATCCTTTGGGAATAAAGGTCTCATAGGACGGTCGATAACTCTTGATGTAAGAACCGCATTCTCTGAAGCCTTTCCTTCTCTCTTATTAAATCCACCAGGGATTTTTCCAACTGCGTACATCTTCTCTTCAAACTCAACTGAGAGTGGGAAAAAGTCAATTCCATCTCTTGGCTTGTCAGAAGCTGTAGCTGTAGATAATACTGTAGTGTCACCGTACTGAATAAAAGCAGCACCGTTTGCCTGTGCAGCAACTCTTCCAATATCAACACGAAGTGTTCTGCCGGCAAGTTCCATAGTAAATGTCTTGTACATAATCACTCTTTTGTCACTTAACTAAAGTAACTTTTCTCCTTATATTATTTCTCCTGCATTAAATGCAAATTGTAAAACGGCTATTTGCCGAAACTACTGAAAAACAAACAATAAACTTATTTACTTTTCAGTGGTCTCGGAAAATTCTTGTCACACTGTCATCTTGTTACAATGTCTGTTATTGCAATCAACCATTTTGTCAATCACAAAACCGTTCACAAATTTACATACACAATCTATAATATTATACTAATTTACATAATAAAAAGCAAGGGCGAATATCGTCCCTGCCTTTATCAAAGTAACTTTCATTTTTTAATTGTTACGCTCCAAAAACAAATATTGCAATAATTGTTCCCCAAACAATGAAAGGCGCATACTTCATTGTATCCTTTAATTTCTTTCTTCTTAAAATAATCAAAAACACTGATGCAATCCCCGACAAAATTCCGGTATAAAACATCGCGGCAAACAGCCCGCCAATTCCAAGATATGCCCCCATCACTGCAAACAACTTAACATCTCCCATACCAAAAGCCTCTTCGTATATGAGTAAAATTGCCACAGCAACAAAGACCATAATCACCACCGCAACCGACTCCATAATCCACGTCATTATTATGTCATCTTCCAACAGCATTTCCGGGATAATAAACATCAATCTGCATATCGTTCCGTATACTACTAATTTATTAGGTATTCTCTCCTCCCTCAAATCGTAGAACATCGCCGGTAATATAAGAGAAATAAGATACACTCTTTCTACATTCATTAGAATTGTGTTATCTCCTTTATATTGCACCAGCAAAAAAGCAGTAGCAACAAGAACAACAAACATATATGCCGAATAAATTCTTGCCTTACTTCCCATACCTTTTACAGCTTGAATCTTTGCCCTAAGAGTTTTCTCTGCTTTGATTTCGTTATACCTGATGGCCACAATGTCAGCAAAAAACAAAAATAAAGCTTCTATAATAAGTCCAATATAATAATGCACACCATTCCCCTTTCGTCCAATACAAGTTAACCTTTTTCCACTTTATCACAGTGGTGGACATGATTCAACAATTACGAATATGAAACAAGAAAAGCGTTGCACAAAGTACAACGCTTCTCTTGTATAATTCATATAAATTACTTACGAATTCCTAATTTCTCGATAAGAGCTCTGTAGCCTTCAAGATCTGTCTTCTTTAAGTAATCAAGTAAACCTCTTCTCTTACCGATCATCTTGTACATACCACGTCTTGAGTGATGATCCTTCTGGTTTACTTTTAAGTGCTCTGTTAACTCTCTGATTCTGAAAGTTAAGATAGCAATCTGTACTTCCGGAGAACCTGTATCCTCAGGTGTTCTACCGAATTCTTTGATGATTTCTGCTTTTTTAGCTGTTGTAATCATGTCTGATTCCTCCTAAATAATTATAATAATATCGCCTATCACTTAAGCAAAGGTTGGAGTATCCTATTACTTAGTGTAGGTTCACATACTCCGATATGATAACACAAAGGAATATGTTATGCAAGTATTTCTCTCGCTTTTTTTATATCTTTTTGAATCTGCTTTTTCAGTTCATCCACGCCGTCAAATTTCTGTTCTTTTCTAAGAAAATCAGCAAATTCAACCTTTATTATCTCACCGTAAATATCTCCCGCAAAATCAAGCAGATGGCTCTCAATCTTCAACACTCTTCCATCTTCAACAGTGGGATTGATGCCCACATTGCTCACTGCCATATAGGTTTTGCCCCCCACTATGATCCTTGTACAATATGCACCCTTTGGCGGAAGAATCTTATTTTCATCAGGTATTATGTTGGCTGTAGGAATCCCTATGGTTCTTCCAAGCCTCTTTCCCTCCACGACTTTTCCAAGGACACTGTAGGGATGTCCAAGCATTTCATTTGCCATCATTATATCACCTTGGATAATTTTTTCTCTGATTCCGGTACTTCCAATATCTGTGTTGTTGTACCTCTCTTTTTCCACAACAATCACATCAAACCCATAATAGGTTGCAAGCTTGGTGAGCAATTCTACATCGCCGGCACCAAACTTACCAAAAGTAAAATCCGGTCCGCATACAAAATATCTCACATCAAGAGAATCCACCAGAACATTTTTCACAAAGGCCTCAGGACTCAAATCAAGAAATTCCTTTGTCAGTGGTAATGAAATGTAATAATCTATCCCCTTCGCCTCACAGAGCAGCTGCTTTTCGTTCTCTGTAACCAAAGTCCTTGATATCATATTGTTAATCACATCTATCGGTTTTGCAGAAAACGTAAGTACGACTTTATCTCTTCCCTCTGATACCTCTGTCAAAACATCAAACAGTTTTGCGTGTCCCTTGTGAAGTCCGTCAAACTTGCCTACCGTCACCACCGTATTATTCAGTTTTGCATCTTTTATATCAGTCAGTATCTTCATTGTTGCTTCCTATATTTCCTGCATTTTCTCAATTACACACTCCTAAGCGTACATACGATGCTTTCAAAATAACCGTTTCTCATTATATGAATGTTTTCTCAAAAAAGTTCGACAGTGCATCTGTAATATACGTTTCTATATACCTACAAGAACATCTTTACCGGCTTGTAGACTTTGTCTTCGCCGTCGTACTTATATAAGCCGACAAAATTACCTTCGTAATCATATACGCGAATCTTCTGATTGTGGCTGTGATTCATCTTCAGTAATGTTGCACTAGGTCCAAACTTGTTGCCATTGTAGATAAGCTTTGTATTTTCTTTTGAAATTACACACTTTGAATATTCATCAAGCATCTCATCTACAGGAATAATCTTTTCAGAGAGTTTTCCCTCATCAAACAATTCCTTTATCTGGTCAAGTGTCAGACTCTCCTCCACATCAAATCTTTCAACATTGGAACGAAGCAGTTTTTCCATGGCTGCTCCGCACCCCAATTCCTGTCCTATGTCATGACAAAGGGTTCTTATGTAAGTTCCTTTTGAACACTTTACAATCATTTCCACTCTTGGAAGATCCATGTTTATTATTGTAATATCCAATATTTTAACCGGTCTTGCAGGACGTTCTATTGTCTCGCCTTTTCTTGCAAGTTCGTATAATTTTTTACCGTTTATTTTTATTGCAGAATACATAGGCGGTACCTGATTGTAATCGCCAATGTAACTCTTTATAACCTGAAATATCCTAGCCTCAGGAATCTTTAAGACTTCACTCTCGTCAACACAGTTAAGAACCGTGCCCGTCATATCCTGAGTATCTGTCTCGTATCCTAAAAGCATTGTTGTCTTGTAGACTTTGTCCTGTGCAGACAACATATCACATAACTTTGTTGCTTTGCCAAGGCACACCGGCAACACACCCACCGCATTAGGATCGAGCGTCCCCATATGCCCTATTTTCTTCTGTTTCAGAATGCCACGAAGCTTGGCTACAACATCAAAGGATGTGAACCCAGGTTCTTTATAAACATTCAAAACTCCATCTATCATTTTTTCTAACCTCTTATCAAATCCGAATGCATTTGTATCATCCATCTGCATCATCCATCTGCCAATTATCCATTATACATCTACATCACGAATCTGATTATTCTGTTTCTCTAAATCAATCTGAACAGCAACCTCTACCCATTAATCTGAGCTTCAACTTTTTCAGAAACACTTTTTATAATGTCATCCACATTTCCTTCCATACTGAATCCTGCAGCGCGTACATGTCCGCCTCCGCCAAAACTCATGGCAATTTCACTCACATTGACATAACTGTTTGATCTCAAGCTCACTTTGAACTTCATAGGCTCAGTCTCGTACATAAACATTGCGCACTCAACTCCCTGAACATTCCTCAGTTCACTCACCACTGCATCAAGGTCATGAATTGTAACATCATATTTATCCATAAGTTCTTTTGTCGCATATGAATAAATGAATTTTCCTTCCATGCATCTCTCACTGTCAAGCATGATACGTGCAGTAATCTTTTGCTGATTATATGTCTTGCTGTAATATGTTTTCTCAAGAAGCTCGTTCACATTGATTCCCTTTTCCATAAGATTTGCGGCAATCCTCATTGTTTTTGGCGATGTACTGCTAAATCTGAAGCAACCGGAATCATGTGCAATTCCCATATACAGCGCTTTTGCTGTTGGAAGATCAATTAGTTCATCTTCCAACAGGTCATATAAAACTTCACATGCGGAAGTCGCCTGTGGAAGTATATAATTTATTTCTGCATATCCTTTGTTACTGATATGATGATCAACACAAAGTGTTCTCTTTGCATTATCAAAATATGGTTTGTTTATTCCAAGTCTGTCCGTATCTCCCGAATCCAGTGCAATAAACAAATCAAATTCTGTTCCGTCATATCCCGTTGTTATAATCTTATCTGCATTGTCAATAAGCAAAAACTTATTATCAACAAATTCAAGAAAAACCCTGACATCAATATCCGGAAAATTCTTTGTAATATAATTGTATGTAGCCAGACATGAACCAACACAATCCCCGTCCGGCCTGATATGTCCCGTAATACCTATTGTTTTTGCCTCTCCAATAATGTCCTTTAATTTCTCCATGGCATTACCTCCAATCTGTATGGTAAATCTCAGATTACTCTTCTGTAACTGAATCTTCTTTAGAATCTGTCTCTTCATTTTCTGATTCATGAAGACTCTTAGTAACGTCGTCAATCATCTTTGACATCTTTACTCCATACTCTATTGATTCATCTATAACAAATGTAATCTCCGGAGTATTTCTAAGGTTAATGGAATGTGCAAGCTGTCTTCTGATATATCCTTCCGCACTCTTAAGTCCGGCGATTGTATCAGCCTTTGCCTTGTCATCACCCAAAACACTGATATAAGCCTTACAGTGTTTGAGGTCAGGTGCGACCTCAACAGCTGTAACACTTGTCATAATTCCAATTCTTGGATCTTTTATTTCACTGCGAATAATATTGCTCAGTTCTTTTTGAACTTCACCGTTTATTCGTGTATTTTTGATACTATTCTTTCTCATAGTCCATCCTATTCTACTTATTTTTTTCAATACTAAGACAGTTATGTTCCATTAAGAATTATTACAATTCATATTTTTCTGATTTTTCTATCTTCAGCTAATTATGCCCTTTCAGAATTATTACAATTCACTTTTTCTGAATTTATAATCTTAAGGGACTATCTTGGAACTTCTACCATCTTATAAGCTTCTACCATATCGCCTTCGGCAATATCATTAAATTTCTCAAATACAAGTCCACATTCAAAGCCTGATTTAACTTCTTTGGCATCATCTTTGAATCTCTTAAGTGAAGCAAGTGGTCCCTCAAAGATCTGCTCGCCTTCTCTTGTGATTCTTACCTCACATCCTCTCTCGAACACACCGTCAAGAACATAAGAACCTGCGATATTTCCGATACCTGATGCTTTGAATATCTGACGAATCTCTGCGTGACCGATAATCTTTTCTTCATATACAGGATCGAGCATTCCCTTCATAGCTTTTTCTACATCTTCAATAGCACTGTAGATTACGCTGTAAAGTCTTACGTCTACCTGTTCTCTGTCAGCAACATCCTGCGCCTGATTATCAGGTTTTACATTAAATCCGATGATAATTGCATTTGATGCAGATGCAAGAGTTACATCAGATTCGTTAATAGCACCAACACCACCGTGAATAACCTTAACTTCTACTTCATCATTTGAAAGTTTAAGCATACTCTGCTTGATAGCTTCAACAGAACCCTGAACGTCAGCCTTGATGATAAGGTTAAGTTCCTTAAGGTTTCCGGCTTCAATCTGTGAGTTAAGATCATCAAGTGAAAGTCTGTATTTTGTTCCTTCAAGAAGTTTCTCTCTTCCCTCCTTGATGAATGTCTCAGCAAATGTTCTTGACTCGTTTGCTGTCTCAGTAGAAACTAATACTTCACCTGCATTTGGAACACCGTTCAAACCTAAAATCTTAACAGGTGTAGATGGTGTTGCAGACTTAACCTGTCTTCCCTTATCATCAACCATAGCTCTTACACGTCCGTAATTTGAACCTGCTGCCACATGATCTCCGACATGGAGTGTACCTTTCTGAACAAGAACTGTTGCAACTGAACCTTTACCCTTGTCAAGCTTAGCCTCTATGATGAGACCTCTAACAAGTCTGTTAGGATTTGCTTTAAGTTCAAGCACGTCTGCCTGAAGAATAACCATCTCAAGCAATGTGTCAATTCCTTCTTTTGTATGAGCTGATACAGGTACCATAATTGTATTTCCGCCCCAGTCTTCAGCGATAAGGCCGTACTCTGTAAGTTCCTGCTTAACTCTGTCAATATTTGCACCCGGCTTATCAATCTTGTTGATAGCAACGATTATTTCAATGTCTGCTGCCTTTGCATGATTGATAGCTTCTATAGTCTGTGGCATAACACCGTCATCAGCTGCAACTACAAGAATCGCAATATCTGTAGACTGCGCACCACGCATACGCATTGCTGTAAATGCCTCATGTCCCGGTGTATCAAGGAATGTAATCTTCTCTCCGTTGATTTCAACCATATAAGCACCGATATGCTGAGTGATACCACCGGCCTCCTGAGAAATTACGTTTGTTTCTTTGATTGCATCAAGAAGTGAAGTTTTACCGTGGTCAACGTGACCCATAACACAGACAACTGGTGGTCTTTTTACCATTGTTTCTGCTGCATCTTCTTCCTCTTTTAAGAGTTCTTCGATAACATCAACCTTTTCTTCCTCTTCGCACATGATATCAAATCCCATTGCGATATCTTCAGCTGTTGCGAAATCTACTTCGCTGTTAACTGTAACCATCTTTCCTTCAAGGAATAATTTCTTGATAATTGCAGATGGCTGCATCTTCATTTTCTCGGCAAGTTCTCCGATTGTAAGAACATCAGGAATAGAAATAACTTTGATTTCTTCCTTCTTTTCTTCTTTCTTCTTCTGAGGTTTCTGAAGCATACTCTTATGCTGAAGCTGCATACCTCTTCCGTTTCTTCCGCCTCTTTGTCCGTCTTCAAATTTCTTCTTGTTTCTGTCTTGCTTATCCTGACGGAGTTTGTTTTCTCTTGCCTTTCTGTCCTTATCCTGTATAACTGTATCAGCTACAGGCTCCTGTCTTCTTCTGTCATTATTTCTGTCGTTGTTTCTGAAATCACCATTTCTGTTGTCATTATTTCTGTTATCGCCTCGGTTATTTCTGAAGTTGCCGTTTCTGTTATCGTTATTTCTGTTATTTCTGAAATCACCGTTTCTATTGTCGTTGTTTCTGTTATCGCCTCGGTTATTTCTGAAATCGCCATTTCTGTTATCGTTATTTCTGTTATTTCTGAAATCACCGTTTCTGTTGTCGTTATTTCTATTGTCGCCTCGGTTATTTCTGAAGTCACCGTTTCTGTTGTCATTACCTCTGTTGTCACGGTTCTGATTTCTGCCATCATTGTTTCTTACGGCATTATTTCTATCATTATTCTTGTTGCTAACAGCAGTCTTTTCAACTGTTTCAGTTTCTTTAACTTCATTAACAGTTTCTTTCTTTTCTTCAGTCTTTACATCTGTATTTGCTTTTTCAGCATTTGCATTTTCTGTATTTGTATTTTCAGTCTTTTCAATTACAGGTGTAACATTTTTAACATCTTCAGTTTTCACTGTCTCTATGCTGTCTTTTTTAGTATCTACAGGCTTCTCAACCTTATTCACATCAGTAGCATTTACAACAGGTGTTTCTACTGTCTCAACCTTTTCTTCTTTCTTTTCTTCTTTTTTGTCAAATCTTCCAAGAGCCTGTGCAAACTTCTCTTCCATGTTTATTTTTTTCTTTGGCTCGTTCTGTACAGGTTTCTTTGAACGTTCGCCTTCAGGGCGAGGACGTTTTCTTCTCTCACCTTCAGGACGTACCATTCCTCTTGTTGTTATAATTCTCTTAGGCTTAACTTCTGTTTTGCCTTCTTTTTCATGTTTTGAATCTTTTTCCGCCTTTGACTCTTTGTTTTCTTTTTCAGCCTTAGCCTCTTTAGCCGCATCCTTTTTGTCAGAAGCTGCTTCCTTCTTTGCGGTCTCTTCCTGCTTTGGCTCAACCTTTTCACTTACCTTAACAGTATCTGTATTATTATTAGAAAACTTATTTCTAATATACTGTGCATCTTCTTCGGAAATGGCACTTTGAGGTTTTAACTCAACACCTTTTTCGAGCAATGCCTGGCAAATGTCCTTGCTCTGAATTCCTATTTCTTTTGCTAATTCATGAACTTTCATTTTTGCCATCTATATACCTCCAATTTAAATCTCATTTTGCTGTAACTTTTCAATAATGGTGTCAGAAAATCTTGCATCTGTAACTGCTAACGATGCTCTCATAACACCACCTGTGACTTTTCCAAGTTCTTCCTTTGTTCCCACAATAAAGAACGGAATTTTGTAATACTCACATTTATTTCTAAATAACTTTTTTGTATTGTCAGATGCATCACTTGCAACTATTACCAGTTTGGCTTTTCGCTCTTTTACTGCTTTTTCTGTTGCAAATTCTCCGGACACAGTTCCTCTAGCTCTGGTGGCAAGTCCCACCATCGATAATCCTTTATTCATCTGCTCCACCTAATTCTTTCTCGAGGGTATCGTAGATTTCATCAGGTATTGCAGTCTTGAACGTTTTCTCAAGAGCTTTTGACTTCTTTGCCTGTTTAAAACAATCCATGGAATTACAAATATATGCGCCTCTTCCGTTTTTCTTGCCTGTAACATCAACAAAAAACTCATTTTCCTTTGTCTTTATAATTCTGACAAGCTCTTTTTTGTTCTTCATTTCTCTGCAACCAACACACTGTCGCATTGGTATCTTCTTTGTCTGTCCCATACGATTCCTCTCTATCATCACAAGCCGTTATTTAATTCTCATGATTGATGATTTATTCTTCTATATTGATTATTTATTTTTAGCCATAATTTATTTCTTCACTATCGCTTATTATTCTTCATCGTCGATATCTTCGATTTCCTCGACATCCTCTTCTGTCTCTTCTTCTACTACATCTTCAATCTCTTCATCATCAAAATCTGCGTCATCATCAGCGTATTCATCATACTCTTCTGACTCTTCATCGTAGTATTCATCGTCATCATAATACTCGTCATCATCATAGTAATCATCATCATCAAAGATGTACTGGATGCCTTCTTCTTTTGCCTGACTCTCACTCTTGATATCAATCTTGAATCCTGTAAGTTTTGCTGCAAGTCTTGCATTCTGTCCTTCCTTACCGATTGCCAATGAAAGTTGGAAATCAGGAACAACTACAAGTGCTGTCTTTTCATCAGGATCAGCAAGAACTGAAACTACCTTTGAAGGGCTGAGTGCATTCTCAATCAGGATAGCCGGATTCTCATTCCACTCAATAATATCTATTTTTTCTCCCTGAAGTTCCTCAACAACAGCATTTACTCTCGCACCGTTTACACCAACACATGCTCCTACTGCATCAACATTAGGATCTTTTGAGTATACAGCCATCTTTGTTCTTGAACCTGCTTCACGGGAAATATTCTTAATTTCTACTGTTCCATCCTTAATCTCTGTTACTTCACTCTCAAACAATCTTCTAACAAGTCCCGGATGAGTACGCGAAATAAGTATTTTATTTCCTTTTCCGTTATTAGGATCTTTTCTGATTTCTGTTATATAAACCTTAATTCTGTCAGTTGGTTTAAATTCTTCTGTTGGAACCTGTTCTCTCTCAGTAAGAACAACATCTAACTGTCCAAGCTTGATTCCAATACTTCTGTCATTAACCTTCTGAACAATACCTGTAACGATATCCTGCTCCTTATCATCGAATGCAGAGTAGATTGCTCTTCTCTCTTCTTCTCTGATTTTCTGTAAAATAGTCTGTTTTGCATTTGAAGCAGCAATACGTCCAAAATCTTTTGGATAAATCTCAACATTTACTGTATCTCCAATAGCAACTTTTGAACCGAGTTTAATTGCATTGTCAACTGAAATCTGAGTGATTGGATTCTCTACCTCTTCAACTACTTCTTTTACAGAGTAAACATGAAATACTCCTGTGACTCTATCCATAACAACACTTACATTTTCTTCTTTGTCATAATTTGTCTTATAAGCGCTGACAAGAGAAGTCTCAATAGCCTCAAAAATTACTTCCTTATCAATTCCTTTCTCTTTTTCTAACACATCAAGCGCCATAATCAATTCGCTCTGCTTAGCCATTTTCCTTTATCCTCCTTAATCCTTTAGAAATCAATTGACAATCTGACAAGAGCAACTTCCTTCTTATTAAAGGCCATCTCTTCACCCGATTCTGTTTCAATTGTAAAACCTTCATTATCATATGCTTTTAACAGTCCAACAAACTGCTTTTGTTTATTAATAGCCTTGTACAGGAACACTTCAACTTCCTCCCCCATACTGCGCTTAAAATCCTTTTCTTTCTTGAGCGGTCTGCCAAGTCCCGGCGAACTCACTTCTAAAATATACGCGTCACTGATAAAATCTTCTTCATCAAGTTTATCACTAAGCGCCCTACTAACCATCTCGAGATCATCAATTGTGATGCCGCCCGGCTTGTCGATATAAGCTCTCAAATACCAGTTGCTGCCTTCTTTGATATACTCAACATCAACAACTTCAAATTCATGTTCAGCAACAATAGGTTCAAGAAGCTTCTCTGTTCGATTTTCATAATCTTCTCTTTTTGACATTAATATGCCTCCTTCAATATTCAGTTTTACTGCAAAATACAACTAAAAAGAGTGGACTTTTCTGGTCCACTCTCATCATTCAGTCAATATTTACTTAACAACTATAACTCTATAATCACAAATTGTCAATAGATAGGTTTCTTGAGTTTATATGCGTTCTACTCGATAGCATCCGCCAATGTTCTTATATCATTTTTAATTTTATTAATTCTCTTAGTCAACTCAGCTATTGATTCAGCCTTTTTGCTATCAATTCTCCATTCTTTTTCAAAAATCCTTATCATACTCTTTTTACATTCTGAATTAACCTCTGCAAAAGAATTAGCTTTCTTATTCAAATATTTTTTCGCTCCTTCAATATCCAAATCAACATACCATTTTTCTTCATAATATCTATTCCACCCAATCGCAAAATCATCTGATTTTTTATCAAACAAATCAAGTTTTTCCATCAATGTTTGATACGTTTTATTCGAAAAATCCCAAACCTCTTCATATGAAGCAACACTCAAATCCTGCCTTTCATTATATACATCAACATTTGGAATTTTTTCGTATTCTTCCAACACCTTTAATCCAACATTTTCTGGTAGCACTTTTTTAAACTTCTTCAAAATTATCTTTGCATATTGACTTTTTAAAACAATGTGAAAAGCTTTCTTTTTAACCTTGTTAACAACTATATCCGATTTTCCTTTTGTCACTCTTTTAACTATTTTATGACCACTTCGTTTGAAAAATGTAGCAGTTTTATACAAATTATACACTTTTTCTAACACTTCTTCCCAATCGTCCGGAACAAATTGATCTCCAACAATAAGAATAATCAACTTTTTGAAAATCGTCAATCCATCTGGTCTACTCTGACAATATTTTATTAGATATGCCAAGAACTTAGCTGTACATTCATCATTTTCCTTAAAAATGAAATTGAACATATCGCTCTTTCCATAATGTTTACCTTTAAAATCTATTCCGTCTTCAGTTAAAGCTGCTGCGAGTAGTATTCCCAAATAATTGCCCATTTTTTTTCTATCCTCAGCGGGCATTGTATTTATTACATAACACGTAAATTCATGCAATGCTTCCATTGCCCACGCTTGATTTTTATCCTCGACAACTACATTTCCATCAAAATCATCTATTGACCACAACTCTCCATCCATAGTGTATTTAAAAAAACTAACCGGACTATGATTTTCTATATATTGAGTCATTTTGTTTCCCTTACAATATTTATACTCTGCACCTGGTATCCTACTCAATAATATATTAACAAAATCTCCGTCTATAGAATAACTAGTGATTTTACTCGCATTTACTTTTATTCTTCTTCCATACTTTTCAAAAAATTCTTTACTAAAACCCTGTCCATCTAAGCTAACACATTTCTTCACCTTATCAGAAAGAATCGCCGTATATTGGGCTTTATTTCCACCTTTAGAATGACCTATTGTCGTGATATTTTTGTATGGAAGCGAATTCACATAATTAAGTGCATCAACTTGAAGGTCTGTATCTGCCTGCCCCAATCCCTGACAATTGTCCAGCCAATCAGCTGCATCTTTCGTTCCTCTAAAAGCAACATATGCTGAATTCTTGTCTTTTTCATCAACAAAAGTAATTGCATCTATACGATTTCCCTTGCCCATTCGTATTTTCATTTTCAAATTACCAATTTCTTTATTGTTGTACAAAGCTTTAATAACTTGAGCATATTCTTTTCCAGATGCCATTCCACCTGAAATCATTTTATTATCCTTTTCCAATTTTTCCAAGTGCCTATTAAAAGGTTCCAAATACTCATGGACAGTAATCTCTCCCTTTATATTTCTCATTTTCACACCGGAAGCATCGAACAATTCCTTATCTATGTATGTTAATTGTTCTAAAAGAATTAAATCATTATCAGTCAATTATTCTTCACTCCTTTCTCAAACAACATCTCAAAATCAATACTTAGAATTGCTAACATTTATTTGTTTAGCATCTTCATTTAACATTGCAGATATTTTTCTTTCAAATGAAATATCACTATTAGGATCATTCAATATTTTTCTACTTGTAGTCTCAAATTGTTCACCAGTTTGGCAATAAATAAAAAAACTATAAGCATAATTCCTTTTCTTTTTTATCAGCCAATTCCCCATTTCTTGAATCAATTGATCTATGTATTTTTCATCATTAACATCATCATTTATAAAAATTGAACTATCAACAGCACATGAAGAAATATAATCATCCGAATCTTTATCAAACTTAGTACATGTACAATAAACTTTAATGCTATCTTTTACACCCTGCTCGTCAAAAAACTTCTGAAACATTTCTTCGAATTTATATCCCAACTTTATATCTTCATAATCATCCTTACACTTGCCACCTTTCATTCTCTGAACATGAATTGTATTTCTATCAGGATCATTTTCATCATATGCATCAAGAAATTCTCCATCAAATGCATTACTATATGACAAATACATAAATGTACTATTGTATTTTTTATCTAAATAGGACAACATTTCT
>JAILRH010000227.1 GCA_024698345.1 Lachnospiraceae bacterium | reverse complement strand
AATCTAATTATATTTCAATTATACGATAATCACTATCCTTTGTCAGTTTACTTTTACTATTTCTTTATATTCTTTATATTCTTCATATTTCTTTATATTCTTTATATTCTTTATATTCTTCATATTTCTTTATATAAAACTAATTTGATATCCGAAGGATGAAAATTACGAAAACTCAGCAACTTTGCTGGATTCGAGCAGGCATTTCTGAAAGGTTGAATAGTTACACTAATTCTTTATAAATTTATTAATTTGCTGATTGATTGATAAATTTGCTGATTCATAAATTTGAAATTTAATAAAACGATATGTAGTGAATTTCAGTGAAAAAAGAAAGGGCTGGCACCCCAAACAAAGAAAAATAAAAAAGGGATGTAAGAAATTTCAGTGAAAAAAGAAAGGGCTGGCACCCCAAACAAAGAAAATTTAAAAAGGGATGCAAGTTCAAAGAAAATAAGCTGAAAAAGCTGACATCTCAAATCAAGAATTTTACATAAGGTATGTATTCTCAACAAAATACCCCAAAGCACCTCCCCAAAAAACCAAAGCACCTCCCAAAAAAGAAAAAATCCAACCCTAAAAATACCCCAAAGCACCTCCCCAAAAAAACAAAGCGCCTCCCCGAAAAACCAAAGCACCTCCCAAAAAGTAAAAAACCCAACCCCCCAAATATATTGCCTTTCCACCGGTGATATTATGATTCAAATTCCATTTATTAAGAAAAGTTAAAGATTTGCAAAAGAAATATAAAAATCGAAAAAATGTCATTTTATTATTCAAACTACTTTGCTATAATGGCGTCAGTGTCACAAACTAATAAGGGGAGTTAGTCGGACACACAATATAATATTTAGGAGGTTTGTTATGAGAAGAACAATCAAGACAGGGCTTACTTTAGCTGTAGCAGCAAGCATGGTTGTTTCGGGGGTGCCTACTTCAGGGGCTATTGCAAATGCAGCAGAAAACAATGCAGTTGCAAAATTATCTAAAAACACAAATGAAATACATGCTATGCTTAAAAACAACAAGGGTAAGGCTAAAATCAAAGACACAAAGAAAAATGCGGAGTACGCAAAGGGAGAAGCTGTTATCATGTACTACAGTGATGTGATAAGCAGCAAATCAGTCAATAAGAAATTGGGGACATACGCAACAATTAAGAGTACATATGAGTTCAAGGGAGTGAGCGGCAAGACTGTAAAATCACTCAGCCACTCAACTTCAAAAAGCGGTAAAGATATCGCAGTTTCAGTTGTCAAGTCTGACAAATATTCAACAGAAGAATTGATTAAGAAACTTTCAGCACAGAAGAGTATTATTTATGCTGAACCAAATTATAAAAAGCATGCATTAGCTACAGATGATTCTTTAAGCAAATTCCAGTGGGCATTGGACAACAAAGGTCAGTTCGGTGGAACAGAAGGATTAGATACTAATGCTGATTCAGAAGAGATTAAGAACAATGCATCCGGCGAAAAGGTAATTGCTATTATCGATACAGGTGTTGATTACACACATGAAGATTTAGCAGATGTAATGTGGGTAAATAATCTTAAAAATGATAAGTTAAAAGGAAAGCACGGATACGATTTTGTTAATTATGACAAAGACCCAATGGATGACCATGGTCACGGTTCTCACTGTGCAGGTATTGCAAGAGCAGTAATGGATAATGAAACTGGTATTGCAGGAGTTGCAAAAGCTGACAATATTAAGATTATGGCACTTAAATTCCTTGATGAATCTGGATTTGGTTACGACGAAGATGAAATCGGAGCATTTAACTATATTTATCAGGCACAGAAACTCGGTGTAGATATTGCGGCAATCAACTGTTCATACGGCGGAGGCGCCCCAAGTGAGATTATGGAAACTCTTATCAACATGGTTGGTGAGCAGGGAGCTCTCGTAATCGCAGCAGCAGGAAACGAATACAGTGATAATGATCGAAGCCCTTCCTACCCTGCAAGCTATGACAGTGACTATGTTGTTTCAGTTGCAGCAACAAATGAAAAAGATGAACTTGCTTCATTCTCTAATGTTGGAGCAAAGAGCGTTGATTTGGCAGCGCCGGGAACAGATATTTTATCATCTGTTTGTTATGATTGCTTCAATCCGGTTACATATGATGAAGATAAGATTAACGATTTAGCTTCTGTATACTATTCATTTGATGATGAAAAAGAATTCGTCAAAGTATTAGATAACGATGGTTTTGATTCAGAAACTTTTGAGGAAAATGAAGAAGCAATTCCTTGGGGATTCAGATCATATGATGTTCCTTCATACGATGATGAAGAAGACGAAGATGAAGTGGACGAAACAGAAGGAACTGATGTAACAGACGAAACAGATGAGACAGAAGGAACTGATGTAACAGACGAAACAGAACCTGCAAGTGTAAGTATGGAATATAGCGATGAAGAATTCTTTGGAGCTAAGGATAATAACAAGTCCCTTAAAGTGTCTATTAAAAATGCAAAATACGGACAGGCTTACGAAGTTGCAATCCCATACAAAGTAGACAGCTTAGACACACCGGTTTATGATGCATTATCATTCAAGGGAATAGATGATGAAGATAAAGTGGCATGGGTAACTATGTATGACGGAACATACAATGAAGAAGAAAAAGCAATAGATTTCGAGAACTACATCGCAGAAGACACTATCGAAGCTGCTAATAATTATTGGGATTTCTTCAGTGTACCTATCGGAGTACAGGAAGAAGAGGATGATTATTATTACTATGAAGACGATGAGGAATGGGCAAAGAAATTTAATGTAGCAGATCATAAGAAATCTGATATTGATGAAGGCGATGAAGGCGATGAAGGCGATGAAGGTGATGAAGGTGATGAAGAAATTACCGGACCACAGACAAGATTTATTGTGTTTAATGTTGAACCATATGAGGATGGTGATTATGAATTCTATCTTGATGCTGTAGGCGTAAGTAAAGAAGGTGCTGATTCTTCAGAATTCGGAAAATATGATTTCTACAACGGAACATCTATGGCAACTCCACATATCACAGGTGCAGCAGCAGTTGTAGCTGCAATGTTCCCTGAGAAATCTAGCACTGAAATAAAAGATATTCTTCTTGGAAGCACAAGAGCAAATGATAATTTCGAAGGCAAGATGGTTTCAGAAGGAACACTTGATTTCTCAAAAATTAATAATCTCAGAGGATACGTTACAAATACAGAGATTAACGACGGAAAACTCGTTGTTGAAGGCAAGCGTCTTGCTGGAAGCACATTAAAAATTAATGATAAGAAAATTGAAACATCAGAAAATGCGGATAGCAGAATTGTTGCTGATTTGGATAAGTCTTTAGATAACAAGATACTCAATATTTCTGTTGAAACAAAAACAGGAACCATTAGCAGAAGAGTTTTCAATTTAACAGGAAAGAAACCAGACAGAATAAATGGTAAGGGGATTTTCTTGGATCCTGTGTCTTTCATTTTTTCTACCGGTAATGAATTAGTGTTAATGGATGAAGATAACCAAGCTGTTTCTATTGGAACTGTCCCGGATGATATGACACAGCCTATTACATGGGAAACAAAAGAAGTTGCAAACTCAATAGAGGGATTTGGCTACCCTGGATACACAGATTACGAAGAGTTATCAACTTCGAATGGAATGTACTATAAGGGATACTATTTGCGGGTATGTTCTATAGACTTTGGTTTCTCTGAAACATCTGCAATTCTTGCATATGATATTGCTAACAATAAATGGACAACTTTGGCAGAGATTCCGAAGTTTGACTGGCTTGATTCACTTGCATTAGTTGAATATAACAACAATTTGTATTACATTCATCAGGCAGACAGTGAAAAAACATATGATGTATATAAAGTTGAATGTGATTTTGGCACAGATGGATGCAGTGGAAAATTAGTTGAATCTAATGATTTAGGTGAAATTCCTAAAGATGTAGATGCATTTGGTATGTATAGTGTAGATGACAAAATTGTTTCTTTATTTAACGGTGAAGATTATATAGATGGAGAAGTTAAAAAAAGACCAAACTATATTTTTGATGGAAAAGAATGGAAACCAAGTAAAGCATCATTGGAAGAATATGATAACAATGAATTTTTTAGCATAGTACCGGTTGAAGGTGGGCTTATGATTATCGGTTCGGCAGCGGACGGGCTTGGAGATATTTATACATACGATGTTGAAAAAGATGAGTTTATAGCATCAGAGTATATTGTTGATAGAAAGGCCTTGGAAGCAGAGGGTTATGATACAGTTAGTGCATTTAATGTAAAAGACAGAGTAGTAATTATTGCTGCAGAGATGGATTATACAGGATGGTTTGTCTTGTCAAAAGGAAATGATATCAAAACTGTAAACGGTAAGACCGTTGCAAAGAAAAAGACTACAGCATTTGATTTTGATGATTTTGATGATGATAATTTTGAAGATATTCTGGAAAAGTATGCAGAGAGTAAATTTGTTCAGATGAGTATTCCTTTAAAATCAAGCAATGATGAAGGTAAAACAGTAGAAGTACCAACCACAGTAGCACCAACAACTGAAGCACCAACAACAGCTAAAAATCCGGAAAAAACAACAACAGTACCAACTACAACAGCTCCACAGACAACAACAGCGGCAAATACAACAGTTGGAAAGACAGCTATCAGCAAAGTAACTCGTAAGGGTAACAGGAAGAAAGCTAAACTTACACTTAAGAAGTTAGATAAGGTTTCAGGATATCAGGTTAAGTATTCTACAAGCAAGAAGTTTGATAAGAAGAGTACAAAGACAGTTGATTCTGCAAAGAATGTTATAACAATTAAGAAACTTAAGGCTAAGAAGAAATACTACGTAAAAGCAAGAGCTTATGTTATTACAAACGGCAAGAAGAACTTTGGAAAATGGTCTAAGGTTAAAAAGATTAAATAGCCAAATAACCAATAAGGTTATTGATTTATAAAACGTCATAAAGTGACGGTGAAGAGGAGAAGTGCGAACCGAAGAGGGGAGCACTTCTCCTCATTTTGTTATTCACGAAGAGCCAAGCGAAAATCTGTGCTATCGCGATTATAAATAATCGCTGTCGCAGTCGATAACTTACTAAGTAAGTTATCTCATGGCTTGCACAGAGATTTTCACTTGGCGACCGTGTAATCACTGAGAAGTAGCGAAGTGGATT
>JAILRH010000099.1 GCA_024698345.1 Lachnospiraceae bacterium | reverse complement strand
TCATCTAAAGTGAAATTATAGCCTATAGAATTTAGTTTTTCTATCTTATCATAGGCTGCTTGGGCTTTAGCTTTCTCGTTCTTTAAGTCGTTTAAAGAAATGATATATCCAATAATAACTAATACATCAAGAATAACTGCGATAATTGGCACAAAAGAAATAAAATGTGAAACAATAAATCCAATCACCTCAATCGCCAATATCCACAATATTGTTTCTTTTAAAGAAATATTAGGGGTGAAATTATTATTTTTGAATTTTTTGGCATGAGAGATAGTTGATTCCAATTTTTTACGTGCGTTATTTTGAATTTTGGATTGCATAGCCGATTTGACTTTTGGTATTGGACATTCATTAATTTTATTTATTGCTTCTTCGTATTTTTCACAGCTAATAAGAGCTAAGCTATCTTCATATATTTTTTTTGCTTTTTTTGCTTCATCAGTTGAGTCAAAAGTATAATTCAAAAATTTTTTGCTATCAGAATCAAAATTATCTATTTTAGATTGAATTCTTTTAAGGTCTTCTTTTTTATCATAATAATGATTAGGAAAAACACGAATTGCTTCTAATGCATCTTGCAATGATTTCATATCATACGCATCAGCCTTAGAAAAAATAGCATTAATTTTTCTTTTCTCAATATTAGATAACTTGGATTTTATAGATTCAATATCTTTGGACTTGTCCTTATAAAAGGAACTATTTATCATATTAATTTTTGACAATGCCTCTTCTAGAGAACTATAGTCAGTATCAACAATATTTTTTTTAATTTCATTTACAGCTGCCTCTTCTTTTTTTACTGATTCAGCTTCTTCTGGTGATGCATATAAAATATTGTTATACGTTGAAGCCTTTATATATAATTCTTCGTATTTTTTATGGATGGATTCAATTAAATCGGTTGTATAATTTACATCAGAAATACCATAGTATTTGGATAATTGTTTCATTTCCTCTTCAAGATTTCTACACTCTTGCCAAGTTGACTTTGGTTTTTGTTCATATACTTTTTTTATATTATTCAATTTCATATTTGTCAGTTCAGTATGTTTTCCGAAATAATCAGCTATTGAAGCGAGATATTTATCGGAATCACCATATAAAGATAAAAGTAATTCGTACAACGCTTCATTGTAAGGGTTAAGCGAAAATAATTGTTTTATAAGTGGAGTGAGTTCTGGTTCTTTTATAGAATTTTTGGAAATATTGTTTATGATTGCATTAGCACGCTCACATTTTTCTTCACTTGGAAAAGAGTATTTTGTGCCTAATTTTTCAGAAGAGAATGCCATATTGGCAAATTTTAAGTAAACAATATCCTTTTTTAGTGCGTCGATAAAGATTTCTTTTGATTCGTGATATAATTTATCTTTTTTTATTGAAGCTGAAATGCTACCCGCAATATTACCAACAGCATTTACAAGACTGTGTCCCATGCCAGTAACAAGATTCATTGCGCCAGCTGTGGTTGCACCTCTAATTGCACCATCAAAACCGAAACCACCACCAACCCATCTGCCTCTAGATTCTTTTCGGAGTCTTCGATATTCTTCTTTTTGCTCTTGAGTCATAACAATATCAGTATATTTTTCTTCAACTTCATAATAAGCATCTTCAATATATAAGCTATCCGTAATATATTTTGAAGCATAGTTTGACATGAAGATATTAGAATCAATATCGTAATATCCTTTTTTTACCCATTCTGAAATATATTTTTCAGAAGTTGCAAGAATTATATTTGCTAAATCTTCGGATATTTTTTTCATTGCTTCATCCATAGAAGCATAATTATCATAACATTTTCCAAATTGAATGACTGCCTCTTGTTGGAATTTGCTGTTTTTTTGTGATTCTAACGCATAGTTTTGTTCTGGCTCACTTAATTCGAAAGTGATTGATTTGAATTGAAATTTTTGCATAAACTAACCTCCATTATATGAGTAAATATCTACTCATATAATAATATCATACAAACCTACTCATGGCAATGAAAGAAGATTGTTTTTATCATATAAAATAGAATGAATGAGGTGCTGTTATGATAGATGTAGAATTTGGAACTATCAACATAAAATTAGAACAAATAATGAAAAAACAAAATATAAGCATAAATAAATTAGCTTTTCGTGCAGAAATGCAAAGAACTCAATTGAAAGCTTATATAAAAAATGAAGTACAGAGAATAGATGTTTCTGTATTAGCGAGATTATGTTATGCATTGGAATGTTCTATTGAAGATTTGATTGAATATATACCGCCAGAGGATAGATAGTTTAAAGAATAGTACCAAAGAAGGTGAAGATATAAAGTTAACAAAACAGGGTTACCAAAACAGAAAGCGGATTCCAAAACAGGAATCAACAAATAAACATTGCAACAGAATTTGGACTCTTTCCAGGCGCCTCGCAGAAATAACAAACATTGCTAGTTTTCGCTAAGGGCGTAGAGGTGCTCGCCCTTAGACCATTTCGGTGAGCGTTTCGGAAAATGTATTCAAAGTGTTCAAGTCCTGTCGCCCGTACTCATCAAAAAATTATATCAGATATGAGATAACTACCGCTTCAAGCACATATGTGCTAAGTGGCAAATAAAAAATGGAGACCATGCTATTGGATGGTCTCCATTTTTTATGTGCGCCTTGTGGCGCACGTTTCTAATGGGTGAAAGTCCCTAA
>JAILRH010000049.1 GCA_024698345.1 Lachnospiraceae bacterium | reverse complement strand
AAAAAATAAAGATAATAGATATAGGTGCAGGAACTGGCAGATATAGTATACCTTTGTCAGAAGAGGGGCACGACGTAACAGCAGTTGAATTGGTAAATACAAACCTTGGAAAGCTTAAAGCTAAAAAGAGTAATGTCAAGGCTTTTCAGGGAAGTGCTGTTAATTTGAAAAAATTTGAAGATGACTCTTTTGATATTGCTATTTTATTTGGTCCTATGTATCATCTTTTGACTTATAATGAAAAGCTTCAAGCGTTAAAAGAAGCTAAAAGAGTAACAAAGAAAGGTGGTTATATCTTTGTTGCATATGTTATGAATGAATATGCTATTCTTACTTACGGATTTAAGGAGAAGAATGTACTTCAGTGCATTAAGGATGGAAGGTTTGACAGTAATTTCAAGTGTAATCCTGGAGAAAATGATTTGTATGATTACGTAAGAATGGAAGATATTTCTAAATTAAACAGTGATGCAGAATTGACACGTGTAAAAATCATTTCACCGGATGGTCCGGCTAATCATATGAGACAGGTTTTGAATGGACTCTCGGAGGAAGAGTTTGATTTGTTTGTAAAGTATCAAATGTCTGTATGTGAGAGATTAGATTTGATTGGAGCGTCAGCTCATACAGTTGATATTTTAATAAAAGAATAGTGTAACTTTGTATAGAATTCATTTTGGAGAAATCAATGAAAAAAATAACTATTGGAATATTAGCACATGTTGATGCCGGAAAAACAACGCTTTCTGAGGCACTTTTATATTTGAACGGATCCATCAGAAAAATAGGAAGAGTTGATTCAAAAGATTCTTTTTTGGATATGAATGAACTTGAAAGAAAAAGGGGAATAACTATATTTTCTAAGCAAGCGGTTTTTCAGACAGAATCAACTAAATACTATTTGCTGGACACTCCCGGACATGTGGATTTTTCCGCAGAGATGGAGAGAACGTTACAGGTACTTGATTATGCAATTCTCGTTGTAAATGGAGTTTCAGGAGTTCAGGGGCACACTAGGACATTGTGGAAATCATTGAAGCAATATAACGTACCGGTGTTTATATTTGTAAATAAGATGGATCAGGAACTGGCTGATAAAGATTCGATAATGTCAGATATTCAAAACCATTTGTCTAAGAATTGTGTAGATTTTTGTGATGAGAATTATTTGGAAAATGTTGCTGCCTGTGATGAAGAACTTCTGGAAAAGTATTTTGAGGATGGTGTTGTTGAGGAAGATGATGTCAAGCGTCTTATTGCTATGAGAAAGACTGTCCCCTGTTTTTTTGGCTCTGCCTTAAGACTTGATGGAGTCGACAGTCTTATAGATTCATTAGACAGGTATACCCTTGATAAATATTACTTTAACAATAAGTTAATGAATGAAAGTGTATCAAACAGTAATACTTCAAATGGTACTTCAAAAGAGAATTCGTCAGATATTAATTATACTAATGAATTTGCAGCGAGAGTGTATAAGATTACGAGAGATGAGCAAAATAACAGACTGACTCATATGAAGATTACTGCGGGAAGCATTAAAGTTAAAGATCTGATTTGTGAGGAAAAAATTAATCAAATAAGAATATATTCAGGCAATAAATTCGAGACAGTAAATGAAGTATTTGCAGGGGATGTTTGTGCTGTAACAGGACTTACAGAAACAAAATCCGGTATGGCATTAGGGAGCGAACGTGAATATAAGGGGACTGCTTTTGAGCCGGTTCTTAATTACAAACTTATTTTACCTGATAATGTCAATACAATTGAAATGCTATCTAATATGAGAATTCTGGAAGATGAAGAACCGGAACTTATGGTCAGTTGGAATGAAGAATTAAAAGAAATAAACGTGAAGCTGATGGGACAGGTTCAGACAGAGATATTAAAAAGTGTAATAAATGAAAGATTTGGAGTTGATGTGAAATTTGGCTCCGGAAGTATTGTATATAAGGAAACCGTAGAAGATGTAGTTGAGGGAGTGGGACATTTTGAACCTTTAAAGCATTACGCAGAGGTACATTTGATATTAGAACCATTGCCAAGAGGAACTGGAACGGTCTTTGATTGTTGTTGCAGTGAAGAAGCTCTAAGTAAAAATTGGCAGAGGCTTATAATGACTCATCTTAATGAGAAAGAGCACAGAGGAGTACTGACAGGTGGACCGATTACGGATATAAAGATTACGTTGGTCAACGGAAAATCTCATTTAAAGCATACGGAGGGCGGAGATTTCAGACAGGCAACATACAGAGCAGTCAGACATGGACTAATGTACGCAAATTCAGTGTTACTTGAACCTTATTATGATTTTTATTTAGAGATACCTGCGGAGATGATTGGAAGGGCTATGTCTGATGTTGAGAGAATGAGTGGAACCTTTAATCCTCCGGAGATAGATAATGACAATGCAACAATTACAGGAAGATGTCCGGTATCGACTATGCATGAATATTATCTTGAGGTAGTGTCATACACAAAAGGTCTCGGAAAGCTTTTCTGTACTTTCGGTGGGTATGATTTATGTCATAATCCCGATGAAGTTATTGATGAGATTGGCTATGATCCACTTGCAGATATAGAGAATACACCAAATTCTGTATTCTGTTCCCATGGAGCAGGTTATGGTGTAAATTGGGATGAGGTATATGATCATATGCATTTAGAGTCTTCGCTGTCAGAAGAAGACAGCGAAGAAGAAACGGACGGTTTTATAAATGAAGATCTTATGTCAAAAAAAGCATTTTCAGATATGGCAGTTGAAGAGCGAGAGTTAGAAGAGATATTTGCGAGAACTTACGGTGGAATAAATGATTCTAGAAATATATTTCATACTAACCTGAGTAACAGTCAGTTACGAAAGAAGAAATCTTCAAGTATAAAGAGAACTGTCAGTGCAAGTAAACCATATGAGTACAAACCGCGAAAAGTCAATGAAAGATATCTTATAATAGATGGTTATAATATTATTTTTGCGTGGGATGAACTTAAGGATATAGCCAAGTCAAATATTGACGGGGCAAGAGATAAATTAGTAGATTTAATCAGTAATTATAGGGGTGCTAAAGATACCAATGTTGTTATTGTTTTTGATGCATACAAGCTTAAAGGATTTCCGGGAGAGGAACTTAATATTAACGGAATTAAAATTGTATACACAAAAGAAGATGAAACAGCAGATGCGTATATTGAGAGAATGGCGCACAGTATGGGAAGAAAATATGACGTCAAGGTTGCTACATCCGACGGACTCGAACAGTTGACAGTTTTATCTCAGGGGTGCACTATCCTTTCGGCAAAAGAATTAAAGTCAGAACTACAGATGACAATACATCAGATTAGAGAAAGAATTGAGGCAAATGTTAATCATAAAAATTATCTGATGGATAATATAGGTGATGATGTTTTAGATTATATTAATAAGTTAGGCGATAAAGAAAATTAAAAACAATATTCATTTTTTAATCTGATTTTAATCTTTATCACATTTTACATTAATCAACTTACGATATTCTTTAGGTGTAAGGAAGAAAAACTTACATCATCGATGAGAAAAGAAAAAGAGTATTAGTAAAGAGAGGTAATAATTATGGAAAATATCGAAAAAATTGAAAGAATCAGAGAGAAAACCGGAATCAGCTATGAGGAAGCAAAAAAAGTATTAGAAGAAAATAATTATGATTTACTTGATGCAATGATTGCACTTGAAAAAGAAGGAAAAGTTAAGGCTCCGGAGCAAGACAGATATACAACAACAAACGAGCAACCTGTAAATTTGGAATTTGAAAAGACACAGAGAGCATATGAAAAGGATTGCAAAAAGACATCATTTGGGCAATTGTTAGATAAGTTTTTTGAATTATGTGGAAATTTAATTAAATCCAGTGTTGAAACATCATTTATAGTTGAGAAAAGAGGCAATGTTGTTATAAATGTTCCTGTACTTGTACTAATTGTATGTCTCTTAGCTTTTGGAATCACTGTACCGCTTTTGATTATTGGTTTATTCTTTGAGTACAGATATAGATTTGAAGGAATTGATACGGTAAATATTAATTTTGATATTAACAAAGCCTGTGATGAAGCTTCAGAAATGTGCGACAATATTAAGAAAGATTTCAAGAAATAATATGGTTTTTAGGGATGTTGTTTTGACAGCATCCCTTGAAATATTATGTGACAAACGATACATATTTTATCTAAGTCGAATAAGACGCCCACTCTTATAAGGGGGAAATAAAAGCAAACTTTGGTAGGAGTTTTTTTATGCTTATGAACTTAGATATAAGAAAGGGAATAATATGGACAATAAAATACTTGTAGTTGAAGATGAAGAGAAGATTGCTAGATTTATTGAACTGGAATTAAAGCATGAAGGCTATGAAGTGGATAAAGTATACGATGGAAGATCAGGTCTTGATATGGCATTGTCAGGAAATTACAGTCTGATATTGCTTGATGTGATGCTTCCTCAGTTGAATGGTGTCGAAGTCTTAAGAAGAATCAGAAAAGAAAGTGATATTCCTATTATTCTTGTAACAGCGAGAGATGCGGTTATGGATAAGGTGTCAGGACTAGATGCAGGTGCAGACGACTATATTACAAAACCATTTGCAATTGAAGAACTATTGGCGCGAATTAGAGTTGCATTGAAGAGAAAATCCACTGACAGATCTGAAGGAGAAAAGCTTACATGGAAAAATGTAACTATGGATATAGACAGACATGAAGTGCTGGTGGATGGAAATAGTGTTGAGCTTACAAACAGAGAATTTGAACTTTTAAAAATGCTTCTTCAAAATAAGAATATTGTGCTTGCCAGAGAAAAAATAATGGATCAGGTGTGCGGGTATGATTATATGGGAGAGACAAATGTTGTTGATGTATATGTCAGATATCTGAGGACAAAGATAGATGATAAGTATGGAATTAAAATGATAACAACAGTCAGAGGAGTAGGTTATGTTATTAAAGAGGAGAACTAGCAGATTTATCTGCGGATTCGAGCTGGCATTGCTGAAAGGCTGAATAGTTACTCTGATATAAATAATCTCTGTCGCGATCGATAACTTCTATGTAAGTTATCTCATGACTGACGCGCATTTCGCAGCAAAACTCGCAAGCGAGTCTTGAATATTATATAAATTCAGATAAAGAAATAGGATTCAGATAAGGACTCTTGCTGAAAATAGTGAGAGTGGGAATTGGAGATCAGTATGGCGTATATGGATAATGTTATAAATAGAATTAATATAGAAAAGAAAAACACTATTTCAAGAAAAACGACTTCTATTGCCCGAAGATTGAATGGCAGTCAGATAAGAAGAGAAATACTTGCTGTCGTGTTTTTTGATTTATTGTTGCTGGTATTATTATTTACAAATTCCGTTGCCAATATATATTTGAACAAAAATACAGATGTTGTTGGAATTCGTTTCTTTATGGATCGAAGTATCAGAAGTATCAGATTTGTAATCCGGTATGCAGGTGACTCGGCAGAATCAATATATCTCGTAAATATAATTGAAAAGAATTTTCTTCCAATGCTAGTTGTTTTGTTTTTTGAAATGCTGTTTTTAATATCCGGTTTTTTTAGGATTATTAAAATAAGAAGAAAGTTAAAACCACTAAATGATCTTGCAATAAGGACAGAAGCAATTAGTCGCTCTTCTTTTGATATGTCAAAAGTTGAAAACCTTGAAGCTGCAATAACACATATCAATCCTGATGAAGTGGATGAAGGAATTCACACCGGTGATAAGGATTTGCAGAGTATAGAGGTTGCCCTTAATAATCTTCTAAGGCAGATGAAAGAGAGTGAGAGAAGACAGGCCAGATTTGTGTCAGATGCATCTCATGAACTTAGAACTCCTATTGCGGTAATACAGGGATATGTTAATATGCTTGACAGATGGGGAAAGGATGATGAGGAAGTACTGACTGAGTCAATCGAAGCATTAAAGAATGAAACAAGTCATATGAAGGAACTTGTTGATCAGCTACTGTTTCTTGCGAGAGGCGACAATGGAAGAAACAAAATGAATAAAGAAAAAATAGATATCAATTCCATTTTGCAGGAAGTCTGGGAAGAATCAGAAATGATTGACAGAAGTCATAAATATGAGTTTATTGCTGGTGGAGAACGATTTATGAATGGTGATAATGCAATGATCAAGCAATGCATGAGAATATTCATTCAAAATGCGGAAAAGTACTCTCCTGAAAAGACAACAATCACTATGTCGTCAGGAGAAGACGGCAATTACATTTTCTTTAGGATACAGGATGAGGGAATCGGTATGGAAGAAAAAGACGTATCACATATTTTTGAGAGATTTTACAGAGCTGACAGCGACAGAAACAGCAATTCGGGTGGTTCGGGTTTAGGACTGTCAATTGCAAAATGGATTGTGGACGCTCACGACGGAATAATAGAAGTGTTATCAAGACCTGATATTGGAACAAGATTTACAGTGAAATTTCCAAAGGGTAATCTGTAAATTATCAGGTTGCAATTAGTAAATTGTTAAGAAACAATGAGATAATTTTAAAAAAGTAATAATTAATAAATGTTATTCGTTTACAAATTTTGATAAAAATGTTAGAATTGTGAAGATAATTTTTTGTCCGGAGCAGACTTATATTTATATGTCATCCGGCAGGTTGCATAAATATGCAGATGAATAAACTACCTTGAGAGAAAGGAAATATATGATATTTGAAAAAAAATTACTTCAACAATTGAAGCAGTTAGATGTACGTTACAAGATAGCTTTTTATTCAACAATTATTATCGGTTTGCTGACTCATGGATTTTCGATGGCAAACATACATAATAATCATGACAATGCTTTTAACACGCTGCATGGTTATGGTTCTGCTGTTGAATCAGGAAGATGGTTTTTATCACTTCTTGGCAAATTGACAGGAGGTTATAATCTTCCGTTTGTTAATGGAGCAATAACTATTCTTTTGATAGCGTTTACATCGAGTATTATAGTTTATCTGTATAAGATTCAAAGCAAATTATTGATTGTTATCTCTTCGGGATTGTTGGTGAGTTTTCCGGCAATAACAGCTTCGATGTTTTACAGATTTACAGTTCATTTTTATGCGGTAGCAATATTGTTTTGTGCAATTAGTGTATTGCTTGCAAAACAAAAAAAAATCTGGGTTAAATATCTTTCGACGTTGTTTATGGCATGTTCAATTGGCGTATATCAGGCGTATATTCCCTTTATCGCAGGAATGCTCGTTTTGTTATTAATGGTTGAATTATTGGAAGAATTCAATCCAAAGAAAGTGATAGCAGACAGTTTTATCTATTTATCAACTCTGGTATTAGGTTTTATTGTATACAAGCTGATGGTTTTTGTAAGTCTGCAGGTAACAGGATACAGTCTAAGTGATTATCATGGAATTGATCAGATGGGAAAAATGCAATTGTCGGATATTCCCGGACTGATTGCTGAATGTTATAAACAGATGGATATTATTCATGATAATTATCATGTTACTTTTGAGTCATATATATGTAAGGTTGCATTTATTGTAGCAATCATTTTGGGAATAGCATCAATTGTTGGTATTCTTTTAAAGAAAAAAGCGAAGCCTATTGTTTGGTTTGGAAGTATAGTTTACGTTGCGATTTTCCCGATTGCAGTTAATGGAATAATTATTATCTGCAACAATAGTGATATAAGAACACTGATGGTTTATTCCGAAGTTCTGTTTTTGATTTTTGGAATTGCATTTTTTGACAGACTGATTAATATTATTCCGGAAAACAGAACTATAAACTATGTATGTCCTGTTGTGTGGATTCTGATGGCGGGCGCTATCTTTAGTTACAGTGTTCAGGCAAATATCAATTACGTCATAATGGATTATACAAAGATGCAGACGCAGAGTTACCTCACTTCACTTGTTTCGGATATCAAGAATGTTGAGGGTTACAATTCCGGATATCCGATTGTGTTTGTAGGTTCAAGTAAGGGTGGAAGAGACGTAAGTAATATTTTGGATAATTCTTTGAAAAATGTTCTTGGTGAGCGAACACGCTTCATATTTAACGGTAATTATACGGAGATGATTAATACATATACTCGTGCAGATCTTTTAAATTTATATACCGGTTTTGTTTATAATACAATCGATGATTTGAAAGAAAAAAGAAATGTAGTTCTTAATCCGGAAGTTATTAAAATGCGAAATTATCCACATGCCGGAAGTATAAAAATAATAAATAAGGTGCTTGTAGTAAAATGCAGTGATATTGATTTTGATTACGAGATGGATTTTTACAGAACAAAGATAGAAGAAGAGGAAGAAAAGGAAGGAACAAAAGAAACAAAAGAAGACCCTGCAATCTATGACAAACTCAGGAAAAGATATGAAGATTCATTAAAAAAGCCGGAAGAAATTACTGAGAAAACTAAAGAGGATAACAAGTCAGAAAAGAAAACGTCAAAAAATTCGGTTGATGATAAAAATAAAAAGACAGGCGAGTCTAAATAATGTTTGATAAGTGTCGTGATTATATGGTATTATAATCGCGACACTTTTGAGTTTTAATATTGTTACAGTGAGGTGGTAGAAATATGAGATTTATAAAAAATTTTAGGGGCAGCGAATTCTCCTGCTTGCTTATAATATGTTTTCTTTTTGTTCAGGCTATGTGTGATTTGTCACTTCCAAATTATACATCTAAACTAATAGATACAGGAATTATCAATTCAGGTATTGAGTATGGTATTCCTGAAAAAATAAGTGAAGAAAGCTATATGGGAATTAGCATGTTTCTTACCAAAGAAGAGAGAAAGGATTGGTTTTCTCTATATAAAAAGGGAGATAAGGTAAGCCGGAGTTCTAACGATGATGAAAAATATGAAATTACCGTGTATGAACTAAAAAACTCAGATAAAAATAATTTGGAGGAACTGGAAGAAGAATATTCGACTTCAATTATGTTGTATTATATGAGTTTACAAGGTGGATTTGGTGAGGGCACAATGTCTTTTGGTGCAGACCCAGGTATGTCTACAGACTCAGGTGATGCATCATCTTCCTTAATGAAACTTGATGATGAAACAATATTGCGTATCAGAAAAGGAGCAGAAGAAAAAATATCTACTCTTGGCGATTCGATGGTTCATTCATCAACAGTTGCTTTTGTAAAAAACGAATATGAAAAAATAGGGCTTGATTTAAATAAACAACAGACGCAATATCTGTTTGCTACCGGGGCAAAGATGATTGCAATGACATTACTAATGGTATTGGCAGCAGTGTTTGTTGGTTTTTTTGCATCAAGGGTCGGTGCAAAAATTGGTCGTGATTTAAGAGAAAAAGTATTTAAAAATGTCATGAACTTTTCTGAATCTGAGATGAAGAAATTTTCAACTGCATCTCTTATTACAAGAAGCACAAATGATGTACAACAGGTACAGATGGTTTCAGTGTTAATGCTTAGAATGGTTGCTTATGCACCTATTTTAGCAATAGGTGGAATAATAATGGTAATAAGAACTCATTCCGGAATGGAGTGGATTATCGTTGTAGCAATAGCACTTCTTATGTGCCTTGTGGCATTTTTGATGCTAGTGGCAATGCCGAAATTCAAATTGATGCAGGACTTAGTTGATAGAGTGAATCTTGTCTCAAGAGAAATACTTACAGGTATTCCGGTAATCAGGGCTTTTTCAAGAGAAAAGCTGGAAGAAAAAAGATTTGATGATGCAAATGAAAATCTTACAAAAGTTATGCTCTTTACTAACAGGGCAATGAGTTTCATGATGCCTGCAATGATGCTGATTATGAATGGAATAAGTATTCTGATTGTTTGGGTTGCAACTCACAAAATTGATAATGGTACCCTTGAAGTTGGAACGATGACAGCGTTTATTACATATACAATGCAGATAGTATTATCATTCCTTATGCTGTCGGTTATATCTATTCTTTTGCCAAGAGCAACAGTGGCATCAGACAGAATAAAAGAGGTAGTGGAAACAAATGCATCCGTAGTTGATGTTTATAATGCAAAAGATATAAATGATATTGTGGGAGTAGTCGAATTTGAAAATGTGAGCTTCTCATATCCTGATGCAGAGGAAACTGTTCTTAATGATATTTCATTTGTTGCAAAACCCGGAACGACAACGGCAGTTATTGGAAGTACAGGAAGTGGTAAGTCGACATTAGTGCAGCTTATCCTAAGATTCTATGATGTGACTAAAGGAAGCATTAAGATTGATGGAAATGATATAAGAGATTTTACTCAGAAATCACTTCGAAATAATATGGGATATGTTCCACAGAAAGGAGTACTTTTCTCAGGAACGATTGAGTCAAATATCAAATATGGTGCATCAGATATTACTGATGATAATATGAAAAATGCAGCAACCATTGCGCAGGCAACAGAATTTATTGAGCAAAAGGCAGAAAAGTATAATTCTGAAATATCCCAGGGTGGAACTAATGTGTCCGGAGGTCAGAAACAGAGACTTTCAATAGCTAGGGCTATTGCCAGAAAACCAAAGATTTTTATTTTTGATGACAGTTTTTCTGCATTGGATTTTAAAACTGATGCAATGTTGAGAAAGGCACTTTCTAATCAGATTAAGGATGCAACAGTATTTATTGTTGCACAAAGAATCAGTACCATATTAGAGGCTGAACAGATAATAGTTCTCGATGAAGGAAATGTTGCAGGCATTGGTAATCATTTTGAACTGATGAAAAACTGTGAAGTATACAGGCAGATTGCAGAATCACAGTTGTCGCCAAAAGAGATTGAAGATAGTTTGAAAAGGGAGGACAGATAAATGGAAGAAAAAAAATATAGAACTCCCAAGAGACAGAGAATGGGTGGTCATGGTCACGGAAGAATAGTTCCGGGTGAAAAGGCAAAAGACTTTAAGGGAACAATTGTTAAACTAATTGATTATATAGGCAATTACAAAATAGCACTGATAATAGTTGCCTTGTTTGCAGTGGCAAGTACTGTGTTTAGTGTAGTTGGACCAAAGATTCTTGGAAAGGCTACAACTGTTCTTGTTGAGGGCATAACATCTAAAATTGCCGGAAACGGAAGTGTAGATTTTGATCATATCGGAAAGATATTGCTGACGGTTCTTATCATTTACGGCGCTAGTTCTGTTTTTGCATTTATTCAGGGGTATATAATGAGTACTATTACTCAGAAAATATGTTACAGACTCAGAAAAGAAATGTCTGAAAAAATAAACAGGATGCCAATGAAGTATTTTGAGGAGAGAACATACGGTGAGGTTCTTTCAAGGATTACAAATGATATTGACACTTTAGGAAACGGATTAAATCAGAGCATTACTCAGTTGATTACGTCAGTATGTACAATGATAGGTGTTCTTATAATGATGATATCAATAAGTCCTCTTATGACAGGAGTATCGCTGATAACGCTTCCAATAAGCGTAATTCTGATTGCCGTTGTGGTAAAACGTTCGCAGAAATATTTCAAATCTCAGCAGGAATATCTTGGAAATATTAACGGTCAGGTAGAAGAATTGTTTGCCGGACACAATATTGTCAAAGCTTTTAACAAAGAGGAAGACAGCATAGAAAAATTTCATGAGACAAATGAAAAACTTTATGAGTCTGCTTGGAAGTCCCAATTTTTGTCAGGACTTATGATGCCGTTTATGGCATTTGTGGGCAACCTGGGATATGTTGGAGTTGTTATCTCAGGTGCATATCTTGCAATAAAGGGAAAAGTTAAGATTGGAGATATTCAGTCTTTTATGATGTATGTAAGAAACTTTACTCAGCCGATTCAGCAGATTGCTCAGGTTACAAATATGCTCCAGTCAATGGCAGCAGCAGCTGAGCGTGTGTTTGAGTTACTTGGAGAGGAAGAAGAGGAACAGACTGTTGAAAATGCAGTAAAAACAGGCGGACTGAAAGGTAATGTTGAATTCAAAAATGTCAAATTTGGTTATGACAGTGAAAAGACTGTAATTAATAATTTCTCCGTAAAAGTAAAAGACGGTCAGCAGGTAGCAATCGTTGGACCTACCGGAGCAGGAAAGACAACAATGGTCAAACTGCTCATGAGATTTTATGATGTTACTGAAGGAGAAATATTAATAGACGGACATAACATAAAAGAATTTGACCGACATGAACTTAGAAAGATGTTTGGAATGGTTCTTCAGGATACGTGGTTGTTTAAAGGAACCATAAAGGAGAATATCAGATACGGAAAACTTGGCGCAACTGATGAAGAAGTAATTGCCGCAGCAAAATCAGCCCATGCACATCATTTTATCGAAACCTTATCAGGTGCATACGAAATGGAATTAAATGAAGATGCAGATAACGTTTCTCAGGGCCAGAAACAGTTGTTAACCATTGCCAGAGCAATTCTTGCAAATAATCCGATTCTGATTCTTGACGAAGCTACTTCTTCTGTAGATACAAGAACAGAGCATATGATTCAAAAGGCTATGAACAACCTTATGAAAGGTAGAACAAGTTTTGTTATTGCTCACCGATTGTCAACAATAAAGAATGCAGATATCATACTTGTTATGAAAGACGGTGATATTGTTGAACAGGGAAATCATGAGGAACTTATGAAAATGGATGGCTTTTATGCGGAACTGTATAATTCGCAGTGGGCAGAAACTCAGGATGCATAATTGTTTATCGTAGCAGATAATGAAATAATATCAGATACTAAAAACAGCATGATAATTAAGAAGTAGATGTCCCCATCCTCTAAACAAAGTAAAAATTAAGAAAAACTCGCATAGAAGAAAGTAAATACTCTCTTCTATGCGAGTTTTTTTGATAGATTTGTAACAATTATTAAAACGTTTTTACAATTTATTTTTTTTTATATTATTTATTGGATTTTTTTTGTAAAATAATTGCAAAAAAACACTTTTTAAATTGATATGGATATAGGTATTTGATAAAATTATTACTGAAATTGAGGGCGGATTATAATATGTTTTTTATCAACTGAATTATAAAGGGAGAATTATATGCGAACGGATTCAATTTATAAATCATTTATTAATGATGAGCGTGCTGTCTATTTTGATGACGGCCATTACGATATTAAAAGTGACGGAACTGAGGATGTATCGGAAAAACTTCAAAAAGCAATTAACAGCATAAGTTTATCTGATGGGTATGGAACTTTGTTTGTCAAAGAGGGTACATATCTGTTATCAAGAACAATTTACGTTCCAAAGGCTGTGCGAATTATCGGTTATGGAAATACCAGACCGATATTTGTTCTCAAAGATGGAGCTGACGGTTTTGACGTACCACATCCGGATGATAAAGGAGGATTCAAATATCTGTTTTGGTTTGTTGCAAAAACAGTGTTGAATGAAAATGAGATTGAAGATGCAGACCCTGGAACGTTTTATTCTGCAATGTCTAATATAGATATAAGACTTGGGGAAGGCAATCCATATGCTGTCGCGCTGAGAACCCATTATGCACAACATTCCTTTGTTTCTTATATGAATATTGAGGTTATGTCCGGAATGGCCGGAATATATGATGTCGGTAATGAGATGGAAAATATCAGCATACGTGGCGGTAACTATGCGATTATTACCACAATGTGTTCTCCGGGATGGCCGTTTATGATGATTGATACGTATTTTGAAAATCAGAAATGTGCTGCCATTATGAGTCAGAGATCCGGCTTGACGATTGTCAGAAATAAGACTGTAAATGTTCCAATTTTTATTGATGTTATGGAGGACAATTACGAAAAAATATACATGGAGAACTGTGTTGTTGAAAATGTATCTGACGTCTTATTTGATATTGCAATTGAAAAAAGTCAGATGACACAGTTTTCAATTAATAATGTGGTTTGTAATAATGTATATTCTCTTTCAAGATTCAAGGATACGGGGAGAAGCAATGATTTATCTCCTCAGGGGATACTGAATTATACCCATGGATTTTTCGACAGCGACAAACAGAAAGAAGCACAGCTAATAGATGAGATATCCATAGAAGAATTTAGCAAAAGAGAATTCTTTGTGGATAATAATGGTGTGAAGTCTATAGATTTATATTCGGTATTTCCTACAGATATCAAACAACTTCCAAGTATGGATGAATGGATAAATGTATCAGAAATCGGAATTGTGGGAGATGGTACAACAGATGTTACAGAGCAGGTAAACAATGCAATTTCAAAATATAGAGTATTATATTTTCCTGCCGGTGAGTATGTATTCTCCGATAGCATTAATTTAGAGAGAGATACCGTAATAATCGGACTTCATCCCTATACTACAAGGTTTGTACTTGCGGATAACAGTGAAGCTTTTACAGGATTTGGTCCGTCAAAAGGATTTGTGGTTACACCTCCGGAAGGGCGTAATATAGTGAACGGAATAGGAATTGCCACAGGCGGAAGAAATCCGAGAGCAATAGCACTTTTGTGGCAGTCAGGAAAAGATTCATATCTTAATGATGTAAAGATACTTGGAGGACACGGTTATTTAATTGAAGGAACAGGGGAATTTGATTCACCTTATAATGACTCAAGAACCTGGGATAAAGATCCAATGCAAATGTGGGATGCACAGTATCCAAGTGTACTTGTAAAAGGTGGAGGTGGAACCTTTAAGGATTTATGGACAGCCAGCATGTATGCATCTTCCGGCTTTCAGGTTGAAGATAGCAGCATCAGTTCAAATGTATATTGCATATCACTTGAACACCACCAGCGAAATGAAATCAGAATGATTAATTCTTCAAATTGGAATTTTTATGCAATTCAGACAGAAGAAGAGATGGCAGAGGGTGAATATGCATTGCCATATGAGCTTGTTGAATGTAATAATATAAAGTTTAATGTTGCATATTTCTTTAGGACAGTGTTTGTAAAGACACCTTTTGAGTACTGCGTAAAGTGTTACAACTGTAAGAATATAGTATTCAATGTAATGCAGAACGTAACTCAGATGAAATTTCAGTTTACACATTTTTTAAAGAACTGCACAACAAATGAGACAATCGATTCATGGCAGGCTGTAAAAATTGTAAGTGGTGAAGAAATTGAAAATGCAAATAGTGATGAAATAATAAATGAAAATGTAATTATAAATAATAGTGAAGGCGCAAACGAAAATATAAGTAATAATAGTAGAATAACAAAAATAAGTTATCCATATGAGGATGCATCTAAGATTGAGAGAGTTGACCTAAAAATAATAAAAGAGTTTGATGATTTCAGATTTGCAGACGGAGCAATGACAGATTCAAAGGGGAATTTCTATTTTTTGGATTCGTTTGATAAGAGAGCTTATATGATTGATGCGGGAACTCTGGAATTACAGTTGTTGTTTGAATCTCCAATTAAAATTAATTCCATGATAACAGACAGTAAAGATAATGTTATTTTTGTTGGCGAATATGTAATACCTGCAGAGGCGCAGGTTGACGGAGTGCCGGTAGTATATGAATTGCCTCCTGATTCATATGGATCTTCATATGGAAAATGGTACAACAGTAATGCTGTCATAGTAGCTTTTGTAGTGGAAGACAGAAAGATAAAGCCACTGGAAATAAAGGAAATGAGTGATCTGTCACCGGAGTATGTTGTGTATCCGGGAAATAGGTTAAGAGACGGAGGTGATTACAAGTTTGTATTACAGTATAATCCAAAGAAAGCCTTTGTGGCACCTGATGAAAAAACCATAATTCCATTGCATTACGATTTAATCAGAGCAACAAATCTCTCAAAAGCACCAATAGGTGGTAGCATTTATTCAGTTGACGAAACCTATAAGAGAACCTGGAAGGCTGAAGTTTGCGAGAACGGACTTTTGAAGAATCCGGAGGTGATTATTGACAAAGGGGATTATTGTGTTGCTAATACACCGGACAGACTGTTTGTATGTGAGAACTATATTTATGAATGTGACTTACAGGGAAAGGTTATAAGAAAATATAATATCGGTGACAGAATTACCACAATAGGACTTGGTAATGACAATGAGATTAAGTATGTTACAGCTAGGCATAAGGTCTATGTTGTGAAATGAGAGAATTATAGTAGCAACAAATAAAAAAAATAACAAATAATAACGTAACTATTCAGCCTTTCAGCAATGCCAGCTCGAATCCGCAGATCTGCTTAGCTTTCGTGATTTTCATCCTTCGGATATCAAATCACTTTCGCTCGCGACAAAAAATGCTTTGTCGCGTGTCTCGCTGATTTGGGTTCCCC